>WALX01000110.1 GCA_015522625.1 Candidatus Hestiella sp.
CCTTTGCACCAAGGCTTAATGCTTCCTCTACAGCTTTTTTAGCCTCATCCCCATTTTTGTTGTATGAAATGATGATAGAAAAACCTTGAGAAGCAAACTTCCTCATGACGGCCCTCCCTATACCCCTATCACCACCAGTAATGAAGGCTATTTCACTCATTTCTATCCCTCCTAAAACGATGTAAAAAACAAGCTAAAGTGACTATCGTCTTTAACCCATATTCAACACGGCCCTCCCTATGATACTTCCATGCATTATGTCATAGTAGGCTTGATTAATATCCTCGAAATTGTAAACCTTGTAGAATGATCTCACCTTATCCATTGAGATTATTCTTATTGCTTCTTCATACTCTTCCCTTGTATATGCAGCGGAGCCTGTTATATTTATCTCGTTCATTACAATAAAGGCTGGCCTTGATAGGATTATATCCTTGCCATTAATATTCCCTATAAGAACGAGCCTACCTCCCATTTTAAGCGATAGCATGCTATCGTTTATTGTTATTCCGCCAACTATTTCAAACACACCATCTACCTTTCCCTCGCTTTTATAAAATTCGAAGGACCTCACAGGATAGGCGCCAAGGCCTTTCACTATCTTTTCCTTTTCATCCGATCTAACGTGGGCATAGACCTGATATCCCTTATCAATAAGGTATTGAATGCCATGTATTCCTACCCCTCCACTTGCCCCAGTCACTAAGACCTTAGAACCTTTATCAAGGCCAGCTACCTTCAAAGCGTGTATAATAGTAGCTACGCCGCACGTAGCTGCTGCATACTTTTCAAGCCCTGAATCATTTAGCGGTATTAGGTTCCACATAGGAACGGAAATCTTTTCTGCATAGCCACCTTGGGTTTGTTCCCCTAGAATTGAATAGCAAAGCCCTTCACTATGAGAACCTTTGCAGGAGTTCGATACCCTTGCAGGAAATACAGCAACAGGCTTCCCTTTATACAGGCCAAATATTTCATGTCCTAGGATCAGGGGGGTTCTCAGGTTTTTAAATCCTCCTTTCCATGCAACCAAGTCCCTACCGCAGACGCCTACCGTCTTTATGTCTACTATTGCCTCGCCTTCTTTCTCCTTCAGGTCTATGTACTCTATAGAGAAAGGTTTGTTAAATTCCCTAAGCACAGCCGCTTTTATCCTCATACCAAAACCCCATTATAGTGCTTTTGAGAAAAGTTTTAAAAAGTTAAAGGCCCGCGCAAAATCCTCCCAATATATAACTGTAATTGAGACCAGGGCAACCACAAACCACCTGCAACAGTCTAAGAAAAGCTATATTATGCATCCCCTTAAGCATTTAAAACTTATAATGCAAACCACATCTATTAATCGGCAAAAAGCATAAAGTAAGCGCCCAAGCCTAGCCAAGCCCTTGTAGTTTAAGGGTCATATAGCGTCCAATCCTTTTAGTTCCTTTAAGAGATCGTTGTATGCTATAATCCTTGAAACGTTCCTCGTGCCTAACGGGCCGGGCCTTTTCATGAAGAACTTATTTACGCTAGAGATGGTGCCCTTGTATTCCCTGTCAAGGAGTGCCTTTGTTATAGGGATTATGGATGCCATCGTACCGGCTAGGTTTGATTTATCATTTATCCTACCAGTCACAACTATCTCATCCACAAAGCCCCCAAAACCTATGTATTCGATGTGCATTGCTATAAATTTCCTATCCCCGAGGGGTTCTAGGAAACCTGTTGGCTTGATGTAATGTGGGGCATCATAGCCGAGTATATCATTAACTATGCTTCCTTTTGTATTTTCCTTCGATTTGTTCCTCTCTGTCTCAGTAAGGCTCAGGAAGTCCATGTTACCCCCTATGTTAAACTGGGCTATGGAAGAAACCTTCCTGTTCCTTTCTGCCATGTGCTCTAGCATGTCAGCAGTAAGGGGGGTGGCTCCAGTAGCTGCATCATCACCAAAGACAAGTGACCCTACCTTTTCGAAGTAAGAGACTGCCCCAGGTGAATTCGCCACTAAGGGTGGGGTCAGGTTTATAAACGAGACCCTGTTGTGCAACCTGCTGTATTCTGCCGATGCATAAGCATATGAAATTGAGGCACCCCCCTTACACGTATCTCCAATGCTCAAGAATTCAGATTCGTTGCTTACCTGCACCTGTTTTTCCGTAGTAATTATATTCACAATAATATCTGGTTTAAGCCTGTTCAATAGTGAAATGAATTCATTTATAGCAACACCGGCATCACCAATTATGTCATCGAGACCAGTTGCATCTACAGGCAAACCTTTCAGGCTATTGCAATGGATACCCCTCAGCACCTCTATGTCCTTTAACGACTTTGGTATGTTACTGTCTTCCAGCATTTTTGAGGAGAGGGAATACATGTCAAGCCCTACCTTTTTGTTATCGACATCAAAGACCCCTACAACTTGTATATCCTCTGGCCTGTAGGATTTGAACATGCCAGCAAATGGAATGCCATAATTTTCAATTTCACCCATTTTTAGCTTCTCTATACCAGCCACAAAATACGCCGCGCCAGGACCTGCCCCCAACAACACAGCTCTAATCGGCAATAGCCTCACCTATCCAAATATACTATATTGGTATCTAGTATAAAACCTTTCACTTTTTGAAACATAAGCGCGGATTTCATCCTCAAGAGGTTACTTCGAGAGGGCCTCAGCCGCTGCTATGTCTGGAGTGAAGCTTATGTATTGAACCATGCTCCCCCTTATAAGGATCTTGCCAACCTTAGCTATAATTAGCTTCCCATCCTTAACCTCTATCGAATCGTCTAAAACTAGGTTCATTGTAGTGTCTGTCATCTTTAGCACACCGATAAACTCACTCCCATCCTTAAGCTTCACGTATACCTGCGTGTCCATGGCCTCTCTCAAATATTTCATTGGACTAACTGCTCTACTTTCGCTAGGCAACTCTAACACCCTTTTCTACACGGTTTATTGAATGTAAATACACATATTTTAACCTTTTTCTTTACATTCAAGAAAACTATAACTATTCCCTTATCTGACCATATTTCTTAAAGATATCATATAACCTCCTAGGGTTCTTAGAGTAGAACCTTATTTTGGTTATCGTCCTTTTTCCCTCCTTTATTAGCTCAACAAACCTCCTTTCCTCATTTAGGGTCATGTTTATGTCCCTAGGCAAAGGAAATGCTATCCCCTTTGTAGTTACCAACCCCTTCATGACGATACCCCTATCTGTAATAGTATACTGCGAGGGCGTGTTTATCATAGGAAGCCTCTTTACCTTCCTGACTGCCCACTCCATGTTTAAAATTGTAATAACGAAATAAACCTCAAAGTATATGAGGAATGCCAGGAAAAAGTCCAGCCTTATATTGGATCCTATATATGCCATTAACAAATTGCTCAGCGCCGGCACATACTTGAAAAATACGAAGAAGTATATAAGGCCGATGAACATACCTATCATGTTATACATGCTGAACTTCGATTGTTCTTGAAAGTCTGCCATAACCTGTTTGTCCTTCGTCTGAATGCTTCTAGTTTCATGCTCATGATACAGCCTTTTACCCCTAAGTACATCATCGGCCTTCACTTTCTTTCCAACTGGACTCCCACTAAGGTAGCTTTGTAAGAACATGCTTACAGCAATGAATATCATAACCAATATGAAGAGCATATAATTAATTCCAATAAACGCGGCGAGAACAGAATAGATTATCACGTAGACTTGATTTAGCATCATCGATCTAAATCTTTGTTCTACCATGTATGACATTGTCCCACCATGAGATTCTCATTCCTCTATAAAACTGTTTTTAGCTCACCTTTTTAAATATAAATTAACAATATCGCTATATTAAGGGGGTAGCAGATAACCTCTAAGAAGCGTGGTTGCAAAATGGAGGTAAAGGCCGGCCTTGGCTTGATAGGTGAAGAATTGGAAGTTAAAAGAAAACTTTGCATAACAATTGGAAAAGATGGCATAATAGAATCTATTGGAGGCTATAATGAATGCAAAAACTACCTCGGCGGTGAAGGCTTGATCGTAATACCGCAGCCGGCAAACTCCCACGTCCATAGCGGCGACAACTCTTTTCCTGAATATGGTATCAGCGAGGGGTTGCACGAGCTTGTTGCATATCCTAATGGCTTGAAACACAGGTTGTTTAAAACCCTACCATATCAAAAAATCGTTTCAGGTATTAGGGAATTTTACATTACTTCCTATCTAATGGGTATGGGCCTCTTGATAGACTTTAGAGAAGGGGGAGGAGTGGGATGCCTGGCGTCTAAAGAGGCCTCAAGGGGTTTAGAGGATAAATTGAAAATAGTAACGCTTGGGAGGCCTGGGCCGAACTTTCCTGAGAATTGCGATGGTCTAGGAATATCTGCCCCCCTTGACTACGACCCAGACATGTTAAAAGTGCTCATAAAGCAACAAAGGTATTCCCAGACGCATGTAGCCGAGGATATGGAGAACAGGAGAAAGAGGGATCTTGAGCTGGCCATTGAATTAGGTTTTGATACACTTGTTCATGGTACCTACCTCGAGGAGCAAGATATTGTAAAAATAAGTGATAAGGGGGTTAACCTGGTATTTTGCCCCTCAAGCAATCTATGGCATGGCCTAAGGTTTCCTCCAATAGATCTGGCCATCAAACAAGGGATAACGTTTGCCCTAGGAACGGACAACGCCGCCTGGTCCCTACCAGATATATATAGGGAGGCAAACATAGCACTCCTATATTTAAGGTCTAAAGGGCTTAGAAGCGATGAAATAGCGAAGATCCTACTGAGGGCTTTGTTCATAAACGGCTATAAAATTGTGGATATGACACCAAGTACAATTTCTGAAGGTAACAAAGCAAAGCTCCTTCTTATCGATGGAGAAAATTCTGGCATATTAAGGTCACTTAATACATATAGTGCAATACTAAAGAGATCCCAATTCGGTTTCATAAGGTATAGAATAGACGGAGCGGATGTATTAGACGTGAAAATTACTAAAGACTTGAATTTGCATTGACGCTATAGTGGATAAAAAACAGCAAGAAAAACTCATAGTTAAAAAAGTTAAAAAAAGCCTTTGCAAATTATACGCTAAGTGATGCTCTCCTGCTTTGTAAGGGTTATTGCTTACCTAGACCGAGGTCTATTAACTTCTTTAGATTCACAGTATCTAAGACGTTTCCAGTAATTTTTAGTTGCCTTGACATAAAGGCTTTCATAGAATCTAACTCGCCGCTTACAATCTTCTTTATCACGTCAGGGCTTGCTGATAGCGTTGCTATAGGGTTAGGATGTTTACCGTCAGCTATCTTCATAGTTCCGTTTGATATTTCTATGTAGAAATCCCCCACGCCTTCAACAACAAACTGGTATACCTTGTTCCACGACTTAATCTCCCTGTCCTTAGCTACAGCATTCTCATAAATCCTCTGGAGAGTTTCCTTAAACTCATTAAGTGACACTTTTCCACCCTTTAATCATTTATATTAATAGAAAATAATTAAGATTGAACATTAAAATCTATTGTGCATAGGAAGTTACTAGGTTTATAAACCCTACCTTTTTGACAAGGTTATAAACCTTTCCACTTATTACGTCTTAAACATTCCAAAAATGAAAGTTATAAACACCTTATGGACACTACTATACTCCTGGTGCTAAGCTTGGGTAGAAAAGTAGCAGTAGTGGGAACTGGTCATTCTAAGTTCGGTGTTAGGAATGATGTGAATTTGGCGGAGCTTACCTACGAGTCAATAAAACAAGCACTGAAGGAGGCAAACCTTGAAGCAAAAGAAGTCCAATACCTTGCAGTTTCAAATGTTGGCGGATGGAGCAGCGAACCCCTATCGGCTGTTGTGGTCTCAGAATATGCCGGCATGACAGGAAAACCGCTATATAGGATAGAAGCAGCCTGTGCTTCTGGGAGCGCAGCCGTATACAACGCATACAACGCCGTGGCCTCCGGTCACGTTGACATCGCCATGGCTACTGGAGTAGAGAAAATGAATGAAAGCTCTACGCCTACGGTAGTAGAATTCATAGGAAGGGCAGGAAACTACTTCTGGGAATTCGAAAACTTCGGTTTGACTTTTCCAGGCTACTATGCGCTTTACGCAACAGCATACATGGCCAAGTATGGTGCTACGGAAGAAGACCTATGCCAAGTCGCTATCAAGAACCATTACTATGCCAGCCTCAACCCCAAGGCACAATTCCAGAGGAAGATAGACATGCCAACATGTATGAACAGCAGGTACATAGCATGGCCTGTTAAACTCTTTGATTCTTCACCCATTACCGACGGAAGCGCTACGGTAATATTGGCAAGTGAAGAGGTTGCAAAGAAAATAACGGACTCGCCTGTTTGGATCCATTCTGTTGGAGCTGGATCTGGCAGCGCAAACCTCTCCAGGAGGGGTAACTTTACCGGCCTTAGAGCAGCAGAGCTTGCCGCAAAGATGGCCTACAAGAAGGCCGGGCTTGAGCCAGAAAACACGGCAAAGTATTTTGACGTAGCAGAAGTCCACGATTGCTTTACAATAGCTGAGCTAATGGCATACGAAGACTTAGGCTTTGTCAAGAGGGGTGAGGCCTATAAAGTCGCAAAGGAAGGCCAAACATACATAGGAGGCCTGATACCAGTTAATTTGAGTGGCGGCCTTAAAGCAAAAGGCCACCCGATAGGTGCTACTGGAGAAAGCATGATAGCAGAGCTCACCAAGCAGTTGCTCAATAAAGCGGACAAAGGAAGGCAAGCAACGATTAAAAACGGAAGGGCCATAGCACACAACGTTGGGGGTACAGGACATTATGCCTATGTGACAATCCTTGGGCTTGATAAGCCCAAAGATATTTGAGGTGAAGGAGATGCCTAAGAGCCAGAAGGAGGAAGCGGAAAAATTCTTGAGTCAGCTCGAAACGTTTGCGAGCAGCATGAAGTCCAGCATAGGCCTGCCAATGATAGTTGATCCGAAAACAAACGTTGCTATATGGTATGACCAAAGGGAGCTGAAGCTGAGGTTTATGATAAGCGTTGAGAAGACGAGAAAGTTCTTCGAGTCCTTGTCTGAAGGAAAACTCATGGCCACGAAGTGCTCAAAAACAGGCGAAATACTATTCCCTCCGCAGATTGATTGTCCAACTTCTATTGATAGCGAAGTCGAGTGGGTTCTGCTCCCAAAGGAGGGCGAGCTACTAACATATACAGTAATAAACACCAAACCATTCAGCTTCTCCCATTACAACGACTATACTGTAGGGATAGCAAAGCTCACGAACGGAGTGCAGGTCCTAGCCTGGGTAAGAGAAACAGATCCTAAAAAACTAAAAGTAGGTATGAAGGTCAAGGTAGAAATAGTCAAAAGAGAACCAGAGGGATATCTAACCTATGAGCTAGTTCCAGCCTAATCCTTTATTCCATGTTCTTTTTTATTTTCTTCTAGTTTATTTTCTTCTAGAAAACTCATTACCTCCTCATTAGTTGGTATGGCATTTGCCCCTAGCCTTGTTACCTTCAATGCGGCCACAGCCTGCGCATATTGTAAGGCAAACTTCATCTTCTCTCCCCTTGAAAGGCTGAGCAAAAAAGCTGAAGCGAAGGCATCGCCACTTCCAGTAGAGTCCTTGACCTCCTTCACCCTAAATGTAGGCATGTATCCTTCAAACTCATCAGAATTCGAATACAGTCCCCTAGGACCCATCTTTACAACAACTATGTCCGGTCCCACACCCCTTATTGTCATGGAGCACTTTGCTGGGTCATCTATGCCTGTCAAGTTTTTGCATTCATGTTGGTTCAATAACACTATATCAACGAGCTTTATAAGACCCTTTAGGCTGTTAAGGCCCTTTAGGCTCAACCTCCTACCAGGATCCCATGAGACGAAGGAGTTGTATTCCTTGGCAAGTATGGCAGCCCTTATGGAAGTATCTGGCCTCAAACTTGCAATGTGTATATATTTAGACCTAGATATTATATCTTCACTTATCTCGTTAGGCATTAGATTTTCGGCACAACCCTTATAGCCATATAGGGAGATGTTGCCTCTCCTGTCAATGGTTACTATAGAAAAACCGCTTTCACCAAAGCAAACCTTCAAGCCTGAAATATCGACCTTTGTCCTCATTAGATCATCTACTATAGACCTTCCAAAGGTGTCCAGCCCTACTTTTGCTATTATAGCAGAGTTCCCGCCCAACTTTTTTACATTTAGCGCTACGTTAATTGCCGATCCACCAGGTCCTGTTGATTGGGAAAGTATATCAGCCTCTTCATCAGGATTAGCAAAGTGGTCGACTATGAACCTTAAGTCCATCAAGGCATGGCCAACTGATGTGACATCTATACCTTTTGCCTCTTCCATGTCTAACACCAATTACTGTTGGTAGCAATTAATACCTTAATATATGTAGTTTTTAGCTTTTTAATATTGTTTATTTTTCTAGTTCCTTAACGGCCTCTTCTGGCATGGCATTCTCATGGACAACTTTCATTATAGCCCTCATCATACCCGAAATATTGCTGCTCCTGAACACATTCCTTCCAACAGCAACCCCACTACCACCAGCCGAAATAACGTTGTAAACGTCTTCTAAGAAATCAATTGGCTTCTCCCTTACAGCACCCCCGCTCATAACTACAGGTATGCCCTGTGCCATCTGGACCACCTTTGCAAATGTATCTTTACTCCCAGTATAGTACGTCTTTATCATATCGGCTCCTACCTCGGCAGCAGCTCTTGCTCCATACATGACTACTT
Source organism: Candidatus Hestiella sp. (assembly GCA_015522625.1). Classification (GTDB taxonomy): domain Archaea; phylum Thermoproteota; class Thermoprotei_A; order Sulfolobales; family Acidilobaceae; genus Caldisphaera. The sequence goes on from WALX01000110.1 coordinate 8,746, forward strand.
CTGGATCATACCTATTCTTTATTGCAGAACCCCTCGGATAAGCTAGTTGCAAAAGTGGCATCCCATAAGTATCTGCCTCCTCTCTGATAAAATACCATTCTTGAAGCATCAAATTCTCATAATCACTACCCCAATATACGGTCGCAGCCACGGCCTCTGCTGCCATAGAGATTGCTTCCTCTACGGATCCTAGCCTTGTTTGTAGGTATTGGGATTGCTGCGGCCTCAAACTAGTCTTTCCAGTAAGCTTCACTATAAGGCTTACTTTATTAGCCCATATATCATGGGTAAGCCTCGCCATACCTGGTAGCAACATTATCGCGTCAACGCCTGCAGAAACTACCTTCTCTAGTATTGTTTTTGCTAAATACCTATCCTCCTGAAAATCCGTTGGGCCATGCTCAAGGCCATGGTCGAAGGCGAATACAACGACCCTATCATCTTTTAAAATTCTATTTAACCTTGTCGCCAGCCCCACGCTAGAATAACCTTTCATTCTGCCCATAAACCTTCACCGCACGATTACCTATATAGAGCTAGGAACTTAAAAATGTGTTTGGTGAAGAAAGTGGAATGTAAGAAAGTAGCTGTAGCGCTGACGGGTGCAAGCGGGATCCATTATGGGCTAAGGCTTGTTGAAACGCTGTCCTCTATTGAAAAGGTAGAAATAGAAGGGATAATGTATTCAGAAAACGCCCTAAAGGTTGCAGAGGTGGAAGGTATTAAAAAAGAGGATTTTTTGAAGCTTTTGAGAAACTATGGCAAGCTATATGGCGAAAATGACTACGATTCCCCTCTTGCGAGCTCGAGCTCTATACCAGACTGCATGGCAATATGCCCTGCTAGCATAAAAACGATAGGGTTGATAGCAAACGGGATACCACTAAACTTAATATCTAGGGCTGGGCTAGCCTTTCTAAGGATGAAAAGACCGTTAGCAGTAGCATTTAGGGAAACGCCATTAGGTTCCGCGGAAATAGAAAACCTCTTAAAACTTTCCAGGCTTGGAGCTATAGTTTTACCCCTATCCCCTGGTTTTTACTCAAAACCAAAGGGTATTGAAGATCTAGTAGACTTTATGGTAGGAAAGATACTGGATTCGCTCCACATATCAAACAACTTATACAAGAGGTGGAGCGCCGAAATGCCTTAAAGCACTAAAAGGATTGGTGCGCCTATTGACGTTACTTCATTAAGTAGGAAGTAATACATACAATAACGCAGCATTTTATAAAAACCCAAAATATTTATAGCATCCAATAATGTCAGGAAATGCTAATAGAGGCGTTTGAGGCTAACTAAAGTCTCCTTTTAGTCAGCTTCTCTACGTTACTCTCAACTCCAAGGTCTGTCTCTTCATTAAGTTCTTCCTCAAATGACCTTGCCCTTTTTGACCTCCTTTCGACGGCAAACGCACACCTACCGTCTGGAAGCATTGCCTTTTTCTCACAATATGCATATCTGCACGAAGCCCCTATGCATCTGTCCCCGATCCAAGAGCACATAGCTACCTTTATCGGCCTGCCTCTGTAGTATTCCGTTGATATCCTCAAAGCCCTTTGACCACACCTGAAGAAGGGACACAGAGGATTGCATTTATCTCCAATGGGCCTTGGCTTTACCTCTCTTGTTTGGTAATAGCTAGATCCGTTACCATTTGTGGGCTTCCCATGTCTTGAAGGCCCTGTAACATTTGATCCCAAACCATACACCTCTGTTATGTAGCCTCTCCACCTACCAAACCCAAACTATATATTAGGGTTTAAACCATTTAAATATTATGTATAACGCTTTCGTGTTAGGCCTTAAGGTAGACAATATAAAGGCCTTTTTCACACTATGGCTCAGCCTGCCTATTCTCACGAGCTCTATTGGATCAAAAGGCCTGTCATATTCATGAAAGTGTATTATAAACGGTGCATGATCAATCCCAGGGCCCTTCCTGTAGGCTACAAACTCTGAACCATATTTCAGTCCTGACCTGACAATTAACTTCTTGTCCCTAAGATTCCTATATACCTTATATAACCTCTCCTTTTTCTCATCGAAATCAAGCAACCGCTTTAAATCCTCAACATCCTTGACCTTATTGTTAGATTCATAAATCTCTATGAAACCTTTTTCAAATAGGTATAGGGCCTCATATGAATTTAATATCAAGGGCGACTTTATATCGCCTTCGCCCTTCACTTTTTCTGCATTTAGGGGTTTGCCATAGAAGCCCATAAAATAAATCTTCCTAGCACCAGTTACGTCCCTTATCAGCACAAGGCCATTCTGGTAATCAGCCCTTACAGACATTTAGGCCAGCCAACTAATGCCTATCAATTTGATGTAGACAGAAGAGCTGTATATGCAATCCATAGAGTCCTCTAGGTACTCTATGGCATCTTTTAGAAGCAAGAGCTTTGAGGGTTCAGCCTTATAAAATTCTAGTATCTTAGCCAAACCTGATCTATAAATGGAATCGACCCTAGACTCAGAATCTGCAATCCTGCTAAACTTCTCCTCTATCATTTTTCTCTTTTCAGAACTTGCCTTCCTTACGGAAAGCAAGGATCTTAACAGGTCGACTAATGATCTAGAGGAGTTGTAAATCTCCTCCAAGATATATACAATGGTATCGTTTACCTCATCATAATGAGTGTCCCTCTGTGCCCCTTGGAGGAGTATCAACCTATAGACACCTGCGTCAAACTTATTTATCGCATTCTCAAGCTGCAAGGACGAATTTATGTAGAACTCCTTATATGGAAGCACCTCCAGCCTGCCGTTAGCCAGGTAATCGAATATCCTGTCCCTTGCCCTAGAGATTTTTTCCTTGGCTAACAACAGCTCCTGCCTATAGAGCTTTTCTATCCCCTCATTATCTTTCTTCGCAGCGGAGTAAAGTATAGATGATATGTTCTCTATTTCTTGGGCCATATCTTGCATCACTTCAATTATTGTTAACCTGGTTATACTTTCGCTCAAACCTAGGCACCTCTTTCCATTAATATTGTGTTATAGAAAATAGATAAAAAGCTATCCCTTCCTAATAGTGTTTGTTCCACAGCTCTCCTATTCCCTAACTACTTTCGGCAAAGATCTTGAGAGGCCTAACTGGTCTTCTCCCCGTCCTAAAGGATGAGAGTTCTTTGTTGAGTATTTATTGGGCTGTTGCCGAACCTACTATAGCTCTATACTTGTCATAGAACTCTTTATATGCCTCTTTTAGATCAACTTTCAAAGAATCCTCTCTCCCTAGCATAGTTGATTCCGTTCAAAAGTTTTCGGGATGTATAAATTTAAATTTTTAAATAAAAACTTATATGCGGTGATAGAATGGATCGGGAAAAGGTTGCGGTTTATCTTCCAAAGGACTTATATGAAAGGGCGAAAAAGTATTTGGAAAACCAGGGGTCTTTCAATTCAATCGAGGAGCTCATTGAATTTATGTTGAATGAATTGTTGGAACAGAGCAATGAAGAGACCATGAGCAAAGAAGATGAAGAGAAGGTAAAGGAGAGGCTGAAGAGGCTAGGATATTTCTAACCGTTCTGGTTATCCGCTACTTTTGAAATAATCGTAGCTGATAACCTTCCCTCCCCATCTTTATTAGAGGGCTTTCGAAGGTAATAAAACTTCATATCTTCAGTTTTTTTAACTCGCTCCAAACCCCTTCGCTACTTCTCTAATTATGATTATGTGTATTTAAGTGCTTTGCTTGTTGCTATCTATAAAACAACCTCCACGATGTTTTTAACAAATCGATACAATGCGTCAAAGTTTTCTTGAAGGCCGCGTTTAGAGGTATCTAGAACTAAGTCTGGGTCGCTCGGCTCTTCATAGACATCATCTATACCAGTAAAGTTTTTTATATAGCCATTTAATGCCTTTTTGTATAAACCTTTTGGATCCCTTTTGATGCACTCCTCTACTGGACACTTTAGGTAAACAAGGTAGAATGCGGTATCTTCCTCGATTATACTTTTTACCATTTTTCTGGCCTCTTCATATGGAGACACGAAGCTGCATATGGTTATAACACCATTCCTAGCCAAGAGCTTTGCTATATGAGACACCCTTACTAGGTGTTTGGTCCTTTCCTCTCTGGTAAAACCTGCTTGATCATCTATGTGTTTCCTAAACCAGTCACCATCTATAATCTCGCTTCTATACCCCTCCTCCTTTAGTTTATCCCTGAGCATTTTACCTAATGTTGTTTTCCCACTGCCTGGCAGGCCGGTTAACCATATGACTGCACCATTCTTAACAAACTTCATATATACACCCAGTGCATTGTATATATTTCATAGAGTTAAATATTATTATACCTCTTAATTAAATATAATTATAGGTGCGGATTGTGAAGAAAAAACTTGGGCCAAAGGGCCGGTACACAACAGTATCTATACCAGTAACGCTCTATGAAAGGATAAAGAACCTTATTAATGATACAGGCTTTTCGAGTGTATCACAATTCGTGATATATGTTTTGAGGGAGATAGCAAGCAATATGGAAGAAGAGAAGATCTCCTCATCATTGACGGATGAAGAAAAAAACGAAATAATTGAAAGGCTGAAGAAATTGGGATATATATAAAGGTGGAAGCAATGGTCTCTAGGCCACATGGCGGAAGACTTATAGATAGGACAAGGGTTGGAAGCAGCTTGGAAAGGCTTAGAGAAGAATCAAATTTTATGGAAAAGCTTGAGGTTAATGAAGGAAGGGCCTTCGATGTAGCAAACATAGCACATGGGGTCTACTCTCCTTTGGAGGGCTTCATGAACAGGAATGATTACGAATCCGTGTTAAACTCTATGAGACTTGAAGACGACACTCCTTGGACTATCCCAATAGTTTTGGATGCTGAGGAAAAACATCTAAAGGACTTAAGAGAAGGAGATGAGATAGCCCTTAGCTATAAAGGGAAAAACATAGCTATACTAAGGATAAACGAGATCTTTTCATGGGACAAGAAAAGGCATGCGTATAGCATATACAAGACCACTTCCAGTAAGCACCCGGGTGTATTAAAGATAATGAGCATGAAAGAAATGATGATCTCTGGACCTATAACGCTACTAGAAGACCCCCAAGAGAAGTTTGAGAGGCAGAGGTTATGGCCTAAAGACACAAGGGTTTTGTTTGAGCACCTAAAGTGGAGTAGCGTAGTTGCGTTTCAGACAAGGAATGCACCTCATACAGGACATGAATACATTATGAAGGCTGCCCTCACATTTGCCGATGGCCTGTTCGTCAACCCTCTCCTAGGGTGGAAGAAAAAAGGTGATTTTAGAGATGATGTTATCGTTAGTGCATACAAGGCCTTGCTCGATAGATACTTTCCAAAGGAAAGTTACGTCTTTAGCGTATTGAGGATGGAGATGAATTATGCAGGTCCAAGGGAAGCCATACATCACGCGATAGTCAGGAAGAACTACGGTGCGACACACATGATCGTAGGCAGGGATCACGCTGGGATAGGCGACTTTTATGGACCATATGATGCATGGAAAGCGTTTGAAGAGTTCCCTGACCTTGGCATAATCCCTTTGTTCATAAGAGAAGCCTTTTATTGCAAAAAGTGCAAAGCAATGGTAAATGAAAAGATATGCCCGCACGGGGAAGAGGATAGAATAAGAATAAGCGGTACGAGGATAAGGAAGATGCTAACAAAGGGGGAAAGGCCGCCTGAGTTTTTAATGAGACCTGAGGTTGTTGATGCGATACTATCGTTCGAAAAACCGTTCTTCTAAATCCAACCATAGTTCCTTGCAAGAGGAATATAGATCGCTAGGCCTATGAGGATTGCTATAAATGCAAATTCGCCGAAGGTTACATACCTGTTAACTTGAAACGTAAGGTAAGATGTTTTTATTGCATTCGTTTTTATTAAATGCCCATGGCCCTTCCCGACATATGCGCTATTAGGTATTATACTTGCGGTAGTTGTATTGTAATGCAATTTCATTTCCACAATACGGGCCTTTGAAACAATAGGAATACCACTTATAATCCAGCCTATTGCGTTCTTACTTCCTATATTACCGCTCATTGTGCTATTAACATAAATTCCGCCGGCATATGAAGCGTTGTCTATTGAAAAGTTTCCAGTAAACCAAATACCTCCCATAAATGTTCCTTCCCTAGCCAATGAAAATGGATAGGAGAGGCCCACTAAGGAGGTATGTACATGCTTGTTTTCAGTTATTACAACATAATAACCAAAGCCTAAATTAGGCCGATAATAAACACAATAACCGTTTAGCTTTCCTGTCCCTATGCCTATGAAACCTGGCTTTCCACCTAAAACCAATATATAGGATTCGTTTTTATTGTAGTTAATTACTACTCCATAGTTTGAATAGTTGTAGGTAGTGGAACCGACCAAATAAAGGCTACCATCATTGACAAAAGAACTATATATCTTATACTTAGCAGGGAGCGATGCTACAATTGCTTCCTTCCCATTATTTATAAATATAACTATGTTATTACCAAAGGTCAGGACATAGCTTCCGTTATACTTATTTATTGAAGTAGGGCTGTAGGATATATACACCATTATGCTGCTTGATGTTACACCGTTCTTAGAGATGTTTATTATATATGGAAAGCCGTGAGAATTCCCCGCCGCAACAACATTTTTGCCACAGTAAAGCGCTGTAGAAGCATTCAAGCCCTTGAAAGTATAGACCTCATAGGTTGCAGTCGCTGATACCTTTACAATAGACGGCTGGTTCCTATAAATACCGGATATTACAAGGCTTCCGTATCTATAACAGGCATTTTTTCCATTAAGACCAATAATATATGCCTCTGAGTTTGGGAGCAAAACAACAGTTTCATTCCCACCACTTAACACACTAAGGGATCCAACATTTCTTGGCAAGTAATATATTAGTGTCTTGTTTGTCTTTAGTAATATACCCTCATCGCTTTTTGCAGAAACACCATATACAGAAAAAAATAAAGAGGCTATGATAAACATGGCAAAAATAAACACCACTGGGATTACTCTACTTCTAAGCATAGAGTCTCTCACCTAAAAAAACTAAATATGTTTTCTAGCAAGTAACGCAACTATTATACCTATAATGATTACACCAGCAGTCGTCCCGCCTATCTCGGCTACCTTGGTATTCTTGCTACCAAGGAGCGTAACGGTGACGTTTGGTAAGTTACCTATCGTGGTATGCGTTGGTTTGATGGAAACCCCTTTTCCTACAAGCGTTACGCTTAAGTTATACAAACTCCTTATCTGTGAGGATGCCTTGATGAACCCATTCTGTTGTAATATGCTCGATACATTCCCTATTAAGTAGTCTAAGGAGACCAGGTTTTCCTTCGGGCTTGTCGCACCTTTATATGCTATTCTTGGTGTCTTTACTTGATAGCTTACCGTTTCTCCATTAGACGAGACATTTATGCTCAATGAGCTGGGAACTGCTACAACATAGTGGTCGCTTATAAATGAGTTTATCTGCTTCGAGGCATTAACTGCTTTTTCTATCCTTGAAACATTGATACCCTTCAGAGTAGCGAACCTCTGAAGCCTGTGGGTGTTAAAGTTGAATGGTGCCTTGAAAGTATTACTATAGGTTTCGTTAATATAGAGATTAGTCTCAGCTACGCCGCCATGTTGATAGAATGAGAACTCCGATAGCCTATAGCCTGGTTGCAAGAAGTTGTTTATCAACATGTTTATTAGCATGGTAGCGTTGCTCTGCGAGCTTGTCGTGGCGTTAAAGGTCATATGTAATGATAAAGAAAGGCTATTGTTCCCAACGCTAAGTTTGTAGTACGTGACGTTTAGGCCACTTATGTTAAGCGTTTTCATTATGCTGTTTAAGTTTAAGCTGCGGTGTGCAAGGAGCTTCAACAACACAAAGCTTTTGCTATAAACAAGGTTGCTGTATTCGCTATAGTTGGAGAACATGCTCTCAAATGTAAAGTTGTGGGAGCTCTTAGAAACGTTCCAAGAACCTTGGATGGAGATGTTTATGTAGTATAGCTTGTTCACAGCATTAGCCTTAACCGTTACATTATCATGGGAGGTTGCATTAAAGTTGCTTGATAAAACCTTATAGGAGAGCTTCAAGACACCATAGCCACCATTTGAATAATGATAACAAGAAGTCTTAACCTCTTTTAAGGTTATGTTTGGGTTAGCCTTCCTGACAACGTTTAAATTGATTATCTTGGAGGAGTTTAAGAATGACTCTTTAAAGTTAAAGAGGTATTTGCTGTGAAGCATATGCCCTCTAGCCTTTGCAGTTCCATTTAGCAAGAGGGATATAGAGTTTGGATAGACAATAATATAGCTTTCCTTTGTGTAGTTTTGCGTGCCCTTAAAGCTATTCATTTTTGGTGCGCTAAGATACACGTTTTTATTAGCTTTACTAAACGATATTGTAGGTAGGATCATCCCAACAGCAATAAGCATAATTAGGCTGAAGGCCAACAGGTAATTCTTTGACATCATTCTGTTTACACCCGATATATATTAAATGTTCGATAGCTTTATACCTTTCTCTAAATATTAAGGGGTATGAACAGTAATTTTGTTAGGGCTGTTCAGTATAGGTTGAAGAAATGTCAGAAGAGAGGTTGCTAAAGCCTAGGGAGTTCTGCAAGATTGTTGGCATCGGCTACGCCTACACTAAAGCAATGGGTTCGTGAAGGTAGAGTTAAGGTTTATCGCACAGCTACTAATAGATGGAGGATACCGTATAGCGAGGTAGAAAGGGTATTAGGAATAAAGCGTGAAGCCAAAGAAGCTAGAGCTATCATATACGCTCGTGTAAGTTCTCCAGAAAAGAAAGGCGATTTGGAGAGGCAAATACAATACTTAATGCAATACTGTAGCGCTAAAGGCTATAGGGTTGTAGATGTTTTAAGCGATGTAACTAGTGAGCTTAATGCTAATCGTAGAGGTTTAATGAAGCTCTTTGATTATATAGTAAATAGATAAAGTAAATGCAGTAGTTGAATACAAGGATAGGCTAACTAGGTTCGGGTTTGAATATCTAGAATATTTCTTCAAAGAGTATGGCGTCTCAATAACCTATATAAATCCTAGAAATACCTCTAAGCTCTGCCCAATCCATAATGCTACGATAATTTACAGTTCAAGGATTGGGAAGTGTAGCAAAGGAAAAAAGCTTTGGCATAGGGATGTAGCTGCTTGCTGGAATTTTTAAAGCCTTGAGAGGTTATGAAAGTGGTGCTCCAAGCCCCTCAAAGCTTAGATGTGTCCCCCGTGCCGTTGGGGACGAATGCCACCCATAATAGGGATTAGTAAGTCTCTTCTTAAGATACCATCTAAGAACAAACAGCATAAGCTTAAAATTTACACTATATACAACAAAAAATGAGGTTTGAGGCATGAATACTTTTCAATCCCTAAAGGTAAAGAGGTATAATATATGCATGGACTTTGACGGAACAAAGTATAAGGGTGTTGAAAGGATAGAGATGGCAAGCGATGGGGATGTGATCCTAGATGCAGTAGGACTAGAAATAAAGGGCGCAAAGGTAAACGGGAGGAATGTAGAATTTAAACAAAACAATGACCACGTTGTAATAAAATCCGGCTCATTTTCTGGTACCCTAGAGGTAGAGTTTAGCGGTGAAGCAATCGAAAGGCTTGTAGGGATCTACAAGGCCAAGTATGGCGATGATTATGTAATATCAACGCAGTTTGAGGCTGTTCACGCCCGCAGGATGTTTCCATGTATCGACAACCCAGCCTATAAGGCGACCTTTAGGATCACGCTAAAAATAGCAAAGGACCTACACGCCATATCTAACATGCCTATTAAGAGCGTAGAATATGAGGGAGACAAGAAAATAATAAGTTTCTACGAAACCCCACCCATGTCAACGTATCTTTTATATGTAGGCATCGGCAGGTGGGAAGAGCTAGGCAAAGGAAAGATAATTATCGCAGCGACAAAGGGCAAAACGGCCATGGGCGAGTTCGCGTCCTGGATAGCCGAAAACTCTATTGATTTCTATGAAAGATACTTTGGCTTTCCATACATGCTTCCTAAAATGCACCTCATAGCCGTTCCAGAATTTGCCTTTGGGGCGATGGAAAATTGGGGAGCAATAACCTTTAGGGAATCCGCTATGCTTGCAAAAGAAGATTCCGGGCTAGGTCAATTGAAAAGGGTTGGAGAAGTTGTGGCCCATGAGATTGCCCACCACTGGTTTGGAGACCTAGTGACTATGAAATGGTGGGATGATCTATGGCTTAATGAAAGCTTCGCTACCTTTATGGCCTTTAAGGCAGTCGATTCCTTTATCCCCTCATGGAAGATGTGGGATGACTTTCTAGCAAGGGAAACTAGTGGTGCAATGCTAAGGGATTCCCTCTCTACTACGCACCCAATTCACGTGGAGGTAAAGGATCCCGAAGAGATAGAAAGGATATTCGATGACATAAGCTATGGGAAAGGCGCAAACATATTAAGGATGATAGAATACTTCCTTGGCGAATCCTTCAGGGCAGGCCTGAGCAACTACTTGAACCACTTTAAGTATTCAAATGCAAAAGCCAACGACCTATGGGAATCCTTGCAGGCCTTCAGCAACTATCCAATAAAAGAAATGATGAACAGCTGGATCATGCAGCCTGGATATCCATACATCAAGGTAAGCCTTGAAAATGGAAAGCTTTTACTTGAGCAGCACAGGTTTTCACTAGTAAGCAAGCTTGACGACAATACATATATGATACCAATAGCGATGAAAGTCAACAAGAAGAGACACGACTTTATGATGGACAGGAGGCTAGCCGAAGTCGAAATAAGCGAAGTGGAAAGCCTAAAGGTAAACCTGGACAGGAGCGGGTTCTATAGGGTCTTTTACAATATTAGCAAAGACCTGATAGAAGAGATGAATCCAAAGGAGAAATGGGGTATGATTAACGACTACTACAACTTCCTCTTAGCAGGCCTTTCAAGCCTTAACGATTACCTAGAGGTGGTCAACAAAAACATAGAAGAAAACGCTTACTTACCGGTTGAAGAAATGTCCTCAGAGCTGTTCAACCTAACAATATTTAACAAAAACATTTTCAAAGACCTCGCCCTAAAGTATCATTCGAAGCAATATGAGCTACAAGGCAAGCTAAAAGACATAAACTCTAGGTACTTAAGGGGCAACATAGCGAGGAGACTTGCTATATTAGACAAAGACTTTGCCCAAGAGCTCTCTAGCATGTTTGGCAAGGAAGTAGAGCCAGATATGAGGGAGGCCATTTACACAGCATACGCCGTTGCGACAAGTGACTTTGAAAAGCTCAAGGAGATGTATATTAAGTCAGAACTGGATTCTGAGAAGATCAAGTACCTAAGGGCCATGATGTTTATGTCGGATCCCTCAGAGGTCAGTAAGGCTTTAGAATGGGGGGAGAAGAACGTAAAGCTACAAGACCTCCTAATATTAATGACCTCTTCGCTAAATGAAAGCGCAAGACATGTGGCTTGGAACTGGTTCAAGTCGAGCGGGTTTAACAAGCTTAGCAAGGCATTTGAAGGTACTGCAATACTAGGGAGAAGCCTAATGAGAGTAATACCCTACTTTGGCTTAGTAAATGATAAGGAAGTAGAAGAATTCTTTACTAACAGCCCCTTATCGCAAGACCCAGGCGTTAGATCTGGACTAGAAATAATGAAAGCATACATAAAAATATCCAAGATATAGTTTTTTAATTTTTTAACAAAATGCGGTGGTGAAGTTCTTGGCAAGGGACTTAAAGGCTGAAGATCTATCAAAGATAGTCCTAGTTTCAAACCCAAGCATATCTCACAACGGCTTGAAAATAGCATTTCTTGTCTCTAAGCTAGACATTAAGGGAAACAACATAAAGAGCAACATATGGATCTATGATAGAGAAGGGGTATACCCGCTTACAAGCGGTCCTAGAGACTATTGTCCATCATGGTCATATAACGATAGCCTGATTTCTTACGTAACGAAAAAGAAAAAGGGTTTTAGCCTAAAGGTATTGAAGATCGGGCACGAAAAATATGAAATAGCTTTTTCTAGACAGCCAATAGAGTCTATTAAATGGTCCTCCGACAACAAATCAATCATATATCTATCAAGGTCTGATGATAAGGAATGGAAAAACTACAATGATAGGGAAGCGCTAATCGTAGATACAATACCGCCATATTTTAATGGTGAGGGTTTTATATTTGATAGGCCGAGGAACATATTTATGATCTCTTACCCCCATGGCGAGGTCATGCAGCTAACTAACAGCAAATATGGGATAAACTCCTTCGATATATCGCCGAACGGTGAAAAGGTTGTCTACTCAACCCAACAGGACGAGCTAAAGCCGTACCTAAACGAAATAAGGGTCTTGAATTTAAGGACAAGTGAAGACATAGGCATCATAAAGGATTACATGATAGAACAAGTCCTATGGAGCCCTAAGGAAGAAAAGGTAGCATTCTTAGGTAACAAACTAGAAAAAGGCTTTGCTACGCATATGAAGCTTTATATAGTCAATTTAAAGAATGAGGAGGTAAAGCAAGTATGGCCGGGGTTAAACAGAAACATAGAAAATTCTATAAACAGTGATGTGAGGGGTCCTTCCTGTAACGCTACTATGGCATGGGGCGAAGATAATCGTATCTATTTCCTGCTGAGCGATCAAGGGCATGTACACCTTTATGCTGCAAACGAGAAAGGAAACCTCAAAGGTGTGCTGAGGCCAAAGAATTATGTTATAGACGAATTTTCCATATCTGATAGTGGGCAAATAATAGCCTACACTAAGATGTCTGATAGGGAACCTAAAGAGATCTATTATTATGACGGTTTTTCTGATAAGAAAATCAGCGAGTTTAACAAAAGCTTTATAGAGAGGTATCACCTTTCTAATGCAAAGTATTACAAAACTAAGTCGGAGGATGGCTCAGAAATAGACTATTGGGTGCTGCTACCGGAGGCATTGAAAGAAGGTAACCCATGGATATTATACATCCATGGAGGGCCTAAAACATTCTATGGATATTCGTTTAATTTCATATTCCATTATCTTTCTTCAAGGGGCTTCGCAGTAATATATGGTAACCCGCACGGTAGTGATTCATACACAGAAGAATTCGCAGACATAAGAGGTAAGTATGGCGAAATAGACTACGCGGACCTTATGAGCATTGCTGATGATGCATTAAAGCAGGTCAAACAGCTAGACCCAGAAAAAGGAGCTGTTGCAGGCGGAAGCTATGGCGGATTCATGACAAATTGGATAGTAACTAAGACGAATAGGTTTAAAGCAGCAGTAACCGAAAGGAGTTGCAGCAATTGGTTAAGCTTTTATGGCTCTAGTGACATCGGATGGTATTTTACGCAGGATCAGCTAAAATCAAGAAACCCATGGTTGGATCTTGAAAAGTTCAAGGAGAAGAGCCCCTTATTCTACGCAGATAAAGTTACCACACCCCTACTAATAATGCATGCCCTAGAAGACTATAGATGTCCATATGAGCAGGCGCTTCAGCTCTTCGTTGCTATGAAGAACTTGAGTAGCGAGGTAAGGCTTGCCCTCTTCCCTAAGGAAAACCACGATTTAACTAGGAGTGGAAGGCCCAAGAGCAGGGTCAAATACATGGAAATACTACTTGATTGGCTCGAGAAACACCTCGAATAATTTTTTAATACACATAAATGGTTTAAAAACCACTTATTAGCTTTAAATCATAAATAGTTACCTGGTGGTATTTATTGGGCGAAGAAAATAAAAAAGTTGTCATAAAGGTTGAGATACCTGAGGATGACTACAAAGTACTATCAAAAATAGCTAAATCGAGTGGATATAGCCTCACAGTTGATTTCATAAAAGATGCCATACTCTCCTTGGCTGAGTCAGGCGAAAAAAATATCTCCAAGAGAGAGATCACAGAATACATATCAAGGAGGATAGAGAAGGTTGTCCAAGACCTTTTAAATCCATTCACACAGAAAATTGATAGCCTATCATCGAGAATAGCAGAGTTGGAGGAAATGATGGAAAGCATTGGTGGAGGGAAGGAAGAGCATCAATATAAACATCAACCAGAAAGGGAGACCAAACCACAAAAAAGGAGAACTGCGTTAGAGGTATTGAAAGAACAGGGAATAATATTTTCTGAGTCTGTTCAATGGCTTAGGTCACCCGAGGCGTACTTCAAGAAGCTTGAGGCCGGGGGAGCAGTAGTTCTAAACATAGATGACGAAAAAGTTGCGATGGATAGGGAGTATTGGGAGAGGTTTAAGGCAAAGCTAGAAACTATAGCCATTCGTGAGCCTAAAGAAGTAGAGGATATACTTGTATCGGAATTTGGCGAGAATGCCTCTAGGTTATTTGAAAAGCTATCTAAAAAAGGGCTCGTCTATTACGATGATGATTTAAACTTCTGGTTGGTGTCCGAAGAAATAAACCGTTGATAATTTTCATTCCCAAGCGTTCCTCGCTTACCGTGACTCTTATTTTTAGATATTTTTAATCACGGTAAGTGATTCGTCATGCTTCCTCTCGAAGCCCTTCAGCGCAGAGGCTCATTACCCTACAGCTCTCGGAACCCCGAGGTCATCAATAAAGTTTTATAATTCTCTGAATTTATAGGTTTTAAGATTATGTTCATAGCACTACGAGGCAAAGAGCACACACCCAGCATCTATGAGACCCTTCAAAGAAGCACCCTCAAAGCCTCTGCCGTGGAAGAAGCCGCACTTGTTATATCCTATTATCCTTGGTTTCCACCTAAGAACCTACACAGACCTATCTAACTATAAACACAAAGGTCAACGCAAAACTTTTTTGTATGAATTCCAAAGAAGGTCTTGTGTAAGCATTTCAGGTGTACGTGTTGTGAAGGTAAAGGAAATAATGAGGTTTATGGCAGATATGACTTTGAGAACAGGCTTTCCAGTTCCGGTACCCCGAGGCTTCTCCTACAAGTGGGCTGAGAGCTATGGGTTTAATAGAAAGGGAGAAGTCATGCTCTATACGGGCGCCCTCTACCAGCTAGTTCCCTACATAGAATCGCTTTCCGCCTTTTTAAAAAGCATTGAAAGGAGTGATATCGGTGCATTCTTGGCCCTCAGAACAGCCAGCCACCTACCTGCTGGGCTTTTAGCAGGCCTCCTGCCAGAACCCGACAAAAAATTAGTAGACTTTTCAAATAAAACCCTGAAGTCTATCGCAGACCTATTGATCAAAAACGGTGTAGAATTTTCCTACCTGTATGAGGATGATATATACAGCGGCGTGTTGCTCTACGATATGGGATTGGTAGAAGAGTTTGGCGAACATGCAAAAAAGGTATACTCAAGGCTAAAAGGTAGAGGGGTTAAGAAAGTAATTACTGTAGACCCGCACACCTACAGCATCTTAGCAAAGACCTACCCTAAATTTATTGATGGCTTTTCTTTAGAGGTAACAAGCTATATGGAGCTTATAAAAAAAGTTACGAAAAAAGTAACCCTAAACTCCTTAACGATCCACGATTCATGCATATATGCAAGGGAGTTGAATATAATAGATGTGCCCAGGAAGCTTTTAGAGAGTGCAGGCTACAGCATCGTAGAGCCGAGGAGGAATAGGGAATACACATTCTGCTGTGGCGGCCCTGTGGAAATGCTATCGCCTTCCTTGGCAAGTGCAATAGCCGATGACAGGATGAAAGAGCTCTCAGAGAAGTCAAAAAACATTGTTACCATGTGTCCTATTTGCTTTATAAACTTTTACAGGATAAAACATAGGTATAAAGGAGTTGAGATACACGATGTATCTAGCCTAATATAGGTGGTGATTTTTGGATCTACTTGAAAATATAATAAATGACTCGATAAGATTCCTTTCCAACAGGGGATACCAAGAGGCGCTTTCAAACGCTATATCTAATTCCGAGGCTAGGTTCTTCAATATGCTAAAGCGGCACGGGAATATAAAAGAACTGGCCAAAGAAGTAGAAGAGACGAAGAAGGAAGTTCTTTCAAGCATTGACTACTATATAGACAAGGTCGTGGATTCCTTTAAGGCTGCAAACGGCGTAGCCCATTATGCGGAAAGCGGCAAAGATGCCCTGGAGATAATTGACAAGATAATCGGGGACAGGAAAAGAATACTATTATCAAAAAGCATGACATGCGAAGAGATCGGACTTAGAAAACACTTACAGCAAATAGGAAAAGACGTTTGGGAAACCGACCTTGGACAGCTGCTAATACAACTTGAGGGAGGAAAGCCAATGCATGCCACAGCCCCAGTTATACACATGACCCTAGAGCAAATAATAAAGCTGGTAAGGAGCAAGCTTGGGATGGATGTAAGAGAAGATGAATCCCCCCAAGATATTGCGGGAAGGCTTAGGGTATTCCTTAGGGAAAAGTTTATAAAATCCGAGGTCGGGATAAGTGGCGCAAATGCCGTCTCTGCCGATACTGGTTCTGTTTTTTTAATAGAAAATGAAGGGAACATCAGGCTTGTTACCTCATTACCTCCCCTGCACATTGTACTTGCAGGAATAGAGAAGATTGTACCAACGATGATGGATGCGTTAAAGCTTGTTATGGTCCAGTCTTCATATGCCGGCCTCTTCCCGCCCTCATATATAAACGTGGTGTCTGGCCCAAGTGCAACAGGGGACATTGGTCACAGAAAAGTATATGGGGCTCACGGCCCAAGAGAGGTCCACTTGATCTTACTTAACAATGGAAGAAAGGAAGCAAATAAAAACGTTTTCTTAAGGGAAGAACTTAGGTGTGTTAGATGCGGGAATTGTCAGATATTCTGCCCGGTTTGGAACCACGTTGCCAATACTTGGGGAGGAAAGGTCTATGGAGGGCCGATGGGCGTCATATGGACTGCTATTACTGAAGGAATAGAAATTGGTAGCGAGATCTCACAGCTCTGCCTAGGCTGCAAGAGGTGTGATTTGGCCTGTCCAGTAGAGATACCCTTGTCTAGCATAATACACTACCTTAAGACACAATTCAGGAAGTAGCGCTTAAGAAGGTAAATAAAGGACTAGTAACAGTTTCTTGGGTAAAGGTTTTTTATAGGTCTGCATAGTTTTTATTCTGAAGATGACCTGTGGAGCCTACTTCCTAGAGGCGAAGGAGGCTTGCCATTTGCTTCTCAAAGGTGTTTATAGCTTTAGTGTGGTTTGTAGTCATGATGAAACATAGAGAAGAGACGTAACTCATCCTAGCGAAGCCTATAATGATATAGGATGGGAAATGGATTAACCCTTATATCTCTCAGAAAGGGCTAAAAGCATAGGAGGCCAAACTGCCTGCGTGAAGGTGCCCCGTGTCCCGGGTTCATGTGTGCGCAGGAGGCCTCCCAGAAGAAGGTGAAAGCAATGTTCATAGTACTAATAGGTACTGCAGGTTCTGGAAAAAGTACCCTGGCCTCCTATTTGAAGGCAACAATCGAGGCCTCGGGGAATGTAGTGGTGAACCTAAACTTCGATCCTGCAGCCGAGTCCCTGCCCTATGAAGCAGACATAGACATTAGGGACTATATCAAGGTTGAAGATTTCATGGCCAGAGGTTATGGGCCAAACGGTTCAATGATAGCGGCCGTTGACTCAATAATAAACTATGCAAACAAAGTGAGGGAAGAAATCTATTCATACAGACCTGATTTCGTTATCATAGACACGCCCGGGCAGCTTGAGCTATTTGCCTATAGAATAGGCGGTCCAATAGTCCTAGAGTCAATAGTAGAAGATGAGAAGGCCGTTGTAGTCTTCCTCATGGATTCGATATTTTTTGACAATCCAGCCGACATGGTTTCCATACTTACCCTCGCAAGCTCTGTCAATACTAGGCTCAAAAGGCCCCAAATAAATGTGATAAGCAAGTCCGATCTAATAATTAGGGAAGTGCTTGAGAAAGTCATACCGATGATACATGAAGAAGGTTACCTAGAATCCATGCTCAGGGAGAGCAACGATATAGATCCACAGGTTCTAGGCCTGTCAATGAGCCTTGCCAGGGTTCTATATGAATCAGGATATTTCGGTGAGATAATCCCTGTTAGTGTCTATGATGAAATCACTATTAAGAACCTTTACGGTAAAATACAGGAAATACTGAGCCAAGGAGAAGACAAGAAAATCTATGATACCTATGCATGAGTTTTATGCTACGAAAGCAACTACCGTTCACGCACTATATACATAGTTTAGCAGAATGTCCTATTTTAGTAAAAAGTCATCTATCCAATTTTTTAATGCAGGCTAGAAGTGCTTTAACATTTTTACCTATTGGGAAAAACTGAAGGTTAATAATAGGCCAAGGACTATTAGCAAAATGAAAAAAAGAGGTGTAGGAGTTGGGTAGCTTTGGATTAACACCTATCGTAGTCAAGCCATGCAGGGTAGTATCTATAATGAGTGGTGGGCCTGACTCAACATGTTACACCAACTTGTGGCTCTCAAGAGGGTGCGATGTTCATGCATTAACGTTCATTTACGGTCAAAAAGGACGAAAAGAGGTAGAGGTATCAAAGAAAGTTGTGCAGAGGTTAACAGAATTCTCCAAGGGAAACAAGGGATATGGTAGGATAGTGGAACACAAAATAATTGATATGTCATTTATGGGCCAGTTATGGAAAAACACACAACTTACTGATGAAAACATAAACGTAGAAAAAAGGTACTCCCCGAGCGTTGTCGTGCCAATCAGGAATGTCGTAATGCTTTCCGTATCTGCAGCCTACGCCTACAGCCTCTTGCAACTATACAATAACAAAACCTATGTCATTTATGGCTCGCATTACGACGATATAGCACCTAGGGAAGATACTAGGGAACCTTTATATCCGGACTGCAGCCCCGAGTGCATAGAATCGTTACAGAGCGCCTTTAGGATATGCCAGTTTAGGAACCAGAGAAGCATAGAAATTTGGTCACCTAGCAAAGAGGGGATGAAAAAAAGCGAACTAATAAAAAGCTGCTACGAAAAAGTCAAGGACATCATCTATGAGACATGGAGCTGCTATCTAAGCCTCGATTATCATTGTGGGAGGTGCGAATCATGCAGGAATAGGCACGGGGCCTTTGAGGAAGCCGGAGTATTGGATTGCACAAAATACTTAAATCCGCCAGGCAACCCAAAAGATTTTAAGAAGGTCAACGGATACTACATAGATAAAAGGTGCGAAAATAGAATATGAAGGAGGAAAGTAGCTTCAGTTCATAAGTTCAGAGGTCACTTTGAAACTTCAGAGAGAAGCTGCAACAGCCCTCTTATTCCTATCATAGCACCCGCCAAGCTTAATGACAAACCAATTACTAATAACCACAAATTCGAAAACTTAACCCCTAAATAGGCAAATGCTAGAGACAAAACAAGCAATGATATACCTATTATTATCTCCGTGAAATACCCCTTCATTTTCCGAGCCTAATACAAATAACAAGCGACTTCATGATCAGATGCCACCTTCTTGAGCTTTGGCATTTCATGCAGGCACCTCTCGCTAGCATAGGGACACCTATGATAAAACGGACAACCCTTTGATTCAATTTGAGCTGCTTCGGCCTCCTTTACATCAATCCTTTTTATCACGTCTTTCGTTTCTGGACTTATCTTTGGATATGCCTGTATCAACGCCTTGGTGTATGGATGGAGTGGGTCCTTAAGCACAGCATTTATACTTCCGGCCTCAACTATCTTCCCTCTATACATGACCAACATCCTCTCAGCTACAAGCTTTGCAATAGGAAGCTCGTGGGTTATAAATAGCATAGAAATGCCTGTCTTCCTGTTTATATCCTTAAATAGCTCGACTATTTCTCCCTTCAAAGATGCGTCTAGCATTGTTACGACTTCATCAGCTACCAAGAACTTTGGATCAAGGGAGATTGCCCTTGCTATATTTAACCTCTGCCTCTGCCCGCCAGAGAGCTGGAAAACGTAATTCGGCAGTATATCAAGTGGAAGCCCCACCATAGTTAAAGAATCTTCTATTTTGCTCTGCATTTCCTTTTTGCTAAAGCCAGCATATTTTAAAGGCATGCTTAAGGCATCATAAACCTTCATGTATGGATCTATGGAGGAATAGGGGTCTTGGTAGATCATTTGCAGCTCCCTCCTTATATGCTTAGGTACCTTTGACTTGGCATCAATAATTATTGGTGAGCCATCCCTGTTATATATAACCTGACCAGAGGTAATTCTCTGTAGCCCTATCATAGTCCTTCCCAAAGTAGTTTTGCCAGACCCGCTCTCGCCTACTAGTGCCAGCACTTCCCCTTTCTTTATCTTAACATCTACATCGTCTACAGCCTTTGTTACCTGTTTTTTGGCAAGGAAACCTCCCTTTACAAAGTATACCTTTAGGTTCCTCGTTTCCATTATAACGTTAGGATCAATATAACCAACACGCGACATTCCTATCACCTTCTATTTTCTTGAGTTCAGGCTCCTTTCTCCTACATATGTCCATAGCATAGGGACACCTATCGCTAAACCTACAACCACTTGGGAGGTTTGCTAGGTCTGGCATAAAGCCTGGTATACCCTTTATATAGTCCTTGTTGATGTCTGCTATTGCCTCCATAAGAAGCTGAGTGTATGGATGCTTTGGGTTTTTATATATATCAAGAGAATTGCCACTCTCCATTATACCGCCAGCATACATTATATAGAGCTTGTCAGAAATTTCTGAAAGCAAGGCCATGTCATGTGTTATGAATATTATCGAGAGACCTAGGTCTTTCTTCAGCGTCTTCAAAAGGTTTATGATCTTTGCCTGTGTAATTACATCTAATGCCGTTGTGGGCTCATCACATATCAGTATCTCGGGGTTCAAGGCCAATGCCATCGCAATAAATGCCCTCTGTTTCATCCCACCAGAGAGCTCATGAGGATACCTGTCCGCAACTGATGGATCCAGCTCTACCATCTTTAAAAGTTCCTTCACCCTCTCCTTAAAGTCTCCCTTGTATTCATGAACCTCTAGCACCTCTTCTATCTGCTCCCCTATCTTAAATACAGGAGTGAAACCGTTTAACGAGCCCTGGAATATCATCGCTATTTTCTTCCACCTTATTTTGCTATTGAACTCACTCTCACTATACCTTAATATGTCATCTCCATGATAGAAAATTTTCCCATCAACGATCTCACCAGGCGGTGCTATAAGCCTCATTATTCCTAATGCCAAGGTACTTTTACCGGAACCACTCTCTCCTGCCACTCCAACAACTTCCTTTTTGTTTAGCTCGAGGCTAACCCTATCAACAGCCTTTCTTACCCCCTTCGGGGTATAGAAATGTATCGAGAGGTTTTCTATTGAGAGTATTGGCGACATGTTACCTACCTCCGAATATACCCCTTTCTATTGAAAACCCTATGATCACGAAAGGTATTGAAACAAGTATTATCATAAGCCCTGGGAACAAGATCCACCACCACCAGCCGTTGACTGCTGCAAAGTTCTGCTCAGCCCCGTTCAGTATGGCCCCCCATGTTATTAATCCAGGCGGCGCCAATCCGAGAAATGCAAGCGTCTCTACAAGTATTATCCCTGCAGGCACACCCAACGCCGTATAGGCTATGGCAAAGGGGGTTAACCTAGGCATGAAATGCGTGAAGAACGTCCTATACGAGGGTATGCCTAAAACCTTGTCTGCCTCTACATACACTTCCTTCCTTATTGATTGCGCTGAGCTCCTTGCTATTATTGCATAAAACGACCAAACTAAGAAAGATATGAAGAGGGCTTCCATGAGCAAAGTAGGCCTCATCACATATGACATCACGACTAAGAAGGGAAGTATTGGGAGGGAAAGCATTACAAGCGTTACCCAATTTATCGCTGAATCCGTCTTTCCTCCAAGATAACCTGATATTCCACCTATTATAACGCCTCCTATGACAGAGATGATAGAGGTTAGGAAGCCTATTTCTAAGGCATTAGGCAGTCCTAGAAGGATGCCAATACCAAGTGGCCTACCATATATGTCAGTCCCGAATATTCCATAGGCATTTCCCTCCAAGTAAAGCTTGTTAGCAACAACCTTGGTGTGTGGAGGGACGACTAGCGTTATCTTAGCTTCGTAAGTACCTTTTTCCACAGTCCCATTTAGAAGACCCTTACCCTCGTAACCGAAGAGGGCCTTAGAAAGCGTTGAAGCAACTACCCTTGGGGGTACATAGCCTATTTGGCTACTTATATAAGAATCCAGCGATGAGATATAGGAAAGGAGATCCGTCGCTTCACTTGGCGAGGACTGGCTAAGGGTTACCTGCGCCCCGTCAGGTTTCTTCCAGACTATGTTTATTGTTTCTATGGGGCTTGAAGTGCCCACATAAAAGACTACATCTGAGGGCGCGCTGCCCTTGTTCCACCTAAACTTGTAGTCTACTTGCACAACTTCATAGCTACTCGATGAATACAGCGTCTTGGGCTTTGATACAAACGCCTTTGTCAAGAAAATCTTGTTTGGATTGAAATATACCATCCATGCGGGCATTGCAACCTTTGGGTATGCCCTCCAATAGTTTGCGTTGTTCCATTCCGAAGCGACATTTTTGTATGCAGCCATACCGTAAATGGACAATACTATGAATAGTATTATCATGGCAACCCCTATTATACCAGATTTGTTCTTCAATACTGTGTTCAAATAGAGCTTAATCCCCGTTTCCGCGCTCGACATCGCTACTCACCCACCTTCAACCTTGGATCCAAATACCCCTTTACCAGTTCATCGATAAACAACGCAAGCAAGAGTATAACGGTTAAAACAAATGTTATACCCAGTATTACAGGCAAGTCGTTAGATAATATGGCAACATACGTGAGCCACCCTAAACCATGCCAGTTGAAAACAATCTCAGTTGTGAGTCCACCAGCAAAAGAACCTGCTATAGCAAGGGCTACCTGGGTTGATATCGCAGGCGAAGCTGTTTTAAGGATATGTCTATAGAGTATCCTAGAATCTGAAAGACCCCTGGCCTTTGCAGTAACGACGAAATCCTCCTTTGTAGTGCTTATCACCAGGCTCCTTATAATATATGCAAAACCGCCCACGTTAACTATGGTAAATGCAAGCAGGGGTAGGGCCATATGATATAACATGCTCGCAGAATACATTAGGGGATTCTTTGGCGGAGGAACTGATGTAATACCACCTGGTGGAAATGCATGTATCCCATAAGCTAACGCCGCTATAAACAAAAAGCCCAGCCACCAAGTTGGCAAGCTAGAGTGTATAACAGCTATTGTTGGAACTAGCTTGTCCCAAAATGTCCCTGCATACCTAGCTGAGAGGAGGCCTATTATCGTGCCAGCGAATATAACTATCAGGGTACCTGTGGTAAAGAGTATTATTGTATATGGTAAATAAGCAGCTATTATTGCAGAGACCTTGCGGCTACCTGATGGAGCTGTTAGGTAGTATGCATTTCCAAAATGGAACGTTATTAAATTATACATCTGTATAAAATATTTTGCATAGACAGGCCTGTTGAGGCCATAGGAAGATATAAGCTGTGCCTCATACCTATGTACCTCAAGGTTTATCTTCGTCATATTAAGGGTACCATGACCAGAAGCATGCTTGAGTATTGCCTGCTTGAAATGTAGGGCCTCATCCTGTATGGTCTTCCTAAGTACTGTTTGTATTACAGGATAGGTAAATACATATAATATGCTCATGGCAGCTATTAGAACAGTAATGTAGACTATGACCTGCTTCGCTAGGTAAGTTCTATATCCCATATCCTAGGCACCTCAATGACGAGACCCCTATTGTAAATAAACAAGAAAAAGGGTTAAAAAGTATGCCCTAAGAAAAAAATTATTTCCTTCTAAAACTAAATCCTAAAGTTATTGCAACCAATATTAACGTTACTATTGTTACTCCTAGTATTGCCCAATATGAAGAACCACTCGTTATGGCGTGGGTTACCGTGCTCGTATATGTCTTGGTAAACGTTGTTGTTATTGGTATTATTGTCTTTGTTGTGGTTGTCTTTGTTGTGGTTGTTGTCTTTGTAGCGGTAACTGTGGTTGTTGCCGTTTTCGTTGTTGTTTTCGTTGTAGTGGAAGTGGTAGCTGTTGTGGTTGTCTTTGTTGTGGTTGTTGTCTTTGTAGTTGTGGTTGTGGATATGGGTTTTGTAGTCGTAGTAGTGGTTGTTGTGCTTGTAGTAGTGGTTGTAGACGGTAACGCTATTAATGTGTAGACATTAGGATTAAGGAATATGTTTTCATGCGTATACTTATATATCCTTAGGTAATATTTACCGTTGAGGTTCTTAGGCAAAGTTATGCTGAAGTATCCATTCGAATTCGTCGTCACATTATACACCTTGACGATCTTACCTTTACTGCTTACTAACTGCACATATACAATAACGTTAGGTGCGGGTGTTGTCACTTTAGAACCATCTGGCGTCTGCATTACTTGACCAATAAGCGTCTGCCCACCGTAAACGACCGAGGGGATACTAAACTTTAACGAATATATCATCGGTGTCATAAATACCACGCTTGGCAATGAGAGGTGGAAGTTTGGATTCCTTATGAGCACAGCACCACCAGAGGTCTTGCTGAAGCTTACTAGGATAAATGGCCCATCGCTTACGAAGGCATTTCCATATTTGTTAATGAAGTTTATCAGCAAATTGTACCCTTCCTTTGCCTGAGTTGGATTAACTAATTGTACTCCACTAAGGTTTTGCACTTCAAGCAAAGTCTTTGGTATGTAATCAGTAGCGGAGAGGTTCTTTAATGCCTGGAGCATGTTTGACACATCTGCAGGACTAACTATGCTCAACCAATCAATACCTTTCGATTGCGCGGTAGGCTTGTCCCAAGCCGCCAATCCCTTAGATACTACTGCATTCATAGCTTTGTATTCTTGCCATGGATATAGAAAGGCTGGGCTGTGACCGCCTAATGGTAAGAAGTTACCTAGCAACGTCTCTGCTGCATTTAGTGGATCAAAGAACTTGACATCGCCCCATATCTCTATTGC
>WALX01000111.1 GCA_015522625.1 Candidatus Hestiella sp.
ATAATAGGAGTACCCACCTGACCACGCCTCCGGTAATATGTTCCAAGTAGCGTTAACAGGATCGCTACCATAGACTAGGCTTATCTCCTTGCTTAAGGTACCGGAGATCTCTTTCACCGTAAATCCAAGCTTTTCTAGCGTTGGTATAAGGTAGTGCATCGTGTAACCGTATCTTATTATAGTATCAGTTCTAACGAAAACATATATCGTTATCGGCTTCCCATGGTAGTACCACTTGCCGTTAATATATTTTGCGCCATGTTTTG
This sequence comes from Candidatus Hestiella sp., assembly GCA_015522625.1. Lineage (GTDB taxonomy): Archaea > Thermoproteota > Thermoprotei_A > Sulfolobales > Acidilobaceae > Caldisphaera. Next base: position 267 of record WALX01000111.1, read on the forward strand.
TTAATGTATTGTATATTGTTAGGTTTGCGTAGGTCAAGTTGTAGTGTATCCCGAGATAAGGAGCAGTAGCGTTTGAGGTCATAAGGGCCTCATACTCGCCTGCATATGGCCCATAGGTCGGAGTACCATAGCCTCCTAGTATTTGGTCTATGAAATATTTTCTGTTAACAAGATAATTCATTGCAAACCTTACCTGGGGGAACATGAATGGATTGAAGCCAAAGGAAGTATTAAGCGGATTTAGTAAGAGGTCATAGAAACCAACTGGCATAATATATGTCGAGACGTTTGCTGGGAGGCCAGTTATCTTGCTTGGAGGCACAGGAAAGGTATACATATCTATAGCCCCGCTTATAAATGCTTCAATGCCGTTCAAATCTTGGCCCTTGTAGGATATTATCTTTATCTCTTTTAGCCTTGGATACTGAGTAGTCTGCGCCTGTGCATTCACATACGCATATGGTAGCAGGATGCTGAGCAACATCACTCCAAGCAGAACGCCCATCAAAAGCTTTTTCACTCAAATTGCACCTCTTTTCTGTGTTCTTGTTTACATAAAAAGAGTTATTTATATTTTTATTTTTTAGTATCGGAAAGGTAGTGCTAGAACTTTTTATTTCTTCAAGCTTAAAATGTAAACTTTGGTAGCATCCAAAAAATTTTAATAAAGCCCTACCAAGAAATAAGGAATGGGGAAAGATGATATATATAATAACAGGTGGCGCAGGGTTTATAGGGAGTAAAATAGCAAACTCTCTAGGAGACGTTATTGTCATAGACAACCTGGAAAGTGGTAAGGCCAGCAACTTGAAGAAAGAGGTTAAGCTGGTAATAGGGGATGTCTCCGATTATAAAAATCTAAAGTTCCTAGAAACCATGAAGGGGGAAGAAGTAAACATCCTCCACCTCGCAGCAATATCAAATGCTAATATATCAAGGCTTAACCCACTAAAAGCAGTAAAAGTAAATGTCATGGGTACAGAAAACATTTTGGAGCTTTCAAGGGTGCTTGATGCCTATGTTGTGTTTGCAAGCAGCGCTGCGGTCTATGGCGAAAAAACAGCATTACCGATAAGGGAAGACTCCAAAAAAGAGCCAATAAACCTTTATGGTTACACAAAATCTTTGGCTGAAGAGCTGCTAGAATCCTACGTTAAGGAATATGGAATTAAGGCCTCCTCCCTCAGGCTGTTTAATGTATACGGTGAAGGGATTAAGGGAGAAGAGAATGCAAACGTCATGGAAAGCTTTGCAAGGAAACTAATCATGGGTGAAAGACCGGTAATTTTTGGAGACGGAATCAACACCAGAGACTTTGTTTACGTTGATGATGTAGTTAACTCATTTATAGCAACCTCTAGTAAAAAGGCTACCGGAACCTTTAATATAGGCAGCGGAAAAGAGACCAACATAAGGGAGCTCCTTGAACTTATAGAGAGGGCAATGGGTAAAGCTATAGATCCAGTATTTAAGGAAGCAAGGAAAAATGATGTTAAGAGAAGCGTCGCAGACATAAGCAAGGCCAAGGAAGTTTTGAATTGGAGCCCTAAGGTTGAGCTTAAAGATGGCATAAAAAAAACTATTGATTACTATAAAAGATATCTACTTCTTTGAAAGCTCGTCTATCTTCTTCTCTATTTCGCTCAGTTCTGCCTCTATTTCCTTTTTGATGCTCTCTAACCATGCCTTATAGTTCTCCAAGTATGCTAAGTCTCCTCTGGCATACGATGGTGTTGTGCCATACCAAGGGGGTAGAGGCGCGGCTGCAGGTGCAAACCTGAAATAGAAGCCTGGCCTCTCCCACGGAGGCAAGTAACTGAAGGGACCATTCCCTGGGTAAGGACCTCTCCATCCCTTAAACCACACCATTCATCACCATATCGGTTATTCGAGTCGAAAACTTATAAACTTTGCCTTGCCTATATATAGAGAAACATTTATGGACACGCGTGTATACAAGCCTAAGGGGGGTTGTACATGGCTATCATTAGGTATGAATTGGTTGAAGAAGACGACAGAGAGCAAGTAGAGAGGCTAACAGAGAACACTTTTCCATGGGGAGACTACATAGCAAACGTGTTTGATGAGTGGATAAAAGAAGGCATATTTATCAAGGCTATTGATAGCTATGGCAAGATCCTCGGAATACTTCACGTCAGAATTTTCAAAGGCTTTGCGTGGTTAGAAGGAATAAGAGTAAAGCAGGAGCTAAGGAGAAAAGGGATAGGCATAGGACTAACAAGAAAAGGGATAGAAATGAGCGGGATGAAAGTCTTCAGGCTTATGACAAACGAGAGGAACGTCCCCTCTATACAATTGGCTAAATCCCTAGGATTTAAAGAAATAGATGATATTTATTACGTACACCAAGGCCTTGAAGCTGAGGCAAGAGAAATAGCGGAGGAGTTTGGCTTTAAAGAACGTAGCGAGATACCAAAGATAAGAGGATATGTCGACAGGTGGGTATGGTTTCCAATAGAAGACTACAAAGGAAAGGTCTATTCAAATGGCGAGATTGTGATGCTTGATACAAAACCTGTGTTCTTTGCACAGGGCTTCCTAGAAGGATACAAGCAGTACACAAAGCATTTCGACTCAGATCATGAGAGGTTTGTGGTATTTGAATTAAAGATAGATGATAAGGCATACCAAACCAACTATGGATTGCAGCAGCATTAAAAACAATACAACGTCCCTTTCTTTCGCCTTACCCTTCACTTTTTTAATGATTTTTATTGAGAGGTGTGTTAGGCTGTAGGATTTGTTATATGGCGGTTCTAAGGTGTTATCGCTTGATACGCTAGCAAAGTTCTCTTTATACACGCCATGCAAAATACCCCTTAGAAATAGGATAAGCTCTATATAATACAAAAAGAAAAGGGTAAGGCCGAACTTCGTAGCGTCCCCCAATATAATCAATCCAGCATAAAAGGCTCCAAATGCATACGTAAAAGTGTTTCCTGGAAAAACCTTTGCTGGGCACTTATTGTATAGCAAAAACCCTATTATGGCCCCAATCATTATTATTGATGCATACGACGTAAAGCTCAGCCCCTTTGCTAATGAGAAAGCTAAGGTAAATATGAGTAAAACAAGCCCCATGCCGGCCTCCAAGCCATTATAGCCGGCAATCATGTTAAAAGCATTGCTCGCCCCTAACACCCCAACGGGTATTACTATTAGAGGATATAACAAACCTAGGTCTATCTTACCAAAGAAAGGCAACGATAGTACGTAGGCATTATGCCTAATAATCATTAAGGGGAGAGCCATGGGGGCCATTGCCAGGATCCTTATGTATGCAGGTAACCCCCTCTTCCAGCCAAGTATGTCATCCAAAAATCCCAAAATAGAGGAAAGTATGAGGAGGATCGTTATCGAATAGACCTCCAATATGTCGTAAAACCTCCCATAAACAAACGCATAGATTGCCTCAAAAACCAAGAAGGCAAAGATGCCTGATATTATAGCCCAGAACCCACCGACCTCTGCAACTTCGTTTTTCTCTGCCTTATTCATATCTTTGCCTACCATCCCTTCCCTTTTTGCAACCGGTATCCAGGCCCTTATCATTACCACAGAGCCGGCAAAAGATATTATTGCTGAGGCC
>WALX01000112.1 GCA_015522625.1 Candidatus Hestiella sp.
ATTATCTCCTCCTTAAGGCAACAAAGGTTTAAAGCTACCTGGCCTTCCTTCCAATGAGCTCCAGTATTAGGGAAATTATTATCAATATTACCCCTACTTCTATTCCATGCATCAGAGAAATCCTCCCATAGCCCGTTACCTTAAAGGCTTCGTTTATAACGATTACAGAGGAGCTTGGCAGGGCAACCGCAACAAGGCTTTCCTGAGGCTTAAGGTGCATCGATAATAGGTAGCTGTTTCCGACTTTCTGAGCGTTCTTGACAAAACTTTGGAAGGCCTCCTCTATTGTTATTGGGTTCCCCTCAACGCCTGTAACTATATAATAAACCCCTGTCTTTAGGTCGCTGTGTGTGATTGTGTTTACCGCCTTAAGCCCGAGGCCACCTGCCTCTCCCAAAAGCGTGAGGGGGTTCCCACTTATGTTTAGGTATATTACCTTTGAGGCCCCCGTTATGTTCATTTTTGCTATCCCAGTTGATGAAGGTAAAATAACGGAAACGACTGATGGGACGTTTTTCGCGCTATATGTAATGGACCACTCAGACCTTGTCTGTATTCCATAGTAGGAGGCAAAAGCTGAGGCTGCTATAAGCGATACGGCTATCGCGAATATTATCCTTGGTAAAAACTTTTTAAACCATGTCATTATGATTCAAACCTCCTTGCAAAGTAGATAACGTAGCTCAAAAACAGCACAACGAAGACTATTGGGGAGACTACCAGCTCCCAGTTGCTTATCGCAGCACCTGTTATCTTGTAGTAAACGCTATTGTAAAATTCCATCGACGTTGATATCTGGGTTAGCAGTTTTATGTTGTCTATGCTTCCAATGAGGGATAGTATGAGGCTTGTAGCGACGTATGCAAAATACCCTACTATGCTCATTACCGCGGCAGTTCCGGAACTTTTTGTCTGGGTGGAGGTTAAAACAAATATAGAGCCATAAAGCTGCACTTGCAATATATATGCAAGCCATACAGCAACATAGTTGAGCAGGTTCCTGCCTACAACCGGGTATAGCATAACCCCTGTGACGATAGCTGGTATGCCTAGGAGTATTATCGATGGAATGAAGACCCTAGAGAAGTAGAGTATTAATGATACATCCCTCCTCGATATCGGGTAGGTCATATATACCCTCATAACCCCTGCCTGCGTTAGGTTGACAAGGTCTGAAGATGCCCTCAGCGCTAGGTACAGGGCAGTAATAAATATGATTATCCCGAGGACAGAGTTGGCGGCGTTCGCCGGCGTTGTTATCGGTTGCAGGACAGAAAAAACCCCGCTAACAGCCCCCACTAAGATTAGCATGATGTCGAAGCCCAACGGCCTAAGCGAATCCCAGAGGTCTATAGAGAGGAGCTTCCAAGACCTTTTCCAAGCCAAGTTTCATTCCTCCAATATCTCCTCTATCCCAGGCTCGACGAATTCAATGCCGTATATATCATTCCCTTTTTTGATGTAGTCAGAGAGGGCGTTTAACAGCTTTGATGCTATCCCCTTTTCTTCCGTCTTCACGTAAACGTTGCCCCCTTCACTTGTAAAGGAGAAGCCTAGCGAAGACAAAAGTTCTTTCAGGCTTTCAGGATCCTTGCACCTTATCCTGGTCATCGATATGTTCCTCACTATTTCATCCGGGGTTCCAGACTTTATTATTTTCCCAGACTTTATTATGGTTATCGTCGACGATATCCTCAATAGCTCGTGGAGGACGTGACTTGAAATTAGGATCGTCAGCTTCCTTTCTTGGTTTATCTCCAGGAAGAGTTCAAGTATCTTGTTCCTTTCTACAGGGTCTAGGTTGCTCGTCGGCTCATCAGCAATAATTATTTCTGGGCTTGAGACTAATGCGTGCGCTATCGCGGCCCTCTGCCTTTGACCGGCGCTCAGCTGGGAAAATGGTTTATATGCTTGATCCTCAAGGCCAACTAGTTCAAGCGCATCCCTCAAGTGCTCCTTTGTGGAGCCATATATTTCTGCGGCCTTGCTTAAGAACTCTATTACCGGCATGCTGGCTGGGAGTGCAGGCCTCTCATATATAACTCCCACTCTTTCTCTGGCCTCTGGGTCGAAGAAGGGATCCTTCCCGAAGAGCAAAACCTTTCCATAATCCCTCCTAAGGAGACCGAGGGAGGTTTTTATGAGCGTGGATTTTCCAGCACCGTTGGGCCCTACAAGACCCCTTATCTCCCCCCTGTCAACGCTAATGTTAACATTATCTAGCGCCTTGAATTTGCCAAACTTCTTTGTTACGTTCTCTAGCATTAATATACTGCTAGGCATGCTCCTCGCCTATTTTATTTGATGTAGAAGAGTTAAAATAGTATATTATAACTATATATATGAAGCAGGGCTTTAGACACATTCGTTGCTTATCTCAAATATAAAGCTCTCATAACCGTTTATTTTCGTCCCCTTTGGAACGTAAATAAAAGCATAGTTATCCTTAATTGCTATGTTGCCAGGCATTTCTACATCAACAAACCTGCCGCATCCAGGTAGTATTAAAGAAACGGTATAGCTGTATTCAGAAACAGTCTCGTCGTGTATGTTCTCATATATATTTTTTCCCACCTTCGGCGTCCAAGGTATTTCTATATAGAACCTGGCAAAGGATATCTTTGTTACGTTCTTTACTCCTATCTCTGCGTGCTTGACGGAAGGGAATTCGTACTTTTCATTAAGTATTGTCTTCTCGTTGATTAGCTGTTTCTGCATTTCCTTCTTAATCCTGTTCTCTTCCTTCTGCTTGAGGGAAGTTTTAATGATTTTATAATATTCCTTCTCAGGATCAAGGTAGTCAAACGTTATGGTATAAATGATGCTGCCCTTCGTGTTTATGAACATCTCGCCGCTTCCAAATATTGGTATTGCCATTTGGTTACACCCATCAAAACTTAAATCCCCCGCTCACCTCATAGTAAAAAATGTGGTTTTTATGAATAATAAATGTAATGCACTGGTAACAGCTTCGAGCAGGGGTATAGGCTTCCAAGCAGCTTTGGCCCTAGCTGAAAAAGGGTGTAATGTGGCAATCAATTCAAGGGATCAGAAAAACTTGGAAGCTGCTGCTAGGAAGCTGAAGGATTTTGTTGGGAATAAGGTAGGCGTAGAGAAAATTAAGGGAGACATAAGCAAACACGATGAGGTAAAAAAGCTCTACGCTGAAGTCGTTAAGAAACTTGGTAGCCTAGATGTTATAGTGATGAGCTACGGAAATCCCCCTTGCGAACCGTGCGAGCTGATAGATACAGGCTATGAGGATTGGTCATATGCCTTTAATTTATATATATCCTCAACAATGGAGATGATGAAATCGGCATACCTTTATGGCACAAGCAAAACCAGCTTCGTAATAATATCTAGCTTTTCGGCATATCATCCAATGGGGCCAACTTCTTTGTCAGACATTATTAGGGGTAGCCTACCTGCGCTCGTAAAAACTTATTCTAGGCTTTATCCTGAGAAAATTAGGGCTAATCTCCTTGTCTTGGGAAGCTTTAAGACGGAAGGGGCAACCTCCCTCATTAAGAGGCTTTCAGAGGAGGAAGGGGTGGATGAAGCTGCCTACTGGAAGGAATTTGTGGAAGGCATTTCACCGTTAAGGAGGGCTGGAAGGTTCGAAGAATTAAGGGAGGTAATATCTTGGCTTGCCTTCGCCCCGGAGTACCTAACAGGCTCTGTGATAGTGTTTGATGGTGGAACCCTCAACTGTATACTATAATTGTTGACATGTCTTTTTCATTTAAGAAAAATACATATCATGTAAAAGCGTGGATTTAATAAAGTCAGTTAAGGAAACATTAGGGGGGTTTGATATGAAGTATGAAAGCCTAGAGGAAATGGTTCGCGATAAGAACGTCTTCGTCTTTGGGGCCGGGGGCGGAGGCGATATAGCTGGCTCCTACTTTCTGGCCAGAAAAATCGATGACATGGGAGGAAATGCATTAATAGGAAGCGTTGTTTGGGAGAGGTATTCCATTGACCCCTACCCAGGTCCCATACCTATTGAAACAATGATAGATGTAGAGCCAATAGGCTATTCATCTGCTATTGTAAACCCAGACTCCTATGCTCTGAGGTATGGCAAGGAGCTCATCCCTCAGCTCGTAAAGCTCGTGAAGGCCACGAATGGGAGGGCGATATTTATTGATATAACAAAGGGGGTTGAGGGTGTAAGGAAGGCCATAGAGGATGTAGTTAGCTATTTTGGCATAGAAGTTGCTATAGCAGTTGATGTAGGCGGTGACATCTTAGCCCTTGGATGCGAAGAAGGCTTACAGAGCCCCCTTGCCGATTCCATTTCCCTTAGTGCCCTCTATTCCTCAGGAATAGATAGTGCTGTCGCTGTTTTTGGGATAGGCGCAGATGGGGAGCTGAGCAGCAACACCTTGCTTAGCTACATATCAGAGATAGCGAGGAAGGGCGGATTAATGGGCATCTACGGCATGTCTAGGGGGGAGGCCCTCAGCTATGAAAACATAGTTAAAGAAGTTGAAACGGAGGCATCTCTGATGCCACTCCTCTCGTTTAAGGGGGAGTACGGCAAGCGCTATATAAGGAACAGGACAAGGGTTGTAAGGCTCTCCCCTATTTTAGCGCTATCCTTTATATTCGATACCGAGGCTGTATATAACAGGAGCCTCCTTCCCGCTTTGGTTAAGGAGTCTCAGGGAATAGGTAATGCCAACCAGGCCCTAAACGAGAGGTGTTTGTATACGGAGCTCGATTTGGAGAATGACCTAATGAGGATTAGGAGCAAGAGTAGCGAGAAGCCAATAAGCATAACTCAAATAAGGCAAGAAGGTATCAGCAGGCTCGTTAAGGGTGGTTGTAGGCCTATCAAATGCTAGTCATTTGGCCCGTTGTCAGCCTGAGTTACTTGAAGGATCTTCTTTTTGGTCCTGTACTCAGTTATCATGTCTTCAAGGGAATCTATTCTTTGGATTAGGTAGTCAAGCGCCTCCTCTACCTGCCTGTATTTCCCCTCTATTAGCGTCATCTTGACCCTTACGTCCTTTTCCACCTTGTCTAACCTGTTGGAAATGTTTGTTATTATTATGCTGTCTTCGTTTCTATTAATGAAACCTCCCTGGAGGCCTGTTTTTATGTATAGCTTTATCAAATCCGTTACCTGTATTCCTATTTCATCTGACTTGCTCTTCAGTTCTCTATACATCGCATCGCTTAACGAAAGGTGTACAGTAGGCATCTATATGTCTCCTCCTATTAAGATTAATACTGCAGGAGAGTTTATATATTCTTCGGATTCTAGTATTTTTCTTTAAAGAATTCTCTTGTAAAATGTCTAACGTATTCAATAAAAAGCTTGGTTGGTATTATTGATTATGGGTGTGCATGGAGAAGGTGTTAATGTATGAAGGTGGTATCTTTTAAGCTGGAGGATGACTTGCTTGAGGTTTTGGAGGAGTACTCCAAGAAAAGGAATGCCACAAAGAGTGAGATAATAAGGAGGGCCCTGCAAAGCTATATAGGCACTGAAAAGGACAAGCCTTTTGTGACAAAGAGGATTAAGGTATATACATGATTTTTGGTTACTTTATTTAATAAAAAGAGTAGAAGAAAAAATTATTTGTTGTTCAGGCTTATAACAACCTTCTCCTTTTCTAGTTGCTCCAAGTTAGCGCCTGGCACGAGCATTGCTTCTGGCGGCAGGGGTTTCCTTTCGCCTTTCTCCGGTGGCGGTGGTAGTGGCTTGGAACCTTTCTTCCTGTAGAAGCCAAGCCTATACTTAAACAGTTTGCTACGGAGGGCCTGTATTGCACCAGCTGGGTCTACAGCCTTTGGACACACTGCGCTACATGTAGCAGCAAAGTGGCACCTATGACAACCATTTTCGCTATCAACTACAGCAAACCTTTCTTCGTGGCCTTCGTCCCTTACATCGTTTATGTACCTAAAGGTATACATTAATGCTTGGGGTCCAAGGTATTCTGGATCTGCTGCAGTAACTGGGCATGCGGCATAGCACAACCCACAGAATATACAATTGCTGAACTGGAATATCTCTATGAACTCCTGTGGCTTCATCTTCAGGTGCCCTTTGGGGGTTTCCTGCTCTTCTGTGTCTTTCCTTATTAGATAGGGCTTCACGCTTTTGTGTTTGTTGAAGAAGCTTGTGAACTCAGTTATGAGGTCTTTAACTACAGGGAAGCTCGGTAGGGGCTCTAGCGTTATAACAGGGTTACCACCGCTTGCCACTTGGGCAATCTGGGTTTGGCAAGCCAGCATTGGAGTCCCGTTTATGTTCATTCCACAACTCCCACAGAGCCCCATCCTGCAGCTGTACCTTACGCCAAGCGTATGGTCTATGTTTTCCTTGATGTATAGGAGGGCATCGAGTACTGTCATGCCTTTGTGTGCATGGACCTCGTATTCCTGCCACCACATCTTTTTTGTCTCTGGGTTGTACCTCCTTATCCTGATCTTTACCATCTTTGGAGGGATCCTCGTTGCTGCCTCAAAATCCAAAGCCATTGTGCTCACCTCCTTAGATAGGCGGAAGCTTCGCTACCGTTACTGTTGCTATTATCGAAAACACTATAAACACTATCCAGAAGAGCACATTTATAACTGTGTTGTAGATCCGTCCTTGGTGCAACTCGAACAGCATATTCCTAACGCCGTTTAGGCCGTGGAACAAAGCTACATATGCTAAGAGGAGGAGGGCCCATCCTCCAACCCTGTACTGGTGATACACTATCGCGCTTGTCAGCGTCTGGTCATAGGTAGAAACGTTGTAAAGCCATGGCAACCTTTGCACCAAATGATACCCGAGTAGGAATATAAGCATTATGGCAGTAATGTACTGCCATAACTGTATATTAGATGCCTTACCTGCCATCTCTTATCACCCAAATATTAAGTATGCCGAAAATGCCCACAACACTATTGAAAGCACAAAAACTATGTATAGCCATGTCCTCTGCGGAGCACTAAGCGTGGGGGCTTCGTAAGGCGGTTTAGGTTCTACTGGCTTTCCTATCCCAACCCCGAAGAACTCTGTTAAAAGCAACCTAAAGCCGTTTAACGCGTGGAAAAATACTGAGCCTGCAACAATAAATTCTCCGATCTTTAAGTACCAAGCACTTTCAACGTGCATAATGTAGCTCCAAGCAGACCAGGCCGTAAGGCCATTTATTGGAGCGTATTGCGTCCAGACTGGAGAATCCGTTTCCAGTATGTGGGCTAGTAGGAATGCTATTATTATAAAGCCTGTCACCCTGTGCAAAACATAGGCAACCCTTTCTGGGTTGTTCTTTGCCCTAACAAGCCAAGGGTTTAGGCTTTCCCTCCAAAACCCTTTCCTGTTTTTCAACTCTACCTCCTTATCTACACTTCCCATACTTATACACCTCTAATAATGCCTTTCCACTGGCTTCCAGGTGTTTATTGTAACGGGCCAATAAGAAAACCTAACGTCGTTTTCTCCATTCCTAATAGCCAGCGTATGCTTCAGCCAGTTAGCATCATCCCTCTTAGGGTGGTCGACCCTTGCGTGCGCCCCTCTGCTTTCTTCCCTATTCATGGCAGACTTGGCTACGATTAGTGCATTGTCTAATAGGTTCATAGTTTCCATTGCAGCTATCATGTCTGTGTTGTAGATGCTTCCCTTGTCTTCTACATATGCATTTGTAAAGAACTTGTTCCTCAGCTCAAGTATTTTCTTCAGCCCCTCTGCCATGCTGTTTGGATCCCTATATACATAGAAGTGTTGCATCATCGTTTCCTCCAGCGAGTGCTTTATTGAGTAGGAAGGCTCCCCGCTCTCCCTCTTCAGGAGGCCGTATACGAAGTCTTCCTCCTCCTTACTCCTTTTCGGCTCCGGCGCCTCCGGGAGCTCGGATGACACGGCGTATTCAGCAGCAAGTATCCCAGTTATCTTACCACTTACTAGGCACTCGGCCGTGCTGTTACTGCCAAGCCTATTAGCGCCATGCACGGAGGCTGCTGAGGCCTCTCCAGCAGCAAAGAGGCCCTTTATCCAATTTCCGTTTTCATCGAGGACCTTATAGAATATATCTGTGTGTATTCCTCCCATGTGGTAGTGGGCAGCTGGAAATACAGGGATAGGCTCCTCAGCAGGATCTATTCCATCATACCTAATGGATATTTCCCTTATGGAAGGTAGCCTTTCGTTGATCCTTTCTTCTCCTAAATGAGTAAGGTCTAGGAGTATGTATGGCATCTTCGTCTCTTCATCTATAAATGCCCTACCTTCTAGGTATTCCTTAACTATGCACCTGCTCACTACGTCTCTCGAGGCCAGCTCTTTGGCGTGGGGGGCACAGTCGTTCCTTGCCATGAACCTTTCCCTTTTGTTGTTTAATAATATGCCCCCTTCCCCTCTAGCGCCTTCCGTGATGAGGATTCCATTCGGTACAAGCCCGGTTGGATGGAACTGGACGAACTCAGGATCCTTTATTGGTATCCCAGCTCTAAAAGACATCGCCATGCCGTCGCCAGTAGCCGTGTGCGAGTACGTTGTAAAGGCGTAAAGCCTTCCGACGCCTCCTGTAGCTATTATCGCTGCCTTGCTCCTGAACAGGTAAAGTTTACCGTCCTTCATGTTTATAGCGTAGAGGCCTTTGTAGATACCATTTTCAACGACGTAGTTCGTTATGAACCATTCATCGTACCTTTCCCATTTGTCGTATTGAAGCAACTTGTTATATAGGGTTCTCATCTCGTTGTGGCCTACTTTGTCTGCAGACATTGTAGCCCTTGGGAATGAATGCCCGCCGAAGGGCCTTTGCCTTATCCTTCCATCTTCCCTCCTGCTCCAAGGCATGCCCCAGTGGTCGAGGAGCAATATTTCCTCTGGCATGAGCTTCACAAAGTTCCACACGGCATCTTGGTCTGCCAAGAAGTCACTACCCTTTATTGTGTCCCATGCATGAAGGGCAAAGCTGTCTCCCTCTTCTGGGTATAGAACTGCTCCCGTACCGCCTTCTGCAGCGACGCTATGGCTCCTCATTAGCTGGACCTTGCTTATTATGCCGAGGTCAATCTTGTCTCCATATTTCCTCTTTATCTCAACTGCTGCCCTTAATCCGGCGATGCCTGAGCCCATTATCACTACGTCATGCGTAATAACTTCAACTCCCACTCTATATGCGCCCCTTTGTCTCCTGTAAAATATTAATAGTTTGAATAAATAAACTCTAATATAATATTCGTATTATATACGCTAATATGATAATTAGCGGGTTTTGCTTCATTATTTAACACTCAGTGCACCCAAGGCTATTTCCTGCTTCTCAACGCTTCTGCGTATTTTTTGTGGTCCATTAATCCTTCTACCTTCTCAGCATCGATGAGAGCTATCCACCCGCTGTCATACGGTTCCTTGTTGAGGAGCTCCGGCTCGTCTAGCAGCCTCTCATTTACTTCCAAAACCTTACCCTTCACAGGAGAGTATACCTCTGCAGTGGCCTTAACCGATTCTAAAACCGCTAGCGTTGCCCCCTTCTCTACTTCGTCGCCTACGTTTGGAAGGTCTACACCTACTATATCTTTGAGCTGCTTTTGGGCGTAGTCGCTTATCCCTACCCTGACCTTCTTTTCCCCTTCAACCTTTACCCACTCATCGCTTTCTGTATATAATAAGCTGTCGTCAATCGTTATGCTTTCGTTGCCAACCTTTACCTCATACCTTCCCATAAATACCACCGGTTAATTTTTGCGTTGTTGAAAATAAAAGCTTGTGCTTAGCTCGCTTTTAAGCTTTTTTAAGCTCCATATAAGCTTATTAATTAAGCCCCTAACAAATAACTGGCGAAGGAATTGAAGGTAAATGAGCTTGCTCCTAGGAGCAATGTGGATGAGATATACGTGAAGGTAGTGAAGGTGTCGGAGCCAAGGAAGGTTTTCGGGAGGGATGGCATCTCCCACAAGGTTTCCGACGTCTTGGTTGGAGACGAAAGCGGCACGATTATAATGACGTTGTGGGACAATAGCATCAGCATGGTAAAGGAAGGTGAGTCCGTAAGGGTGGAGAATGCCTACATCTCCACGTTTAAGGGCAGCATGAGGCTTTCCCTAAAGAAAAATGGGGGGAATATCTCGGTAGTAGACAGGGACATAGAGGTTAATACTAAAAACAACATGTCTGATAGGATTGTTGAGGATTCAAACAGCTACGGTTATTATGGCAGGAGAAGGGGCTATAGGAAGAGGTACTAGGCAAAGGCTTAGCCTAAAGCTTAAAATAATTTTTACCCCCTATAGGCTTATGAGTGGTATGGTTGGAGGAGCAGATAAGGTTTCTTGAGGGGCTAGGGGTTGACTTTGCGGATATACGCTATTTTAGGAACAAGACAATAAGCGTTGTAAGCGGTGAGGCAAAGAGCTACGTAGACAACAACGGGGTTTTTGAGGGCTACTCAATAAGGGTACTGCGCGGAGGTAGCTTTTTTTACAGCGTTTCAAGTTCCTTAAGCAAGGAAGCCCTAGAGGGGATAGCTTCAACGCCTCCAGCTGCAGGGGGCTCAAGCTTTTCCTTGGTAAAGCCTAGGAAGGATAGGGTGTGGATAAAGGAAAGGTACCCTAACGATAAGAAGGTAGAGGAGGTTATGAGAGACGTTTCTAAGCTAAAAGGAGACCTGTTGAAGCTAGATGATAGGATAAAGTCTGTAAACGTAAGGTTTGCCGAGAACGAGGTGCACAAGTCCTATGTGAGCACTGATGGGAGGGACATAGAAATGGAGTATAAGATATCAAGCCTCTACATTTCCGCTATCGCCGTTGAGGCAGGGGTGAAGGCAAGCGCCCACTCATCTTTATCTACTTACCTGGGCTATCCCTTCTATACTTTTAATATAGAAGAGGAAGTAAATAAGCTAGGGAAAAGGATAAAGAACCAGCTAAGGGGGAGGCCTCCTAAGGCAGGAGAGGCCGTTGTTATATTATCTCCAGAGGTGAGCGGCGTCTTCGCCCACGAGGCACTAGGGCACCTGGCTGAGGCAGACCTCTTCATAGATGGCATACTTGGAAGAATGAAGGGGAAGAGGAT
>WALX01000113.1 GCA_015522625.1 Candidatus Hestiella sp.
AGGTGAAAAAATACAATGGACCCCAAGTTGGGCCAAGACGAGGTTCATGAATATAATCGATAATGTAAGGGACTGGGTTGTAAGCAGACAAAGGTTTTGGGGAATCCCATTGCCCATATGGAAGTGTGAGAAATGCAATCATGTAGAAGTTATTGGAGGCGTCAAGGAATTAGAAAAATTTGGAGGGAAGAGACCAAAAAACCTACATAGGCCGTGGATTGATGATGTAACCCTTACATGCCCAAAGTGTGGAGGGAAGATGAAGAGGGTTAAAGACGTGTTAGATGTATGGTTTGATAGCGGAATAGCATTCTATTCAAGCCTCGGCTACCCGAAAAACAGGGATACTTTTGAAAAGCTTTACCCAGTAGACCTCATCCTAGAAGGTCATGACCAAACTAGGGGCTGGTTCTTCAGCACCTTAAGAAGCGGTATAATAGGATTTAACAGCGCCCCTTACAAGAAGGTACTCCTCCACGGTTTTGTGCTAGACGAGCAAGGAAGAGAAATGCACAAGTCCCTAGGGAACTATGTTTCATTTGAAGAACTCGTATCTAAATACCCAAAAGATGTAATAAGGTTTTACCTATTGCAAAGCACCACATGGGAAGACCTAAAGTTCTCATGGAAGGGCTTAGAGCAAGTCTCCAGATATTTTTCAATAATATGGAACGTTTTTTCATTCGCCTCAATGTATATGGCCCTAGATAACTTCGATCCAAAAGAGAATGATATAGAATCATTACCCCTTGAAATAGAAGATAGGTGGCTTATTTCAAGGACAAACAGTATGCTAAGGGAGTACAACTTGAGGTACTCCTCGCTCGAGATACATAATGCCGTAAGGAAGGTTGTAAACTTTATAGTAGAAGATGTAAGCCATTGGTACCTAAAGCTAATAAGAAAAAGGGTGTGGAGGGAGGAAGACACGCCAAGCAAGAGGGCAGCATATGCGACCCTATACTATGCTTTAAAGATATGGCTATTAATAACGATGCCCATAATACCTTTTCTGGGCGAATATCTATACCAGAAGTTCGTAAGACCTGCTGAACCTGACCTTCCTCTCAGCGCCTCTTTAATTGAAATCCCAGATGCGGATATCAGCAAAATAGATGACCACTTAGAGGAAAAAATGGAAGTTGCTAGGAGGATAGTTGAAGGTATAGTTTCGGCTAGGATGAAAGCAGGGATAAAAATAAGGGTACCGATCAAATCCGTCTATATCTCTCTGAAAGACAAGGAGATGACCCCATATATAAACGATGTAAAAAGGCTTGTAGAAGAGATAACGAATGTTAAGGAAATAACAATAGTGAAGCAGGAGTTCTTTGAAGATGCAAAGATATATAGCGTTGAGCCAAACTATAAAGAGCTTGGACCCATCTTCAAGAAGGACTTACCTAAAGTATTAGACTATATAAAGGCAAACGAAAGAGAAATGGGTTATTCACTCATAAGGGGTGAGGGGCTCAAGGTAGAGATAAACGGTAAGGTTTACCCCATAGAGCAGAAGTACTTTAAAATAAATGCTAGCTATCCTGATTGGCTAGAAGTTAGTGATACAGATGTGGGAATAGTAGCGATAGACAAGAGGATTAGCAAAGAAGAATATAAAGAGGGCCTGGCTAGGGAGGTAATAAGGAGAATACAATTTATGAGAAAGGAAATGGATTTACAGGTAGACGCCTATATCAATACATGGCTAGCAGTCGATGATGATCTATTGTCAGAAATAAAAGGCCTTGTGGACTATATTAAAAATGAAACGAGGAGCGTTTCTTTGACCTTTGAAGATCCGCCTGAAAATGCGTACAAAAAGGAATGGGAGGTAGGGGAGAAACGAATAATAATAGGGATAATGAAAAGGTAACCATATATCCCAGTGAAATACATACCTATTTTTATTGTCCAAGGATGTATTTCTTTGAGACCTTCATAAAGAAAAGGCGCGGTTTTTTCTCAACTTTGAGATTACTCATTGGTAGAGCTTTTCACTTCTCTTTTAGGCTAAGGGACATAACGAAGAAATTTTCGTATGAGGTTCCCCTAGAGACAAGTTTGGGCAATATCAAAATAAGAGGGAGACCAGATGCCTTTAGAATAGACGGTAATGAGGCATACATTATTGAAAGGAAAAGTTCCAAGGCACCATATAGAGGGGCCTGGGCAAGCGACGTCATGCAGGCCACAGCCTATGGAATCATAATAAGTAGGGAAAAAGAAATAGATAAAATTAAGATAGAAATCAGGTATCCTACCAAGAGAAGGCTTTTCTCATTGGACAGCTATTTAGTTTCTAACGCTTTGAAAGCCGTAAGCGACATGGTACTAGTTAAACACTATGGCATAGTGCCCTTTGCAAACAGGGGCAATAGGTGCAGGAAGTGTCCTTATAGAGAGGAGTGTTTCTTGCTCGACGAGAATGTAGAAGTAGAGCTAGTAGAAGTTGGCGAGTGGATCAAAAAAATAAGCCTGCTTGACCCCGAGAGTAAAGCGAGAGGATGAAAGGGTTTAAAGGAAATGAGTGAAGAAAATATAATAGAAAAAAAGGTTCATGAGATATACGGCAACCTCATCACGAGATCAAGAATGATAAGAGACCCTAGCGTAGCAGTAAAGGTATTGGAACATGAATATAAGCTGGTGGTGAGTGAAGAGCTTGTCAGACTGGTCTATGCATCTTTTTTAAACGGCAAACCTGTTTTGTTTGAAGGACCACCTGGAACTGGTAAGACGGAAATAGGGCAGGCACTCCTTGAACTATGGAGCGGTAAAAAGAGCTTTATCCTCCCATGTAGCGAAAATTACGACGAATATAAAGTGATAGGGGACTTCCATCCACTAATGGCAATGAAGATGGGTTTTACAGAGGAATCATTTACTCCTAGACCATTACTTGCAGCAATGATACTAGATACCGGCGTGCTCGTTGATGAGATCAGGAGGAGCAATGATGAATTCCAGAACATGCTCCTCGATATAATAGATAAGAGGAGGGTTGTCGTTCCAGAACTAAAAAGGCTCTTTCTATCGAAAGGAACCGGATTTCAAATAATCTTTACAAGCAATCCTGACGATGTCGCACAAAATGAGCTAAGCGATGCTTTCCTTAGAAGGGTCGTAAGGCTTAAATTTACCTACCCGGACAGGGATACAGAAACAAAGATTATAAGGCTTAGATCATCTAGAAA
>WALX01000114.1 GCA_015522625.1 Candidatus Hestiella sp.
GTCTTAATGCAAAGTTAACCCCTAGGCTGCTCTCTCTAATAGATGCGATAGGAATCTTGGAGGGAGGGGGATGGCTGAGGGGGAAGAATAAAGCAACCGAAGGCATTGTGAAGTTGACGGCATCGATATCAAAGGCATTAAACCAAAAGAAGGAGGAGGGCGTGTGGGTGAAGTATGTAGAGTGGGCTTCAAACCCGCTGCCTTTTGAACAGTCTTTCTTTAGGGAATCCGATAGTAGAATAAAAAACGTAGTGGACTTGGGGATTGAGGTTTCGAAGGAGAGCGACATCGAGATTAAAAACGCTGCGTTTGAACTAGCAATTTCTGCTAAGAATTTGGGTTACTTAAAGTTCGTCGATGCAAGGAGCAGGTGGAAAAAGAGGGGGGCCTCGGCCCTCGCTTCCGCCCTCTATAAGGTACTGAAGGCAACAACAGCCCTCCTAGTGGAAAAGGAGGACGGGGCCAGGCTCCTTATAATAAGAAGCGGGAAGGGCGAGGCCCTAAATATAATGCAACGCCTGTTTTCTAGTGGCATAACAAGCGACGTGGGCGGTCATGGCAACATAGCTGTGGCTAAACTAAGGCAGGAGATTACCATCAAAGAGCTAGAGGATTCTTTAAGGAAAGCGTCCCTGCCTTTTGTATATGATAAGGATGATAGCTACCCTAAGAAAAGCAGATAGAAAAGCTTATATAGAAGCGATCTCACGAATATTTTATAGGAAACTAAATTAGTTTAGTAAATAGGTGGTAAAGATGGCAGGAATTGGCGGTGGTAATATACCGGTGTTAATACTTAAGGAGGGTACTCAAAGGTCTTATGGAAGGGAGGCGGTAAGGAACAACATATTGGCGGCAAAGGTGCTTTCTGAGCTATTGAAGACCAGCCTAGGCCCTAGGGGGCTGGATAAGATGTTAATAGACTCTTTTGGTGACATAACAATTTCTAATGATGGCGCAACAATAGTTAAGGAAATGGAGATACAGCATCCGGCTGCCAAGCTTCTGGTCGAGATAGCAAAGGCCCAGGACAGCGAGGTGGGTGATGGGACTACTAGCGTAGTTGTCCTCTCTGGCAGCCTACTAGAAAAGGCCGAAAAGCTCCTTGAAGATAACATACACCCGTCATTGATTATTGACGGGTATACGAAGGCTATGAACAAGGCGCTAGAGGTCTTGGAAGGCATAGGGAAAGAAATAGACGTTGACGATGAGTCTACACTAAGGAAGATAGTCGCCACGACCATATCCAGCAAATACACTGGCCAGGGGCCAGAAAAGGACAAAATAATAGACATTGTGGTAGGTGCTATAAAGGCGATCGCAGAGCAGAGGGAAGATGGAACCTATAATATAGATTTAGACAACGTTAAGATAGAAAAGAAGAAGGGAGAAGGCCTAGGGGATACAAGTTTAATTAAGGGCGTTGTAATAGACAAGGAGGTAGTTCATCCAGGGATGCCAAAGAGGGTCGAAAACGCTAGGATAGCAGTTTTAGATGCTCCATTAGAAATACAGAAGCCAGACATATCAACGAAGATAAGGGTTACAGATGTTGACCAACTAGACAACTTCCTCGAAGAAGAGACAAAGATACTAAGGGAAATGGTAGACAAAATTGCTGAGGCAGGCGCAAACGTTGTCATAACACAGAAGGGAATAGATGACGTTGCACAGCACTTCCTCGCAAAGAAGGGCATACTCGCAGCTAGGAGGGTGAAGAGGAGCGATATAGAGAAGATAGCTAGGGCTACTGGGGCAAAGATGATCACGAGTATGAAAGATCTAAAGCCAGAGAGCCTAGGGTATGCGGAGCTAGTGGAGGAAAGGAAGGTCGGAAATGATAAGATGATATTTATAGAAGGAGCAAAGAACCCGAAGAGCGTAACGATCCTCTTAAGGGGTGTTAACGATATGTTCCTCGACGAGGCTGAGAGGAACCTTAACGATGCATTACACTCGTTGAGGAACATAATGAGAGAGCCAAAGATAGTTGGCGGAGGCGGGGCTGTAGAGACGGAGCTTGCCATGGCACTAAGGGACTATGCTAGAACGATAGGGGGCAAGGAGCAACTAGCTATAGAATCTTTCGCCGAGGCCCTAGAAATAGTTCCTACAGTTATATCTGAGAGCTGCGGATTGGACCCGCTTGACACATTAATGGAACTCAGGTCATATCATGGTAAGGGCTTCAAATTCGCAGGGATTGATGCAATTCAAGGAAAGGTCATTGATGACGTGACTAAGAACAACATATATGAGCCTATAATAGTCAAGAAACAGGTAATTAAGAGCTCATCGGAGGCTGCCATTTCATTGCTAAAGATAGACGACCTCATAGCTGCTTCCCCACCAAAGCCTGAGTCAAAGCAGGGTGAAGGGCCCTCAGGCCCTTCATATGGAGGAATGCCCCCAGGAATGGGGATGTAAGCATAAGCATTTTTATTAAACGCTTAATTCTTTTTCTATGTGCTCTACAAATGAGAGTGTTGAGATGCAAGCTGTAGACTTGCTTAACCCCAAGCTCAAAAACATCATAAGGGACTTGGGCTATGAAAAACTCCTCCCAATACAGGAGAAGGCAATACCTGTCATCTTAAAGGGATTTAACACCTTGGTGGTTTCGCCCACTGGTTCTGGAAAAACGGAGGCGGCGTTCCTACCAGTTACCTCTATGATACTAGACAGCGACCACGCTAGTAAAGGCATAAAGGCCATCTATATTACTCCCTTGAGGTCGCTCAACAGGGATATAACGTATAGGGTGGAAAAAATTGTGACCTCTGTTGGCTTAACGTTGTTATTAAGGCATGGAGACACCACTGCAAAGGGAAGGAAGGAGTTCCTAGAGAACCCACCGGACTTCATGGTGACGACGCCTGAAAGCTTAAACCTCCTCATGACGATAAAGGAAAGGAGGTACCTGTGGGAAAAAGTATCACATATAATAGTAGATGAGGTACAGGAAGTCCTCGACAACAAGAGGGGCGTGGAGCTCTCCCTTGTCTTAGAAAGGTTAAGCGCGCTCTCTAAAAACAAGGTTCAGAGGATAGGGCTATCAGCAACACTTTCTGACAAGGCGAAAGGGGAGGCCTCTAGGCTAATTGGGAGCAATACAAGGGTTGTTGAGGACTATTCTGGAAAAAGGTACAGTTTCTCCCTATCAATAATCCAAGACACGAACAATCTCTGGAAAAAATCCGTCGAGCAGATCAAAAACATAATAGCAGAAACCTCAGGGTCCCTCTTAATATTTACAAATACTAGGGCCGTTGCCGAAAAGCTATCTTCGGAGCTGTCCAAAGACGTAGAGGGGGTTGCTGTCCATCATGGAAGCCTTTCAAGGGATGTAAGGGAAAGGGCAGAGAACATGTTCAAACAAGGAAAATCAAGGGTACTGATAGCGACTTCTTCAATGGAACTTGGCGTAGACATAGGCAGGGTAGATGCTGTGTTACAATTCATGTCACCTAGGCAAGTAATAGCGTTGCTACAAAGGGTAGGGAGGGCTGGCCATAGGATGGGTGACGTAAGCAGGGGGACAATACTAACTATGGGCAACCTCTTTGAGGTTCTTGAATCCGGGGTTATAATAGCCAACGCTAAAAGGAAGGCATTGGAAGACCTGGTCATGCCTAAAAAGTCTCTAGACGCATTAGCTCACCAAGTAGTCGCAATGGTCGTTGGGGGAATATCGAGCAGTGCCGCTGAAATATATAGCGTTGTGAGGAAGGCCTACCCCTTCTCGACCCTCTCCAATAAAGACCTAGAAAGGGTTTTGAGGCATTTAGATGCTGTAGGAGTCGTTAGGTATGATGAGGACAGCGGAGAGATCCGCCAGACGAGGAGGACAAGGAAGTATTTGTATGGAGTCTCTATGATACCAAGTGAGGTGGTCTTCTCCGTCTATGACATATCCTCTAACACAAGGATTGGGGAGGTTAGCGAAAGGTTTGCCGAGAGCGCTATGCTAGAGCAGGGAAAGGAGAAGTTCAGATTTACCTTGGCTGGGAAGGTGTGGGAGGTCGTCGATATTGACTATGAGGCAGAAAAAATAGAGGCAAAGCCCATAAGCATAGAAGAGGGATCGATACCAGTATGGGAGGGGGAGCTTATACCTGTATCGTTTAGCGTTTCCAAAGGCGTCTGCTCTATAATAACCCTTGGCATGCTTGACAGAGGTAAGTTCGAGGACCTAATGGCCAAGTGGGGTGTACCAAGGGAAGTTGCAAGGAACTTAGGGGGTATACTAGAAGAGACGGGAAGGGTTTGGGGGAGGGAAGTAAGCTTCGATAGGCCTGTAATAGAAGGCGTAAATGGAAGTTCTATATTGTATGCATGCCTGGGGAGCAAAGGGAATTTCCTCCTATCATTGATACTATCCAAGCTAGTTGAGAACAGGGTTAAGTTGCAAATAAACTACATACCTTACGCAATAATATTCACCTCACCCTCCGGCGTTGACGGCAGACTGATAGAAGATGCTATAGAAAGGCTGAAGGGCTTGGATGGACCTGAAGTTGTGGCGTTGGCACAGGATGCTGTAAAAAACTCCTTTGCCTACATATCAAGGTTCCTCCAAGTCTCGAAGAGGTTAGGGGTGGTAGATCCAAGCGTTAAGATACCGTTTCAACTTGGGAAAAAGATAGTTGAGGCATATTCCAATTCCATAGTAAACGAGGAGACCATAAGGGAAATAATGTATGATAAATTCGACGTGGAATCAGTCCTTAGGTTTAAGGAGGGCATCAAGGAGGTTAGCGTTGTGAGGCTGAAAGCACCAAGCCCTATTACAAGAGAGGTCTTATCAAATCCCTACCTGAAGAGGGACTTAACCTCGAACCTAAAGGAACTTGCCATCGATTATATAATCCAGGGACTAAAGAGGA
Source organism: Candidatus Hestiella sp. (assembly GCA_015522625.1). GTDB lineage: Archaea > Thermoproteota > Thermoprotei_A > Sulfolobales > Acidilobaceae > Caldisphaera. The sequence continues at coordinate 4,890 of WALX01000114.1, forward strand.
ACGCGGATAGCAAAGAAGTGCTTTTCCTTTGCATCTCCTGTGGGAACGTGTGGGTTAGTAGCGTAAAGGGTCTAGGCCTTGCAAGGTGTCCGAGATGTAAGGGGATGATGATCTCGCCAATGCCGAATTCCGATTGGGGCAGGAGCGCGGTTAGGCTATTCAAGGACTGGAGGGGTGGGAAGATAAAGAGGCTAGATAAGAGCAGTAAAAAGATTATAGATGAGGTGATGGAAAGGGCCAGGTTATATATAGACTACGCTTCTCAAGGGATGGGAAGGTATGTGATAGAGTCCCTCATGACCCAGGGCGTGGGGCCTAGGGCGGCGAAGAGGGTTATCGAAGCCTATATTAGGGGTGGGGAAAGGGAATTCTACAAAGCCTTGTTGAAGGCAAAAGAAGATTACATAACGTATAAGAAGTACTGGGATAGCAGTTAGTCGCAACCGCTTAGATTTCTTAAAGCTTGCTTCATCGAAGAGTTAAGTTTTAATAAGTTTATATAAAAAATAGGAGTATTTGGAGAGCCGCGGTAGTATAGCC
>WALX01000115.1 GCA_015522625.1 Candidatus Hestiella sp.
ATTAAGGCATGAGATTGGGTTGCTGTATAAGCTAGTCCTGAACCCTCAAATGAAGCTACTAATCGTAAAGGCGGGTAAAACAGGAGAAGCTGCGATGAATCCGATAGCTGAACCTAAATAACCCTAAAATACATGGAATAACCCTATCAAGGTGAGCAGTATAGATTAAAGATGATTTAATGAATTCATTACCTCAGCGACAAACATCTCATTAGGTTTCTCTCCAATCTTTATACTTTCTATTATTTTTATAACTTCCTCCTTGTTCCTAGAGAGGTAGAAGGAGACCTTTCCTATCCAAGAGCTATTGCGCGATACCTTCCTTAATGCCTTGATTATAATATCCACATCATCAGAACCCGTTAGCTCTATGATGGCGTAAACTATTGCCTTAGGTCTTTCTTTATGCAAAATCCATGAAGGTTCGTCTAGCATTGTAATCCCTTCATAAGGTTTCCTGTATAGGTTTATTTAAGGCATTGCACTATAATACAGCTACAATAGATTTATATATCCTAGGGCTTTGGCTAGCTTATATTAAGGATCATTTAAAACCTTCAAAAATATAACTACTAAGGGGTTGTTAGAGGTATTAATAGTTTCGCAGGGTGGAATACATGAGGAGCGAAGAGTTGTTTAAAGAGTCATTAAACTACTTCCCAGGCGGGGCTAATAGCCCAGTGAGGGCTGGCGTCAAGCCATACCCTTTCTTTACAAAAAGTGCTTATGGCCCATATATTGTGACAGAAGAGGGTAAAAAACTGATAGACTATGTTATGGGCTATGGTCCATTAATATTGGGTCACAGGCCTGATTACGTGTTGGACAGGGTTAAAGAGCAACTTGATTTCGGATGGCTATATGGTACCCCAAATGAAAATGAGTTGATGTTGGCAAAGAAGATCATAGGATATATAAAACCTGGAGGAATGATAAGGTTTGTGAATTCTGGTACTGAAGCTACAATGACTGCTGTAAGGCTTGCAAGGGGTTATACTGGGAGGAAGCTTCTCTTAAAGTTTGACGGCTGCTATCACGGTTCTCATGACTCTGTTCTGGTGCGCGCTGGTAGTGCTGCTACTGAATATGGTACGCCGAACAGTAACGGAGTTCCTGAAGAGTTGGCCAAGCTAACGCTGATAGCAAAATATAATGATATAGCAAGTGTTGAGGAAATTTTCAGGAAGGCAGGCGACGAGATAGCTGGTGTTATAGTGGAGCCTGTAATAGGCAATATGGGCGTAATAAAACCAGAGGTGGAATTCTTAAGGGGGCTTAGAAAGCTTTCCAATAGATACAAATCACTCCTTATCTTCGACGAAGTTATAACAGGCTTCAGAATTTCTATGCAAGGGGCCCAAGGTTACTATGGCATAGAAGCGGACATAGTCACCTTAGGTAAGATAATCGGAGGGGGATTCCCCATAGGTGCAGTTGTTTCTAGCAAAGAAATAATGGAGACCCTAACGCCGACAGGTAATGTGTTTAACGCAGGTACGTTCAACGCGCATCCAGTATCGATGGTTGCAGGGCTGGCTACGTTGGAGGAAATGGAAGAAGAGAATTCTATAGCAAAGGCAGCAAAGGCTGCCAAATCAATAGAAGAGGGCCTAGCAGATATCGGTAGAAAGAGATTTACAATAAACAGGGTTGAAAGCATGATGCAAATATTTTTCACTACAAGCGATGTAAGAAACGCTGATGATGCAAGGAAAGCCGATAAACGGAAGTATTCAGAGTTGCACAAGCTATTATTGACAAAAGGGGTATTTATACCTCCAAGCCAGTTCGAGACTATATTTACTAGCTCTGTTCATTATGATGATGTTATCGAATATACCATTGAAAAAATAAAGGAAAGCCTAGCTGAGTTGTAGCTTGCTAAAAATGAATCATTGGTGAATTTAATGAAAATTAGGGTAGCCACAAGGGGTAGTAAGCTGAGTCTAAAACAAACAGAGGCATTTAAAGACTACCTTGAGGGTTTCATAGGACGATTCGAAATGGAGGTAAAGATAATAAAAACGGGTGGTGATTTAATTCAAGATAAGCCACTTTATGAAATAGGCAGAAAGGGGTTGTTCGAAAAAGAAGTAAACATGGCAGTACTTAATGGGGAGGCGGATGTTGCTGTACATAGCATGAAGGATCTTCCTAGGGAAATGGACCCAAGGCTTGATATTGTTATGGTACTCCCTAGAGAGGTGCCAAATGATTCTATAGTATTTTCAAGGAGTGGGGTAAAAGACATAGTAGAGATACCAAGAGGTTCTGTGGTGGGAACCTCTAGCGTGAGGAGGTCTTCGTTTATCTTGCATTATAATGATGGGGTTAAGGTAAGACCACTAAGGGGCAACTTAGATACGAGAATGGAGAAGCTTTACAATAAGGAATATGACTATATAATAGTAGCAGAAGCAGGGATTAGGAGGCTTGGGCTAAATCCTAAGAGGCTTGTTCTCCCATTAGATAAATTTCCACCGGAACCAAACCAAGGCGTCATTGCAATAGTAGGAATAAAAGATGATCTGAAGATTAAGCAGCTTTATACGTTTTCTGATAGGAATACATATTACACGTCTTTTGCCGAGAGGGAATTTCTAATGGAGGCACAGGCTGGGTGCCATTCCCCTGTTGGTGCTGTAGCGCGAATTCAAGGAGAAAAATTGCTGTTAATAGCTGGTATTGCATCTAGTGATGGAAGGGAAATGCACATATTTAGGTTTAAAGGGGAAAAAGAGGAATTTGCCAAAATAGGCAGGAGGGCAGGAGAGTTATTGTATAGTATATCTGAAAAGGTGCTGAGGTGATATGACAGGAAAGCTATACTTGGTTGGCGCAGGCCCGGGGAATCCTAAGCTTATAACACTTAGGGGTGTGGAAACATTAAAGGAAGCTGATGTGGTAATATATGATAGGCTTGTCCCAGAGGAGCTCCTTAGTTATGCTAAAAAAGAAAGCGAGCTAGTCTATGCTGGGAAGGCTCCCGGCAAGCATTTCATGGAGCAAGACGAGATAAACGAAAAGATCCTAGAGGAATGTAGAAAAGGGAAGGTTGTTGTCAGGCTGAAAGGTGGTGATCCATATTTTTTTGGAAGAGGGGAAGAAGAATGTGAGTTTGCAACGTCCCATAATATTCCTTGTGAGGTAGTTCCTGGAATCCCCTCGTTCATAGCGGCATCATCCTATAGTGGAATACCGTTGACAAATAGGAGGCTTTCATCTAGCGTCTCTATCATAACTGGTAGGGAAGCCAAAGAAAAGAAAAAGCCAAGGGTAAGAATCGAAGAAATATCCTTAGCTTCAGATACGCTTGTTATATTAATGGGGGTATCAGATATCAAGGAAATCCTAAAAAAGGTAGCTGACGTTAGGGGGAGTGATGAGCTCTGTGCTATAATAACGGATGCAACGCTTCCAACGCAGAAAACTATCGTTGGGAGTATTAGCAATGTTTTGAAGAGGGTTGATGAAGAAGAAATAAGAAATCCAGCTGTAATAATAATAGGGAAAACCGTTGGAATGAGGGGATATCTTTGGAAAAAGGCCTAGTTCTATATATGGGTCCCGAATACCCAAAACACATCGAAAGGTACCTTAGTATTACGTGGATACCTATAATTTCTATTGAGCCTATAAATGGCTGTTCAAAGGATTTTATAGCTCGTTTAGAACCTTGTGATTGTATTGCATTTACAAGTCCAAGAGGACCAAGGATACTGGCAGAAGATGCGAGGAAGCATGGGATAATAGAGTATATAAAATTGAAGGTAAGGAGGAAGAGGGTTGCTGTTGTAGGTAGTAGAACGTGGGAATCTTTTGAGAAGCATTTTGATAAAACACCCGACATTATACCAAGAAAGTATCAGGGGTGTGATTTAGCTCTTGAACTTATAAAGCAGGAATGTCGATGTGTGCTGTTGGCAAGGTCCTTACAGGGTCTCAAGGATATAAATTATCGGCTGAGGGAAAGCGGCGTTACATATGTAGAGACCTGGTTGTATAGGGAGGAGGTAAAGAAGCAGAGCATGGCAAGAATCAAGAAACTATTAGAGGGGAACGACGTTAGATATGTAATCCTCTCATCCCCTATTATATCGAGAAGCTTTTGCAAGCATTTTTCAAGTTACCTTAAAGACGTAAGGCTTGTGGCTATAGGGCTATCATCATTAAATGCAGCAAAGGAAATTTGTAAAAATAAAAACATTATAGTTCCAAGGCAATATTCTCTAGAAGGGGTAGCTGAATTAATGAATACTGAGGGGATATGAATGGCACTTGTGTTCCATAAGTTAGTATCCGTTCAGGAAGCCCTTGGCTTGTTAGAAAAGGAAGTTGGAACTCTCAGACCATTGGGGATAGAGGAAGTTGGGATATTTTCTGCTGTAAACAAGGTTCTTGCAGAAAATATTATGGCTAGGGTAGATTATCCTCCGTTTGACAGGTCAATAGTCGATGGGTATGCCATCAGGTCTATTGATATAGCTGGGGCAAATGAAATAGAACCAAAGGAATTGGAGATAGTTGGTGAAGTAAAGATAGGTGAGAGGCCAAGCGTGGAGGTAACGAAAGGAAAGGCAGTTAGGATTTCCACGGGAGCTATGATACCAAGGGGGGCAGATTCTGTGGTTATGGAGGAATACATAAGTAAAAGGGGAAACACAATAAAAGTATATAGGGCGACGAGTCCTGGAGAAAATATCTCTATGAGTGGAAGCGATATAGCTGTCGGTGATGTCATATTAAGAGAGGGCACTCTTATAACCCCAAGGGAACTAGCAGTTATATCAGGTCTTGGGTTTGATAAAGTGAAGGTCTACAGGCCCCCAAGTATATCTGTATTTTCTACAGGAGTTGAGCTTGTAAATCCAGGCGAAAGGCTAGTGCATGGAAGGATTTACGATTCTAATGGTTATGTTATAACGTCAATGTTGAAGGAGTTAGGCGCTGAAGTTGAGTTTAAAGGCATATTACCTGATAATTATGAAGGAATGAAGGATTCTATAGGTAGGGAATTAGGCAAAAAAGACATCGTAATAACAACTGGAAGTACATCAGCAGGTTATGGCGACGTCATATATAAGGTCTTTGATGATATAGGGGCAAAGATAATAGTACATGGACTAAAATCAAGGCCAGGAAAGCCAACAGTAATAGCTGTAAAAGGGCGTAAGATACTTTTTGGCCTTCCGGGCTTTCCGCTATCAGCTATGATGAATCTCTATAATATAGTAGTCCCAGTTATAGCAAAGTTGATGGGAAAAGAAATAAATGAAAAACCTAGGGTTAAAGCCACTATACCTTTTAGATTTCCTGCCGGTAGAGGTTTTACAGAGCTAATTCCGGTTCAACTTGTAAAGGGAGAAAGAGGCTATAGCGCATATCCAATGCTTTCTGGTTCTGGTTCCATAGCTGGCATAAGCATTTCCGATGGCTACATAGTTGCTGAGGAGAAGAGAGAGTATTTTGATAGGGATGAGCAAGTTGATGTGCATTTGTTCTCTTCATCCATAAAACCCCCTGATTTAACAATAATCGGAAGTGATTGTCCCGGCATAGAGGTAGTCCTAAGGGTCGCATCGATAAAAAACGCTAGAATAGTCAGCGTAGGTTCTACCGGCGGTTGGCTCTCAATAAAGAGAGGAGATGCTGACATAGCTGGTACCCACTTGCTCGATGAGAGTACCAGGCAATATAACATACACATGCCAAAAATAATGGGGATAGAGGACAAGGTATATGTCGTTAGGGGGTATTCAAGGAGTATCGGGATACTTGTAGAAAAGGGAAACCCGAAAAACATAAAGGGCATAGAAGATTTTTTGAGGGAAGATGTGGTAATTATAAATAGAAACAAAGGATCTGGAATTAGAACCACACTTGACATCTTACTAAAAAAATACCTCGCAAATGAAGAACCAGAAAAAGTAATAAATGGTTATACTCATGAGGTCAAGACAGAATCAGCGGTAGCCGCTGCAATTTCTCAGGGAAGGGCTGACGCTGGGATTTCTTTAGAAACTATGGCGAGGCTATTTGACCTTGATTTCATACCAATAGGCAAGGAGTTCTTTGATTTCATTATAAAGAGAGATAGGGTGGAAAACCCAATGATAAAGAGGTTTATCGAAACATTATCTAAGAGAGAATTTAGCGAAGAACTAAGAAAAACGCTACCTGGATATGAGACTACGGAAGATTCAGGAAAAATCATTTATCCATAAAAATGCGGGGGGTGGGGTTTGAACCCACGCAGGCCTACGCCAACGGGTCTTAGGCCCGTCCCCTTTGGCCAGGCTCGGGCACCCCCGCGCAATTATTAATTATGCTATATTTACCTTTAAAGACTTTTATCCTATTCACGTTTCATATTTCTTATGTTAGCGACTTCTTGTAGCACTCTATAAATAAAGCTGGTGTATTGTGTATGTTCATCTCCTAGAGAAGGTAAGTTACATTCACAGTCGCCACAAGCACGTCCTATCTCATAATAATATCCGCTCTCAACAAGCTTGTTGCAGAGGCCTTGGCACCCATTTTCTGATATAATAACCCCATCAACTGAGTGTAGCCTAAGTATTATACCAAAGCAAATACCTTGAGAACATCTATTTATTAGAACCCTCGATTCTTTTTTCATTATTCAACATCTATGCCCATCTTTTTGAGCCTAGATAAATAGATTTGTCTAAATTCGGAGTTCATCAGCTTTATTTTTTCTAGGGCTTCTTTAAGTTTTTTAATAGGATCAATTCCTTCTTCTAGGTCTACGTAAAGGAAGACCTTGTTTTCTAGTGGATGTGGGACTTCGTAGTATGCTATATTAACACCATCAAGGCCTAAAAGGGTGTTGGCTAGGAGGTTCCCTAAGGTGTGATCCTCGCCCAAAACTTCTATTTTATAGGTCCCCTGCTCCGTTCTTGTTATTTTTATATCTTTGTTCATCTAAACCACCTTATTCAACATCTCACACGTCTCTTTCCAGCTGTGTGTAGTGTAGAGTTTGTTCCTTTTATTTTTCACTAAAACGTTTAGTGACGTGGCAACGTCTATAAGATATAAAGCATTGGTCTTTTTTAAGGTTAAAATGCACAATAATGATTTCCTTGCCGCACTACTTAGCTCAATATCTTTAAGCACTTTTATTGCGTTATTGATATCATTTATTGTTTTCTCTAAAATTTCCTTGCTAGCATTAGTCACAATTTTTTCGTTGTCTATATATGCCTCATAACCCTTTTTAGTTAATATGAACGTAAGAACTTTGTAGTCGTTCCATTTGCTATATTCTAGCAGGTCGCTCAACTTAAATTCGTTATGTATAGACCTCCTGCGTGGGGGTTTATAGGATTTAAGAAACTCCTTTATCTTAGCCCTTATGTTGTTTACTTTCCTATTCGGGTTAATAAAAGATATTGCCAAGGAGCCTCCCTCTACCCTAATTATTGCCTCTTCTGAAGGTATAACCTTATTAATGTTTTCCACAAGCTCCTCTACATTGTAGCCATCCTTTAGATTTATCCTTATTACCTTCCTCATATAGGCTCCCTACGATATTATCAAAGTCTTTTTAAGCTCTAGTACTATTTTTCTTGATGCGATGCTTGAGATCTTTCTTTTTTCTATGTTTCCACACCTAGGACATCTCATCTTGTTGTTATCAATAACTTGCATAATTTCTCCACACTTTGAACAAGAAGAATAGATGACGCCAAGGTGTAAACCCTTTAATGAAAGATTGTAGGGGCACGTAGAGTTCAACACTTTTGCTAATATTATGTCCCCTGGTTTTATGATATCGCCAAGCTCGCTCACCTTATCTATAATGCCTTGGCCGTTTAATATAGCACCAGATAGAGGGCTTGGGAACTCAACATCAACTCTGAGCCTAGGAACGAGCGATACTAAGCCGTATATGCTTACAAATGCTATGGTCTCCCTTATAGAGGATACCATTCCCACAATCGTGTTTCCTTTCTTTGGTAGCTTTATCTCATTTTTAGGTTTCACGTTAATTATTTTGTTATCCAGGTCTGCTGATACCTTACCTAGTAGGCTAGACCTTATGAAACCACTATCGTCGATATATGCACCTTTTCCTTCAATAAACTCCTCTTCTTGAGCCATGACCTGTCCAGGTACGACTATTTCATCTTTCAAATAATACGACATCTACTTTCACCTTTTTCATCCTACTCTTATGATGCGGCATCGACGCCGGTATAGGGAACTCTCTTGTGGCTATTAGCTTCAGTTCGTATCCCCACTTAGAAGATAGTTTTGTGTGGTAGCTTATATTTCCAGATTTTAGTATGGAATAAATCCTCCTTGGTGATCTAGAAAAAGAAAATATTAGAAACTCTCTATCTGCTCCCTTATTCCAAACGCCAAAGGGAGGGTTCATGAACACAATATCAATACCTTTTTCTCTGACTAACCCCACTCCATTTTTTATATGTGCATTAAGGAAGAGCAACCTATCCTTTAGGCCAAGCTTTGATGCACTCCTAAGGCATTCTGATGAAAACCTGTTATCGATATCTATGGCTATTGACTTTGTAGCGCCCATGATTAATGAGGCTATTGCAATCCTGCAGGTACCGGCGCCTAGATCCATTGTTGTGGAGTTGTTTAGAATACCGGAGAGGTAAGAATGCTCTATCATCTCTAAAACGAGTTCTGAAGGTGTTGTGTACTGCTCTAGGGATCTTATAGGATCTTTAATCTTGGGTATTTCCTTTTCAAGCAATATTTTTAGCCCTACACCCTTGGTCATCATCTTACCACGGAAAGCGGTATCTTTTTATGTTCCCGCTCAATACCATATAGGCTTCGCCAGGGGTTAATACGGGCTTTTCAAAGCCATCCATATCATCAATAGCAATCCTTGGACAACTAGTGACCACAAAAGCTTCAAACCATTCATTGTCGATGGATCTTAAAGCATATTCATTAAGGTTCTCTGAAGAAAGTATTATATATTTCCTACCTTTCAGCATCTTTATAATAGACCTTTCTAGATTTGGCCTAAATTGGCCCGTCTTTAAACCAATTATTATTCCCCAACGTCTTGCATCTATAGCTTGGGACATCTTATAGTATCTTTTCTTGAGATATTTTTCTCCCAACGGGGTAAAGTCTTTGGATCTATTTTCATAAAGGTCAACCTGTATAACAGGCTTTAATGTAGCTAGGTATAGCCCTAGGGGATGGAATTGCCCACCACCAACAAAGAGGTATCCATCTGCCTCCTTTGATAGTACCGCTAAAAAGTCGCACCCTAATATCTGTCCTGGTTCATAATAGGGGCTTAACCCTTTAGACCTTATCACCTCAAAGCCTCTTTTACTCATTTCGTTAACTAGAAAATCATATAGGTGGGTATGTTGTGCCGTTAATGCTATTGATAATTTTCTTATACCATAGCCTTTGAGAATCCTAGAAGCTTCTTCAATAAGCTTGTCGCCAGGCCTTAGTTTGCTTAAAGCCTTGACATATATTATCTTTGGCTCCCTGGGCTCTGCTGATGGAGATAAATACTTGGGATATGGAGAATGCCCTATATGAATGATTATGTCTGGCTTTAGGATAGAGAAGACTTGATTGTATTGGAGGTCACAGGCACCATAGGTGCTTTCCATGCTAATAATTGGGTTGACGCCGAGATTTTCTACAAAACATTTGTGTATATTTATTGAGAATTGCTTCATGCCATCTGGTAGCTCAACTAAAGCCTTTTTACCCTTGACGTCAATGTTTGGAAAAACTAGTGTATAGGGGATACCACAATCAAGCGTTTGCATTACCTTATCTCCTATTAGTATCTGTGCTCAGAAATTATAATCCTGGTTTTTACTGGGAACTTGGCAGCACCCCTTCTTAAGGCTTCCTTCAATTTTTCTATATCGGCCTTTCTGCCCCATACCTCTATTAGTTTGTCTCCAGCTTTTGCTATGGTTGCTACTCCTATTGGTTTTCCAAAGGAAAGCCTCATACCATCTTGTAGCCTATCAGCGCCTGCAAATGCCATCATCTTATTTTCTCTTATCACCTGATGAGGGTACTTTGGGATTCTCATGTAGAAGTTTCCTTCTCCTACCTCTAGGTTTAGAAATTTGCCTGTCATTATCCTTGCCGATTCCAGGGCATTTGACCTTATTTGACCTATTTCTAGCGAGATTAGATCCAGCTTTACCTCATATTTTTCCGTCATCTCTTTATTTCCTGTTTCAAATTTCGTTATTTTTGGCTGGGGGACACCGTGGATGTACTCTTTTCTTGTATAGGGCTGGCTTGTTATGTGTGAGTAGCACCTTCCTGGTCTCATTGGCATATCCAATCACCTCAAAATCAGTTGTTGTCAAGCCCTTAAAAACTTAAATCAATTTTAGGGAGGAATTAAAAGGTTTCGTTATCAAAAATCTTTCAATTTTTTATTTAATGTTGCCTGTAATGTCCCATGCTTGTGCATGGGCGTATACAAGGGGGTAGTCGAGTTTAAATAACTTCAGAAGTCAAAAACCTTGAGGTTCCTATGAAAGAGTTCTCGTAGAGAAAGGAATCCAGAGAGGTTGTTGTATAAAGCTTTTGGACAGCCTTGATTTGAATGCTACAGTCAACAAAGCTCTCAAAGCAAGGTTGGAATTAGCAAAAAGCCCTTGAGCTTTCAAGTGGAGCCCTGATACAAAGTCAGGGTGGAATGGAAATGCTTATAATCCTCGAATACTTTAGAACATGGTAATGACATAACTCGAGCCCTCAAAATGGGATAGGGGTAATGGGCTGGAGGCCCAGTTCGGACTAAACCCAAAAAAGGGAGATGTAACCTCGAACCTCCCTGCCTTATCAACACCAAGAACTTTCAGCCTTTAGGACGGGGAGGAGATCAGAACAAAAGACTTATTCGGATTTTTAGGTAGGACGTATGATTATATTATGATTATATAAAGGTGGTGCTGAAGAAGGCATCATTAAAGCTTAATAATTATTCTGGCACACCCTAAATAGGTGAAGATAATGAGCCTACCAGAAAACGTATATGATTTTCTTTTAAATGAGTTACCAAAGATAGCCCCACAGATCGACAGAGATAATGAGGTTCCAAAATCCTTTCTTGAAAAGATGAAAGAGCTAAAGATATTTGGTTTGAACAAATATGGGATAGAGGCAGTCTACCAGGCAATTAAGTTGTCCTCTAGGTCCAGCCCGGCGGTTGGCCATATAATATCTATAGGAAACATAGTATCAATTGGAAGGGAAGGGCTTTATAGCGATGGAAGCTTTCTTTTCTCATTAAATGTGACCGAGCCCGGCGGGGGGACTGATATAAAGTCAAACCTAAAAACAGAAGCCGATGAGAGAGAAGATGGAAGTGCTATAATAAATGGAGAGAAAGTCTTTGGAAGTAACGCACAATATGGAGATAAGTTCATAATCTTAGCTAAAGGACCTGAAGGTCCTACGCTATATGTTGCCGATAGGCAACCAGGTATAAAGGTAGAACCTATGGATTTGATAAGTTTTAGGGGCTCTGGGATATCGCGTGTATATTTAAAGAACGTAAGAGCCTTGAGGATAGGTACACCCGGGAGGGGTATAAGGGAAGCTCTGGAGCTAATAAACTATGAGAGGTTTGGCTATGGTCTAATAGCGCTGGGAATAGTTGAAGGGGTTCTCATGGAACTCGAGTCCCACGCTCTCAGCAAGAAGATCTTTGGCAAAGAATTAGGTGAATTTCAATCAGTGAAGTGGATGATTGCTGAGATGGAAACGAAAATGGAACTGCTCAATTCGTTTGTAGATGTTACGATAGAAAAAATAAGAAAGAATGGCCGCATAGACCCCATCGACGCTGCCATTTCCAAAATAGTTGCAGGTGAGCTGGCGCAGAGGGCAACTTGGATAGGGGTGCAACTCTTGGGTGGCAAGGGCCTTACCTATGGTACTACGATAGAAAGGTTGACAAGGGACGCAAGATCTTTAGATATAGCTGGAGGCGCAAGAGAAGTAGTTTTGGACTTTATCGGTGACTATGCCATAAAGAAATATAAACAATTCTTCTGATCTATTTATTGGTAATATGCTTTATAAAGCCATAATAACTATTATTTTATTTTTTAAAAAAAGGAAAAATTTTTAAATATCAGAAAAAAGAATATATCTAGGCGTAGAAGATGGAATTTAATGACGAAAATAAATCAATAAAATCTCTAATACAATGCATATCAGTACCCGACTACGAGCTTGCAGTTCAAATCCTTGGATATCTTATGGATAAAAAAGAGCTAAGCGTTAGGGATCTCACCAAGGAGCTAAATGTCAGTTATCCGCTCGTGCTAAGGGTTGTCAATGATTTAGCAGGGATTGGTGTTGTAGAGACAAGTAAATTGAAGGCCGAAGGAAGGGGGAGACCGAGGAAGCTTGTAAAG
>WALX01000116.1 GCA_015522625.1 Candidatus Hestiella sp.
ATTACATACTAAGCAACAATCCAGATATCATAGACCATCACTGGAAAGAGATCATAAAAGCTTACAAAGATGAAATAGATTCAGTAATGAGTAGGATTAAGAAAACCTGATCTACCTTTTTCTTCTTTTTGCGTAGCCTAAAATATTTCCATGGCAAGGCTCTAGTCATCATTATTGAACCTTTTAAATTAACACCTTTTCCCCGTCTTTATTCCTTTATGGATCACGCCAAGCTAGATAGAAACAAAGAGACATAAATAGTATCTTATATTAAAATATTGTTAATAAAAAATGATAATAAATATAAATTTTAAAGCCTGCACAAAAACCCGGGTGAACTGGCTTGATAAGAAAAGAGAGTGTCAGACAGGCAAAGTTTACAGACATAATTTATGAGCTACTGAAGAAGGATATATTGAACAGGAGGTTTGAACCAAAGGATAAATTAAGCGAAACCTACTTAGCCAAGATCTATGATGTGAGTAGGACACCTGTTAGGGAGGCGCTTCATAAATTAGAAAAAGAGGGCTTAGTTGTAAGGATGAATGATGGATATCATGTGAACTTTTTAACAAAGGAACAAATAATAAAGTTGTTTGAGGTCAGGGTTGTCCTTGAAGGTTATGCTGCGGAGAGAGCTGCCAGCAATAAAAATAAAGAACTACTGAAGAAGTTAAGAGAAAAAGCTGAGATGATGAAAAAAATTGACAAAAACGATCCCTTAGCTGCAGCAAAAGTTAACACAGAATTTCATGACCTAGTGGCTGAGATGAGCAGTAATGAATACCTCAGGGATATACTTAAAGATATAAGGAACAAGCTTGCTGTTCTCAAGGTCGACCTCTTTGCTTCAGCAAGCAGAATAAATGAAGAAATAGAAGAACATTGGAAAATCTATGAGGCTATAGAAAAAGGTGATCCAAAAGCAGCTAGGGAAGCCGCTATTAGACACCAAAGAAACTTAATAGAATTTGTCAAGTCGAAGAAAATGATTGGCCATACGTTGATTTAGCTGTAAAAATACTGGAAAACCATCAAATTTTTGGTACTACAATTTATAAGCTTCATTTCTCCCTTTACGAAGGAGGATGCTGGGATGTCTTTAAGGCTTGGAAAGAAAATCATTAAGCCTCCCAAGAAAGAGCACTACGATGTACTAATAATAGGAGCTGGGCCGGCAGGATTTTCTGCGGCAGTCTATGCATCAAGGTTTTTATTAAAGACAGCGATTGTTAGTGAAGAGGTAGGGGGGCAGCTAAACCTAACCAATGTAGTCGATGACTACCCAGCAACACTTTCCATAAAAGCATCGGAGCTTGTTTCAAGGTTTAGGCAACATGCAGAAAAACTTTTCAACGTGCCGGTATATGAATATATAACAGTAAAGGGCTTTAATAAGGATAATAGTGAAAAATACCACGTTATTGGAACAAACGGCCTGGATGTATATACCAAGACTATTATAATGGCGGTGGGCTCTAGGAGGAGAAAGCTGAATGTCCCAGGGGAAAAGGAATTCACCGGTAAGGGTGTCAGCTATTGTAGCATTTGTGACGCCCCGCTTTATAAAGGAAAAAAAAGCGTAATTGTAGTAGGGGGTGGAGATGCTGCCCTTGAAGGCTCATTATTGCTTAGCGACTACGTAAATACGGTTTACCTTGTTCACAGAAGAGACCAATTTAGGGCAAAACCTTTTTATGTCAAAAGGGTATTGGAGAAGAAGAACATAGAACTATTGTATAATACTATCGTGACAGAGATAAGGGGGAAAGGCTTAGTCAAAAGTGCTATCATAGAAAACAAGGTAACACGTGAAAGAAGAGAAATACCAATAGATGGTATATTTATAGAGATAGGGTTTGAACCGCCTAAGGAGTGGTATAAATCCTTAGGATTGGAAATAGATGAAGACGGATACATCAGAGTAGATGACTGGATGAGAACTAATATACCAGGAGTATTCGCTGCTGGTGATGCCACAAGCAAATGGAAGGGATTTAGGCAGATAGTTACAGCAGCAGCCTCTGGCTCAATAGCTGCTTATAGTGCATACACATATCTTACAGAAAAAGGCCTTTTAGAGGGATGAAATAGATGCATGATGCCATTAACGTTGATGTATATGATGCTCTTAACCAAAGGTTAAAAAAACAAGGCTACCATATTATAGGTAATCACAGCTCTGTAAAGAAGTGCTTCTGGAACCACGCGGCCATGGTGGAGAATAGGTTTTGTTATAAATCAAAGTTCTATGGAATAGAAAGTCATAGATGCATACAGCTAAGCGTTACGAACCATTGGTGCTGGAACGCTTGCATACACTGCTGGAGATTAAGACCACAAGATGTCGGTCTTGAATGGGATGAGACCCATTTGCCATTCAACGATGACCCTAAATTTATCGTCGATAATGCAATAAAGGAATATAGAAGGCTTATGAGTGGTTATAAAGGTAGGCCTGGTATAGATTTAAAGAAATATGAAGAGGCTATGAACCCAAAACATGTAGCGATTAGCCTCACGGGCGAGGCAACCCTGTATCCCAGGTTAGGGGAGCTTATAAAAGAGTTCCACAACAGAGGAATAACAACGTTCCTTGTGACAAGGGCCATCAGGCCGGACGTGCTAGCAAACCTTGAGGAAGAACCCTCACAGATCTACGTAAGCCTTGAGGCATGGGATGAAGAGACATATAAATTCTTCAATAGACCAATAGTCCCAAATGCATGGGGATTAACGCTCGAGACACTAGAGATGCTACCTAGCTTTTCGTCCACAACCGTCTATAGGATAACACATGTTAAAGGATTTAATGATGGCGATAACGCAGTAAATGGCTTTGGCAAGCTGGTAAGACTAGGAATGCCGGACTACATTGAAGTGAAAGCATACATGTATGTAGGGGCAAGCAAGCTTAGGCTTTCTAAGGCTAACATGCCTAGCTTTGAAGAGGTATCATACCTAGCGGAAAAGATTAGCAAAGAAACCTCCTACCCAATAGTTAGCAAAAGCAAAGCCAGTAGGGTTGTCCTATTAAGTAAGCTCGAAAGACCTGTTAGGTATGGAAATGGCAGCCCTATGGGGTGGAAGACTCCAGATGAGAACAGGCCAGGAGAATATGAGGAAGAATCATAGCTCCCAATGATGGTACCTCGCATCTCTGATCATGAGATGATAATGATGGAGGGTGCAAGCTCTGAGGGAGCGATAAAGGAGATAAGAAACATATTAATAAAACTCTTTGAGAACTATTATTCATTTTTCAGCAGAAATGAAAGATTAAACAGTGATGGCATCAGACTCTACAAAAGAATATCATACTTTATTCACTTTCTTGATGAACCTAAAATAAACTCTTACAGGAAGTCATTTAGAGACCCCACGCTCGAAAATATACGCTCCTTTGCCACCCTGTTTCTCAACGACATAGACACTCTCATTGAGATTTCAATAAATAAGGACATATACAAAAACTCCTAATAACAACCATCCATACTTGTATTACCAGCCTCTAAAATAAGAAGGATGAGAAACATAAAACTGTTCCTAACTAATGGCCTTTAAGGGCTAGCTTGTTTTTATCGATGTTAAATTATAGGCTAAGTAGTTAGACGCACCTGTACTTATGATCATCTGTGAAGCGACCGGAACCCCACTAATATATATTATTGTCGCACTAAGCCTTATTGAAATAGTGGCAGAAGCGCTAAATGCTGTTGTTGATGGTGCAATGCTTATTGCGACAGCTTTATAAGTTTTGCCATTGAAGGACGCCTCTACAAACCCTATATTTACACTAGCATATGGGGAAGACCTAGATGGCTGCCCGCTTGAAAGATCCTTCCAGCTGATATTATATAGGTTGCCTATATAATAAACACCTAAGATTGGGGCCATGCCCGGAAAAGGTAACATTGTCTTTGCTCCAGTATATGGATTTGTGAAGATAAACTCGCTCGTATAAAATGCCTTGTAGTAAGTAGTATTCATAGGAATAGTAGCGTTTCCCACTACTTCCTTCATACTAACCAAGCCATTACTGCCATATTTATAAATTATTTTTTCTAGCAACTTGTTGGTAGTTCCATTATACAATGAAGCAGTCCCATTATGCCCCATTATGTCATTATTCACCACAACATACATCTTTCCAAATTTGGGGGAACTGATAGTGTATTTAAGGTACGAAACCTTGTTCATGAGGTTAAACATCGAGGGGTTGGAGCTCAAGGTCTTTAATGGCTTAGAATAGGAAGAGTATGTGTATAAACCTATCCCAGATGAGACTAAAGTAGCAGCAAATAGCACTATCATCAACACTGTAGCTTTTGATACCATTCCTTCCACCCAATCCTCGCTTTATAGCAGTCCTATATAGAATTTAAATTCTCATCCATTCTACACATAATGTTGGTGGAACAGTATGACTATAGGACTGGCAAAAGGAATCAATGCATCCGGCCATGTAGGTTGGGTAACAGTAAGGTGCCGTATATGCGGTAGGTATATGGATCTCTCTGGCCAAAAGCCCGGTAGCAGGCACGAGGAAGTTGTCTATATGTGCCCGAAGTGCTCAAAGACTGTTGAAGCATATTTCTGTGCAGCAGATGCAAAGCGCTTAGGATACCGTTGCCCCTATTGTGGTTCTCAACTTGTATTAGCATCACCTTTGGTCGAAGAGTGACACGATGCATTGGTGTACCGTTTTTGATAGAAGAGCTCTATATTAATGAAGGGGTAAATGCGTACAGGATACTTACTAAGGGTGGGATCAATTATATATTTGATTATTACGAGGATCTTGGTGGGGTCAAAATTGGCCTAGAAGAAAAATGCACGTCAAAGATATCCATTGGCGAAATAACCTCCTGCGATATAAAGCTAAATGACAACTGCTCTATTTCATTAATTATCAGCAAAAAGTCTGTTGAAATTACCTCTTTGTTGTACTCTACTAAAGAAGCGCAGAATGGCCAAGAGTATATAGATCTATACATGGGATGCGTAGACCTAGCCAAGACATTTATAAAGAGCATAACTAGATAATTGCGGGAAGAAGAGAAAGACTCTTAAGTTTTTCAATCAACAATATAGTATGACACAACCCGCCGTAGCTCAGCGGTAGAGCGCCCGGCTGTAGTGGGACGTGGCGTTATCGGCCTATCTAGCCGATACCGGGTGGTCCGGGGTTCAATTCCCCGCGGCGGGATTTTTTAACAGGGCGCATAAAAGTTCGGCTTTCGATTAAACTTGGCTTATTGAAAGATATTTTAAAGCCAAAACCCATTAAATTTATGAAAGTGATAAAACATGAGAGATTACGATCATATAGCAAAAGTAGAGAAAAATGGAGCAATCCTATTAGGCGATGAAACCGTCGCGGATTCCTTCTATAAGAGGCTTGTGAGGGTCGTTACACATGCCCACGAGGACCACATTAGAGGATTAAAGAGGAGCACCAAGGAAAGCATGTTTATTGTAGCAACCCCGGTAACGCACGAGTTTCTCAAAATATTAGGGTTTATGATACCAGAGCAGAAAATAGTAAGGTTAGATTACAACAGAGAGATCGACATAGAGAAAGATAAGATCACCTTAAAGGCATCTAGGCATATAGCCGGTAGTGCCCAAGTTATTGTAGAAAGTATTAATGGCGTCTCTGGATATACCGGGGATTTTAAGATGCCAGGCACGGAACCCCTAAGAGACCTTGATGTTTTAGTGCTAGACGCTACTTACGGGAACCTAAAATACCAAAGGGGATGGGCTGACTGGGATGCGCTAGCGGCACTAATCAACATTATCGAGAAATACTCAGGCGAAAAACCCATCTGGATCTATGGATATAACGGGAAGCTCCAAGAGATAATGATCGAATTAAGGAGTAGGGGGATTAAAAACAAGTACCTAGCTGATGAAAAAACAATTAAAATGGCAAAGATAGCTTCAGAATTTTATAATGTGCCGATCGGTGACGTCTCCCTTTTCAACAAAAAGCTTGTTGATGCAGGAACTATAGTCTTTATGCATGCATTCAAAAAACGCGATTTTATTAAGGTTGAAGGAATTCATGTAAACCTGACTGGATGGGAGATGAGGGGAATTGCTGTAAGAATAAAAGATAACCTATTCAATGTTTCTTTTAGTGACCATGCCACCTTCAAGGAAATAATAGAATACGTAAAGGAGTCTAGGCCCAAAAGGGTGATAATAGATGGTTCTAGAAGCAACAGCGCTTGGTATACTGCAAAATATTTGTCTAGGGTTATGAATATAGACACAAAAGTTGAACCGGAAAATACCTTGGGCTGGTAGAAGATGGTAGGGTCAAACACTAGCAATGAGGATGAGGCAAAAATACTTGAATCTTCCAAAAGCTATTTCTCCTCTATAGAACCTTCTATACCCCCCATATTGATGAGCAGTGCCATGATTGTTGCTTTTGCCTCCCTTTTACTACAACATGCTAAAATGATCTCACTTGTCTTAGTTGCAGTTGCGCTAACGCTAGCTTTCGTGGGTTCTGCCATGGAGATCATGTTTTTGCTAATACTAAAGAGGATTGACAACATAATTTCCGGTAAAAAGGATTCTATAGTCTTAAACGTTATAATCATAGCTGTTATGATGATGCTTTATTTTATAATAATAGGAATGCCCATAATCAACTATTACGAGTCGAAAATTATTGAGAGCCTAAAAAGCCCCTATGAGAAAGAAAGTCAATGCACTTTTAAAAACCCTCTGATCTCTTTATTCACATTCGGATTTGCCATCTCAGTATTTCAAGCTTGTATAAGTATAAATATGCTAAGCGTTATCGACATCGCTATTTACAGCATTAGGCAAACTCCCCCTGAACTTCTCCGCTCCTATGGCTATTAATGGCAAAGTTATGGCAGGTGCCTTTATTGTCTCATCCAACACGATTCTCCACGAAGTCTCGCAGTTTTGGCAATAGACCAGTCCAACCCTACGCTCTTTGTCCGTAAAGAGACCTAGGCTGAAACTATCCTTGTTCCCACAATAGGGGCATACAATAGTGCCTTCGGATACCGTCCATTTATAACCACAAAAATGACATACCATCTTATATCTATTGCCTTCCTTTACCATCGTCTTACTCTCCGATCCACAAATAGGACAAAAGGCAGACTCCCTCTTTATTTCCCCCTTCATTTCTAGGTATTTATCAGCAAAAAACCTAGAGACTGCCTGAAG
>WALX01000117.1 GCA_015522625.1 Candidatus Hestiella sp.
CTCGGAGGCTATTAGTATTGCTTTTTCTCCATGCGCAAGCTTCGTCATTATCAGTTGAGACGTTTCTTTTGATAGCCTTTTCAACTCGAAACCTTCTCCAGGCCTCTCCAAATAATATAGCGTGTAGTATTCGGTTTGTTCCTTGGCACACCTTAAAGCATAGAGCCTATCTCTATCGCTAGCTATGAAATTTAGAGAGGAGAAGTTAATATCATTTTCGATGATCTTTTCTGCGGCGCTTCTGATACCCTCCACAGGATTTCCTAGGTCCTCAGCTTCCTGAACCACTAGGTGAAAGAATACTTCAGAATCCGTAACCCCCTCGAAATCCTGATAATCTTTGCGGACTAGCTCTAGTAATGCTTGCTTATCATATATTGTACCGTTGTGAGCGAAGACCCAGTTCCTATACTGCCATGGATGGGTGTTTTTCTTTATAACACTTCCAACGCTCGCAAGCCTGACGTGAGAAACAATTATCCTGCCACAAACACTTTTTCGGATTACCTTTTCAGCGTTATCCGAGGAATATAATGGTAGAGGTTCTTTGTAGATATGCCAACCAACATCATTAAGATATGCGACGCCCCAACCACTAGGATTTTTATATGAGAGCTCTACAAAACTACCTACAGGAGACTCAAAGAAGCTAAAAGAAACATTTACAAGCTTATTAGCATATAAACCAAATAATCGACACACATAAATCTACCTCCATCAATAATCTTATAAATGCTGAACTATATTAAGTTCATCCTTTTACTTCCTTAAACAATCCTTGCGTTGTATCTGAATACATCATAAATGATTTTGGCTCATCATCTTAATGTAGTAATAGTATGGAGGCTACCCTAGAAAGTAATGCAGTAATTACATTACTAAGCATGCTCTGTAATTATTTAATCTGACTATGAGAATGCAATTGCGCACTTCTTAGTAAATATTAGGTCTAAGAGCCTTTCTAGCGCTTCGTCTAGGCTCCGAGTCGATTGGCTCCCCGGTTCGATCTCAACAACGCCACTACCACCTACATAGGCTGTGCAACCTCCATGCCTCACTATATTATCTATATGCTCCCTAAAGCCCTCAACTACTACTACATCGAAATCCCTCAGCATCATTATTGCTTCCCAAAACCCTATCCTTTCCTTCTCGACAATCATATATTCTCGGGGTCCTATTGCGACCACTTTTTCAGCGCCTGCCCCAAGGTAACGCCCGGTATCCTTAACGCGATAGTCAACGCCGTGATGTACATGCTTAACAACGCCAACATGGAAACCCTTGCTCACTAAGGCGGTAACTAGGTGTTCCCCTAGAAGCGTCTTACCGACATCCTTTCCTTCTCCAACAATTAAGATGAGTTCCATACCTTTCTCCCTAGAGCTCATACAAGCCAGGAGATAGGGCCTAATTTTTATAAAACTACTGCTTTAGCCTCTCCATTTAGGCAGCTTATTGCGATTCCTCTATTAGATTCTCATTAATAAAAGACTCTTAAAAGGAAGCAACCTCTAAACCTAAAAACTAAAATATCTATATCTATAAAAAATTAAAGGGGTTTGTAGCCTTGCATAATGAAATATTGCATAATTATATCACCACTAGAATGTCACAACTCTTTGTTCCAAGCCTAACATTAGCTGTCATGAAAGAAGGAAAAATTATAAGAGAGGAAGCCTATGGATTTAGAGACTTAGAAAACAGCCTCAAAGCCACTCCCGATACTATATATGAGATAGCTTCGATAACAAAAGTTTTTACAGCCACTGCAATAATGCAACTTGTTGAAAAGGGAAAAATTAGTCTTGATGATCCGGCTGAAAAGTATTTACCAATAGAACTCAGAGTTAAGGGAGAACCAGTTAGAATATGGCATCTTCTTAGCCATACAAGCGGAATACCGGCATTAGGCTACGCGGAGGCTCAAATATCGAGCTATATGGGGCAGAGCCCTGACTGGCTTCCGTATTCTGAACCTATTCATGTGCTAAGATGGCTAGAAGAGGGTTCGAGAAAGTGGGCAATCGCTACTCCTGGAGAGAGGTTCTTTTATTTAAATGAGGGATTTGTAGCCCTAGGTTTCATAATAGAAAAAGTTAGCGGAATTAGCTATTTTGATTATATAAAGAAAAACATTATAGAGCCTCTAAAGCTTGAAAGGACAAAACCCTCTTACTATGATACTATTGATAACCCTCTTCTTGCTAAGCCATACGACAATACAAGAAAGCCTCCGAAGCTTTCTAGAATTCCCGGAACTATTTATGCTGATGGAGGAATATATAGCAGCTCTCCTGATTTAGCAAGGTTTATGCAGGTCCTCGCTAGAGGCGGAAACCTAGAGGGGAAACAGATCCTAGGTCAGAAATATGTTAGGGAGATGGAAAAACCCAGGACAAAACTACCATTTCAGCTCTTTGGAAATGACTCCTATGGACTAGGCCTTATAATATATGATAGTGTGTTTGATGAAAAGGTCATAGGTCATAGTGGCTCCGTTCTTGCTTATACAGGATATGCTGGATACATATCAAGTAGACTATTATCCATAGGTGTTTTATCAAATGCTAACGCCATGCCACGAGATATAGCTCTGAACGCTTTGGCCTTAGAGCTAAATAAGGATCCCTATGAGCTTCCCTTTAATAAAGCTGAGAAGCTCTACTCAATCCTAGAAGGGATCTACTACGGATATAAGGGAACGCTCAAGGTAGAGGTAGATAGAAAAGGTGACTACCTTATCATCAACCCCAAAGATCCCTCTGAAGAAAGTATCATCCTAGAACCAGACTTTGACATAAAGCAGATAAACCTAGGGGATCAAATGACGCTGCTCTTCAAGTCAAGAATGAATGGAGGATTTATAAACATAGAATTTAAGATTGATCAGCTGAAAGATGTCATTGAACTTATCTACGAGAGGAATAGATTTGTCAAAGTGGCATCACTAGACATTTCAAGGCCTTCGCTAAGTGCAATAAGGTTCTAATTCAGTTTCCTGTCCTAGGCCATTATAGATTTCGCTAAGATGAGTTAGCTCTAGCTACATGATTCATCGCGACTATAACTCGCTCAACGTTATATCATAAAGGTCCTTCAGGGTAAATGGTACACGCCCGTCCTAGTTAGTTGTAACTTGTGTAAAGCCCATAAATTCCGTTATGGCTAACCATAACTGTATCAGAGATAGCCTCATGGATGTAGCAAGACTATATGCGAGGGAATATCTCCATGAACCCCTTATATAATACCTTTTGACCAATTCTTGATAAAGCCCTTTAGGCTGCTCTTGGAACACTATTGCTATCTTTACATCCTTCCTCTTTCTCTAAGATAATTTATTCCTTTAATGATACACAGAGGATTCAAGGCAAACGCTTTCACCTCCTTAATATAAGCATAATATTCATTGCCAAATTTCATGAAACAATCTGGTTCCTCTATGAATATTACAAAAAATAGTGTACCAACGACAGCCCATCCTGAAGCTATTATTGTTATAGGTGAGGCTGTTATTAGAGCTAACGCAATAGAAACTAACATTAGACCCAAGTGCTGAGGGTGTCTCATGCATGAATAAATTCCAACCTTAACAAGCTTATCTGGCCAGAAACTCTTTCTATTAGGGTCTTTATGTCCATAATACCTCAAAGTTCTACCCGCCACCCCAAGAATCAGAAATGCCCAAAATAAAAGAACTAAACCTATTACTCTAAGGATGGCTACGCCCTCCCCTCCAGGCCTAGCTACATCTCCAAAAAATACATAAGTTGAACCTAATGTGATAGCCCATAAAATGGGCCAATAAATAAACTTCCAAAGCCCTTCTTTTAGAGACCTTCCTTTAATAACTCCTTCCAAAAGCGTCCACCTGATCTTTTATGCTCTGTTTCCTATAAAAACATCAACACCTAATTAATGATATAAGCATATTAAAGCCAAGACGAGAGAAAGGATCTTGGGTCGTCTAAGGGGAAAACATTTCATTATATGGACTGAAACCTTTATTAGCGTTATTAGTTTGGTAGAGAAAGCCCTGCGGAGCGATGGGAGTAACACTCCTAGCCAAGCAGGTCATGACCTAGATGAGAGGCCCGTTAGCCTCGACTGTCACCAATAACTCAGTAACCGTTTGTTCCTAGGTGGTATGGTGGTTTATGGTAAATTTGGATACCACCTAGGAACTTCCACCTCGCCCAAAGAGACTTATTAATCTCTATGGGGTCATGGGTGGCATTCATCCCAAACGGCACGTGGGATACATCTAAGTTATGCTTTGAGGGGCTTGGAGCATCGCTCCCATCACCTCTCAAAGCCTTAAAAAATAAATTCCAGCAAGCAACTACATCCCTATGCCAAAGTTCTTTTCCTTTACTACATTTTCCAACCCTTGATTTATTATATGTTATTGGAGCATTATGGATTGGGCAGAGCTTAGAGGTATTTCTAGGGTTAACATATATTATTGAAATGCCATATTCTTTAGCCTTCTCTTCTATTGCCTTCTGAATACCTCTAAATGAAGCTTGAAAAACCCTATGCCTTAATTGTTTATTCTTTATCCTTGCAATCATTTTATTTGCAACCCTTTTACCTAAATTTTCAAGAATAATAGCGTTTTGCTTTTCATAAGCTTTTTTAACAATGATGTTAGCTATTTTCCATTTAATATCGGCTTTTTTCTTCTTTTCCTTAAGCTTTTTCAAAGCCTTTTTCTTAATCCTTAACTTTCCATAAACCTTATCATATCTTTCCTGTATTTCTTTTCGTTTATAGTAGTATCCAAGGACAATCTTTTCTACATTTGTTTCAAAGAGGTAGGCAATGCCATCAGTTAATATTGTTACGTTGTTTTCATTAACATCAACTGGTAGGTATCCTTCAGGCTTGTGTTCCTTAACTTCTTTGGCAAAGGTTAGGTAAATTATGAGTTGCCTGTTCTTTTTATCTAACTTTATTTTGGCTTCACTCCTTAACTTCCACCCCCTATTAACATATTTCCAGTATTGCTTGTGAGGCTCAAGCCATGTTATTATCCACCCTTTATGGGTTGCTATTTTAATTAACGTTAAGCCATTAGGCTTCCATAATTCATCATCAAGCCATATAGTAATTTTCTTTACCTCTGGATAATTCCTTTTGGGTAAGCTTAACTTCTTTAGCTTAAGGAAGCTTTTAGCCCTAGTAGAAGCGTCTTGACATGCTGTATAGACATAATGAGAAGGTAATTTTGAATAAAGTTTTCTCATTTCCTTATATTCAAAGGCTTTAAGCCTAATGAAGCTCTTAACGTCATTCTTAACAGCATCCATTACTAGTTGCTCTACCATGTTGCGATACATACCTTCAAGCTCAACAAAGACCTTAAACACTTTCCTAGGAAGCTTGACGCTTTTCACTATAATAGTTCTTGTTACTCCAATCACCTTTCTCAACCTCCTCTAGGAGTTCTTTGAATCTATGCATGAACTCCTTTTTCCTATGGCTTCTCAAACCATAGAGCTTACCAGCAAATGATGTTACTATAGCGATTAGGTCTTCAACTAGCTCTTGATAATCTTTAGGTTCCTCGCCATATACAACCTCTATTATAACACCATGCTCCTTAAAGAAGTATTCAAGGTACTCAAATCCAAACCTTGTAAGCCTATCCTTATATGTAACGATTATTACATCTACTTTTCTATTTATTACATAATCAAAAAGCTTCAATAAGCCTCTACGGTTAGCGTTAAGACCACTTGCTATATCGCTTAGAGTATCTACAAGTTTATAGCCTTTTGCAGAACAATATTGCATTAAGTATTCTACTTGTCTTTCTAAATCGCCTTTCTGGTCATTAGGGCTTACACGAGCATAAATAATAGCTCTAGTTTCTTTAACTTCACGCTTTATTCCTAATATCCTTTCTACCTCACTATACGGTATCCTCCACCTTCCAGTAGTAGTACGATAAACCTTAACTCTGCCTTCACGAACCCATTGCTTTAATGTGGAGTAGCTGATACCAACAATTTGGCAGAATTCTTTAGGCTTCAGTAGCTTTTCTTCTGACATCAGCTTAACCTATACTAATTTATATCAAATAACCCTAATAAAGGTTTCTGTTTCTGTACCCTCAAGCCTAGAAGGTGAAACTTAGTTCACCTTAAACCACCACAACTCACCTTCTATGAACAAACGCTTAAGCAAATACTCCTAACTACGATAATAGATATTGAGGCTCTACGAGAAAGGCATAGCTATCCTTGACCATGTTAGGAAAATAACTGGTTTATCCAAGTGGGACTTCTTAGAGCTACTAGCCAAGGAAGATATACCGCTACATTATGGCGAGGAGGGGTTGAAGGAAGATCTAGGAACTACAAGAAAGCTTTCAAAGAAAACAGGAAGGTTATTGAGCTGGAGGTGAGGATAAGGTGTTTATAGTCTATAATTCCATCATTAGACTATTGTGGGACACAATATCTAAGGCTACGAAAGACATGTTCCTTAGTGCCGTATATCTTGATGCCAAGGCGACGAGCAAACTCATTTAAAATTGTGCATATAAGGCATGAGGAGGAAGTAATTTAAGATGTTGATGTTAGAATCCTTGACCTAGGGGGATCTTGTGGCTGTTATAATGGATGAGATTTTCACAGGCTAGCCGAGCTTATCCCTCAAGTAATGTTGTCCTTCTACTATAGGTGTTACAGCTAAGAGCTTCATAGCTCAACTAGGGACGCTCATCCAAGCAATCAAGGATATGATAGATCGAGTATAGCGGTAACGAATGGTGTTATGAGATAATGAGGAGATGGTGAGTGTAGTGGGGTATTATGGTATTGTCTTCAGCCACTGTACTCGTTTAAAGTCTTCATCCAGTGATGCAATAGTTGATATGCCGTAATATCTGCATGTGAGTGCTATCTGTACGTCAGTGGGTAAAAGCTTGTACCGGACGATGAAGTCTCGAAGCTCTTCTACCGACTGATAGTCTTTAAGTATCCTCATATTTAGCTCATCTAGTAGTTCATGTATCTATTCAAGAGGCTCCCTAAACGCCTCTATCCTCTTTTCTATAAAGAACCTCCTGAATTCGTGGTAGCTGGCTATACCGCACCTGCATCTAGCGTATGCCCTGAACGCTACATGGAGCAACTCATTATAAACAATCACAGGGGTAACTGGCTCCTCTAAAAGCTCAATAACCCTTCTGGCTCTTGGGGGTAAGCTCTGTCTCGTAGAGGATGTTGTAGAATATGTTTGTATCGACGAATATCAAGAACTGTATACCTCCTCCTCGTAGGCCTCCAGCTCCCTAGCTGAAGCCCTGCCCAACACTCCTACAAACTTGTCTATGTTAGGCCTCCTCTTTATGATGATAATAACCTCTTCACCATCCTTAAGATCTACGTTCTCTAACGGCTTTAACACACCCTTCTCATACCTAGCCCTAACTGTGAAGGACAATCCTATACCCCAAAGCTAAATTACCTGTTCACCACTATTATTTATCATAGTCTCTGT
The DNA here is from genome assembly GCA_015522625.1 of Candidatus Hestiella sp. Taxonomy (GTDB): domain Archaea; phylum Thermoproteota; class Thermoprotei_A; order Sulfolobales; family Acidilobaceae; genus Caldisphaera. Next base: position 7,516 of record WALX01000117.1, read on the forward strand.
GGAGGGATAGCTTAAATGAGAAACTAGAGTCACCGAGTACATGAGTTAGTTGAAGAGTAGGTGTTTGCTCAAGGCTATGGATTAAGCTTGAGTTTAGGCGTGAAGTAGTCTATAGTTCTAATGCCTAGCTTCCTCAGCCATGTAAGGAACTCACCGAACTTTAAGCGTAGGAAGAGGTATGGCCTTACTTCAGCTAGTATTGCTACACCGAAATCCACTTCCATCCAAGAACCTAATTTCTTACGCCCTTCACCTGAGACCACGATTGGTTTCCCATTCCTATCCCTACACTCAATCCTATGCCTCTTACCGTTATCGCTATAGAGGACGAACAAACCCGCTCTAGCCATAACAGCAACTACTCACCTAGCCTAATCCATGTGAGCTACAGGATTACTCTAAAACTCTTTAATGTAATAAGCAAGTTAACTAATTACGTGGAGAAATGCCTTCTTCAGTATTAGCTACATAATCTATTAAGACTGGCCTAATCAACATAAAACCTTAACAGGCGTTTATACCTAGCTTAGGGGCATGCAAATAATGCTTTTAACTAACGTTGTCGAGTGAACCGCTCTGATACCTCTTAATTAATTGGAATTGATGGTTACAAATTCATGGTTTACACAGTGTTTAGCTTTATTTAAAGGATTATTTTTATTTGAAGTAATTGTTTTACTTCAACTCTTATTTTTTCAAAATCCTCTATATCATGGGTTAAGAAGAACCTTTCCATAAATATTAGAGAACGCGTAGGCATAAACTAAGTGTAGCAGATCTTTAACCCTAAGATTGATCTTATATGATAGCCCTATAGCCTCCTTAAACATTCTTGGTAATTTCACACTATCTATATTTACGGTTACAAACTCGTAGATGCTCTCATCATCTATGAATTTTATTCCTAGTTTCTCCCTAAGAAAGCTCATAATTAGCGATATCAAGAATTCACACTTACCCTTGTCATCCTTATATCCCCAATGGGATAACGCATGGGACACATTATCTTAAGCCGTAAGGCTATAAGGACTTAAGGGTTGTTATGTATTAGTAGTGGTTGAGGGAGGGATGTTGTCTCGTGAGGTAGTTGTTAAGGTTAAGGTGCCTTCTCATTATGTTGGAGACGTTGAGAAGGATGTTAGGTTAGCCTATGCTGTTGACTTATTCCTTAGAGGTGTTGTTAGTGTTGAGCGTGCAGCCGAGCTAGCTGGGATGAGCCTATATGACTTCCTTGTAGAGCTTCGTAAGAGGGGGATACAAGCCTACTCTTATAGTGATGAAGAGCTCCAAGAGGAGCTAGGGATTGAGTAATAAGGCGAACCACTGTCTAGTACTAGATTCCAGCGCTATAATAGCACTTGCAGAGGTAAATATGGCAGACATTATAGAAGCGTTTGGTATGGAGATAATTGTGCCTCACGAAGTCTACGAGGAGGTCGTAGTTAAGGGTTACGGTAGACCTGGCTCAAGGGAGCTAGAGGGTCTTGTAAGCCAAGACAAAATAAAAGTTTTGTCGCCACGGGATAGGACACTGGTAGAGGCCCTTCACGATCCTTTAGGTATGGGTGAGTCGGAGGCAATAGCATTAGCTGTTGAGCATAACTGTACAGTTGTCATAGACGATAGGATTGCAAGGCTTAAAGCGAAATCCATGAGACTGAAAGTTATAGGTACGATAGGCCTCTTGCGACTAGCCTATGATAAAGGCCTTCTCAATAAAAGCAAACTAGCTCAAGCACTAAGGGAGCTAAAAGAACATGGGTTCAGAGTATCTGATGAGATAATAAACGGAGTCCTAAAGAGACTTTAACAAAAATGGCGGGCCCGCCGGGATTTGAACCCGGGACCTCTGGCTCCGCAGGCCAGCGCTCTATCCTGGCTGAGCTACGGGCCCCTTTTACCAAGTCTATTCTCTAGAATAATATTTTGTTTAAATACTGCCTCGAAGCAAAGAAAATGGCTAGGA
>WALX01000118.1 GCA_015522625.1 Candidatus Hestiella sp.
GCAGATAATTGCAGAAATAGTAAACTAATTGAGATATTGGCAGGTCTTTCCAGGCTTGAGTTTAGTGATGAAGAAAGGAATAGAATATGTGAAGACCTATCAAAAATCCAAGAATTCCTCAAGGAAGTCTCAAAGTTAAGCGGCCTAAGCGTAAAACCATTATACAACGTATGGGACGGTTACCTAGAACCTAGAGAATTTGCAAAAATCGAAGAAGTTAATATTGAAGAATTAGCCGGTCTAGAGAGGATCGCCGGGGGCAAGATAAAAATAAAATGGAGAGGTGGATGACAAGGTGAAGCTAACAGCCTCTTCAATAAGAGATGAGATAATAAAAGGAAATATGGACATAGAGGATTACATACTAGGAAAACTTGAATTAATAAGAAAGAACGACAAGAAAATAAACGCGTTCATCTCAATAGACTCTGAGGGGTTTCTCAGGGAAAGGGCAAGAAACATAAAAATGGGGATCAGGAGCGGAAAGAAGCCGATGCTGGCAGGCATAGCCATTAGCATAAAAGACGTCATATCGACTTCCTTTTTACCAACTACTGCAGGATCAAAAATCTTAGAAGGATACATACCGCCTTTTAATGCAACGGTTGTAGAAAAGATCTTAAAAGAGGGTGGCATCGTTATAGGTAAGACAAATCTGGACGAATTCGCAATGGGTAGCACAACGGAGTTTAGCGCATATGGACCTACAAGAAACCCGTGGGATCTAGAAAGGGTTGCAGGAGGGAGCAGTGGTGGAAGTGCTGCAAGCCTATCCTATGGCGCTGCTGACCTCTCATTAGGAAGCGATACAGGCGGTTCTGCTAGGTTACCAGCGTCTTACACATGCACATTTGGATTAAAGCCTACATATGGGCTCGTAAGCAGATATGGGCTTATTCCTTACGCAAATAGCCTCGAGCAAATAAGCCCAATGGCTAGGAGCATGGAGGATCTAGCATTACTATTAAAAGTAATTAAGGGCTATGATGAAAAAGATGCCACGAGTATCCCTAGAGCAGAAGAGAAGAGCTATGAAAAATTCAAGGTTTGTGTTATAGAAGATTTGGTTAGGGATTCAGACAGGCCCATAAAGTCCTCATTATACAACCTATTATACAAACTAGAGCTCGAAGGAATCGAAACAGAATATAGGGAAAGGCTGGACTATATAAATTATGCATTACCGGTTTATTATACGATAGCGTTTGCTGAGGCTTCAAGCAACCTAGCAAGGTATGATGGAAAGTTATATGGTAAGATGGGAAACAGTGAAACCTATAAAAAAGCTAGCATAGATACCAGAAAAAGTAACCTCGGATTAGAAGTAAGAAAAAGGATTCTGATGGGCGTACTTACGCTTAGTGAAGGCTTTAAAAACGAATATTATATAGCTGCCACAAAGGGTAGAAGGTTAATAAGGGACGAGATCCTTAAGGTAACAAAGGATTGTATTTTAGTAAGTCCTGTTTCACCTATACTTCCTCCAAGGATAGGTGAAAAAATAGATGATCCACTTAAACTATACGCTATGGACGTATATACTGTTATAGCTAACCTAGCGGGTATTCCAGCTCTAGCATTACCCTCAAGTTTCTATAACGGGTTGCCCATTGGAGTGCAATTTATGGGGAAACCATTTAGTGAAAGCTCGCTAATTAGGTTAGGGCTAATAATAGAAAAAATAACGGGTATTTCCGGAGTGATTGCTGGTGGTTAAGTTGAAATATAAGATAGGACTAGAGATACATACACAACTTACTGAAGCTGGAACCAAGCTCTTCTGTGGATGCGATTCAAACTACAGAAAATACAAGCCAAACACAAATGTCTGTCCTGTTTGTTTGGGCCTGCCAGGAGCGCTACCAGTACCAAGAAAACAGCCCATAATACTCGCCTTAGCGGTAGCAGAAACTTTCAATTGTAGAATACCCGAATCCATGGTATTCACCAGGAAGCACTATTTCTATCCAGATCTGCTAAAAAACTACCAGATAACGCAATATGAGAAAGGAGGAGGGATGCCGGTTTGTCTAGGTGGAACGTTAAAATATTATGATCCTGACCTAGACCTGTGGAAAAAGGTTAAGCTAAGAAGAATGAACATAGAAGAAGATCCAGGAAAGACTGAATATAGTGAGGGAAATATATTAGCGAGCGAATTCGCTTACGTCGATTATAATAGAAGCGGTGTTCCCTTGTTGGAAGTTGTTACAGAGCCCGAAATACCGACGCCGAGAGATGCAAGGAAAGCTGTAGAATATCTTTTGCTAACAATGGAATATGTAGGGGCAATGAACCCAAGACTCGAAGGTTCCTTCAGGGTAGACGCAAACATTAGCGTAGAGGGTGGAGAAAGGATAGAGGTAAAGAACATTGGTAGTACATTAGATTTAGAAAGGGCATTAAGATATGAAATATTCAGACAACGGAAAATAGTTGAAGGCAAAGGTGTAGTAGAAAGGGAGACAAGGCATTGGGATCCCGTAAGGGGAATAACCAAGAGCTTGAGAAGCAAGGAAAGTGAGGAAGAATACCTCTACTTTCCAGACCCAGACATTCCAATGATAAGTACAGAACCATTACTAAAAGAGGTGAGAAAAAGGAACATCACGACACCTGAAAAAATAATGGAGAGAGTTTCTAGGCTTGGTGTGAACAGAAGAACAGCATGGAGCCTAGTAACAATTAAGGCATGCGCAGAGACTTTTCTTGAAGCTGTTAGCATTGGAGCAGACCCTATTATATCTAGCAGAATACTGGCCATAGATTATAAAGGTCATTTAAGAAAGAGTGGAATGAATCTATATAAAAGGAAAAACTGGCCGGATCCTATTGTACTTAAGAAAATAAGCGATTTAATAAGAAACAAAGTGTACACCTATGACGAAATAAAATACAATATAATTCCAAAGCTAGTTAATGATCCAAAAATGATACACATTACCCTCCCCGAGAAGGCTTCACCGGAAAAGCTTATCACAGAAGTCATGAATGAAGAAAGGAAAGCTGTATGGGACTTTTACCAAGGAAAGAAGGAAGCACTAGACTACCTGGTTGGTAAGGTTTTGAAAAAAGCCTATGGAAAAGCCATGGACCCAAAAAAGGTAAGAAAACTTTTGGAGGAGTCTCTATACAAAAGCTCTAATATATATTAGCATACACTAGCATTTTTTGATAAGAGGAAAGTCAACTATTTTAGCTTCTCCGTTCCTCCCTCTATGGTCTTCTATAGTAACGCTCTCCCCAAATATCGCATACCTTGTGTCTATGTAGCCCATACCCACGCCCCTTCCTCTCACAGGGCTATACGTTCCACTTGTAACCCAACCTATGTCTATTTCGTTTACCTTTATTTTATATGAATTCCTTGGTATAAACCTTGCATATCTTTTCTTCATTTCTAATCCTACTCTAATCCACCTTAACCCTTCCCTTCTGCAAGCCCTTAATGATTCTTCGCCTATAAATCCTGATTTACTCCAGTCTATTGAACCCATTCCATATCTTAAGCTTAGGGCACACGGAAACTTTATGGGATCTTCCCCATATTCATTTCCGCCCAACACAAAGCCCATTTCTATCCTCAAAGTATCCCTCGCAGCAATGCCTATTGGTTTCGCTCCCAATTCAAGAAACTTCTTGTAAAGGTTCTCAGCCTCTTTTGGTTTAAGCCAGAATTCATAGCCATCTTCCCCAGTCCAACCACTCCTACTTATAAGATAGACCTCTATACCAGCTATGGTCTCATTCAACCTAAATTCAAGCGGTTTTAGCGCACTTGCCCAAGAAGCCTTTAGTGCATCCATGATCTCTACACTTTTAGGACCTTGTAAGGCCAGCAAAACATACTCCATTGTGAGATCCTCAACCTTTACGTCAAATTTATGTATCTTTGCAACGCTATTCAGATGCTCTATCATCCTTTCCCTTGTTGCGGCATTAGGTACGGCAAGCCATTCATTATCATTTATCTTGTACCACATCTCGTCATCAATAACCCTAGCATACTCATTGAGTGCAAGAGTAGGCCCACTCATTGAATATTCCTTTGTTTTAGAAATCTTTTTTGTGAAAACTTTTTCTAATAAATCCAGAGAATCCTTTCCAGAGATTCTTAATCTCCCCATATGACTGATGTCAAAGACTCCCACAGAATTCCTTACATTTAAATGCTCTTCCATTGTAGAAGTATAGACCATAGGTACATTCCAAGAAGCAAATTCACCAAAGCTTGCATTTAAAGCTTCATGAAAACCATGCAGTTGTGTGTTTTTCATCTTATCCACCAACTAATTAATATAAGCTTTTGGTTAAAAATAATTACTCTATGCATTTTTACTGAGAATGAGAAACCCCTCCAACTATAAAGAGGTATTGCTCCTCTATAGCAACAAGTTTATAGAAAATTAAGAATAGGCTAAATGAAGGATTCGTATTCCTCTTTAAATGATTCATAATTAACCTTAGATCTCAACCTTTGCATAAGCAACTCCCTTTCCTTTATTAGACTTAGTATCAAAGAAACACCTTCCAACCTTGCCAGCTCTATAGCTAGCGGATCGATGTATCTCCTTGGACCATGTATTATTACTATCTCTGGTTTCACCAAGGATACCCTTACCGCAACCATAGGACTCCTGCCGGCGGCTACATTGGAAAATATTATCGCCCTTTCTGGAGTGGAACCTAACAGGAAATAAAATTGAAGGCCGCTAAGCTCAGCAATCGCCTTTATACTATCAATCAGTGTGTAACCATATGCCTTTATAGAGGTTGAATAACTTGGGGTCAGTAACACACCATCGACTATCTTAATTAATTCCTCTATTGAGAGAGGCTTAGTAAATTCCATCATGTCTATTACAGCACCTCTTGGTATACCAAGCGCCTTTGAAAGTGTATCCATCTTCTTCCATCCTCTCTGGTGATCGACAATAAGTAGCGCTCTAACAAATCTCTTTATATAATTTGTACCCGGTACCCTCCTCCCCTTTTCATAGTCACTTATCACACTTGCGGAAATTCCCATAACCCTTGCTATTTCATGTTGCGTGACTTCGAAATAATCTCTCCACTTTTTCAACGACATGTTAGGATTACTGCTATATACTATATCACCAGCTATCCTCTTTGCCACTATATCTATAATAAAATCCTGATTCATCTTCGACAAGTTGCTACCCTAAATAATACTATATATCTAAACATGTTTAAAGCGTTTGGTGCTCTGAAGAGTTTTTTATTAAAAACATATAAGAAAAACCTTTAATGTAGCTATTTACACTGCTCATTACCTTGAGTGCTTTTATTAAATAGACTTGTTAAGTATTTAATGGGAGAGCCCATGCCCAGAGAAGAATTGTTGATTTATGCAACAAAGGCAACTAGGGTATTTTCATCTGGGTTACTAAGCATACTGACACCTATATACCTGGCTAGACTGGGTTATGGACCAATAGTCGTAGGTATTTCTGTTTTGCTTATGATAATGGGGAGCGTTGCATCAAATCTGATCTTAGTGAAGTATGGTAGCAAAATAAAGGTAAAAAGGTTGCTCATGAGCTTATCCTTAATTACTATCCTAAGCGGTTTAATTCTTGTTTTGGCCTCATATTTAGTTGCTATATTCCTTGCGTTGTTTATCGGTAACAGTATTAGCAGTACTGGGACGGAGGCTGGACCCTATCAATCATCAGAGAATGCATTGTTATCAAAAATATCTACGGATAAGCAAAAAACCTACGCCATTTATAACTTTCTAGGTTATGGGGCCTCTTCCTTGGGCGCTTTGAGTTCTAGCGGACTATCACATGCTAGCGTTATAGCTATGAGGCACATGTATTTTGTTCTAATAATATCTGGGGCTTTGATGTTTATCGTATATAGCAGGCTTCAATTTCCTACAATGCCAAAGGAAAAAGCTTTTTCATCGGAATTCTATAGATCCAATGCGCTTAGACTTTCTGCCCTTTTCTCATTAGATGCATTTGGTGGCGGTTTGATAAGTCAATCACTTTTAGCGTATTGGTTTTACGTAAGGTTTCATGTAAACTTATCGCAACTTGGTGTTTTGTTCTCGCTAACATCTATTGTTACAGCAATTTCTATTCTACTGACAACGCCAATAGCTAGAAGGATTGGAAACCTCAATACAATGGTCATTACACACCTAATATCAAATGTCTTCTTGATTTCTATAGCCTTTGCTCCAAGTTTCTTATATGCAGTAGTCTTGTTGATAAGTAGACAAACAACCTCTCAAATGGATGTTCCCACAAGGCAGGCATTTATGGCAGACCTCTTTCCACCAGGGGACCTCTTAGCAGCTAATGGAATAACAAACTCTGCTAGAATGGTCTCCACAATACCTGGAGGACCTATCGTTGGCCTGCTCTTAACATTTGGACTCATAGCAGTCCCTATAACTTTAGCCGGGACGTCAAAGATCGTATATGATACGAGCATTTATTTATCCTATCGGAAATACGTCAAAAAACCGTCTGGAAATCATAGAGCCTCTAAAAATGCTTAAATTAAGAAAAACAATCCCTGTAATTTATAAGCATGCTATTCTGGGCAAGCTTATTGTTGTTTTCGAAAATTTGTTATGCACCAGCAAAAGTAGCGATATAAGTTTATTAATATAACGATACTAAAAAATCATTATTTTTATATATCAATACAGCCGAGTCTTTACCAAATATGTTGACAATGAGTAGTAAATATAATAACACTAGCCACTATTGTTTGAAATGTGATTAGAGATGGACTATGCCATCCAAGTCAAAGACCTGAACAAGTCTTATGGTAGCAATCAGGCCCTAGTAAACATATCTTTGAGTGTTAGGAGAGGTGAGCTCGTCTCTCTGCTTGGCCCCAACGGTGCAGGTAAGACAACCCTTGTTAAGCACCTCTATTGTGAGCTAAAGCCTGAGGTGGGAAGGATAAATGTGCTGGGTGGAAATCCATGTAGAAGTAAAATAAAGAGAATGCTTGGCGTGGTCCCTCAAGAATCGGAACCGTATGATGACCTCTCCGTTTTCGAAAACATATACTATGCTGCGAGAATAAGAGGAATTGGTAGGAGGGAAGCAAAGGTCTATACAGAGGAAACCATAGAATCTTTGGATTTAAGGGAATATAGGAACAAGTATGTAATGGATCTCTCGGGGGGATTAAAGAGGAGGACTTTGGTTGGAATGGCAATAGTTCATAGGCCAGAGGTACTAATATTGGATGAACCTACAACAGGTTTGGATCCACTAGCAAGAAGACAGCTTTGGGATATTTTAAAGAATCTTAAGAAAGAGGGGAGGGCTATATTGCTTACAACCCATTACGTAGAAGAGGCTGAAGTCCTTTCTGATAGGGTCTATTTTATTAACAAAAAAATTATAAGTGAAGGCACACCATCTGATTTAAGGACGAGGTTCTCATATTACTATGAAGTCATAGACTACACAAGCGGTAAGGCTTATAAGGTTAAAGAAGAGGAGCTAAAGGAATTCATTTCTAAACTTAACGGGAAGTTCGAGGTGAGGATACCTTCTCTAGAGGATGTATATATTGAGATGATTAGTCATGCTTAAAGAACTCTCATCTTTAATTGAGATGTTCCTTAAGGAGTCTAGGGCATGGTTTATAGCGATTTTCTTCTATGCAATCGTATTTCCTCTAGCAATAGTTTTTGGGTTTAGCTTTGTCGTTTCGAAAAATTTTGCAATATTTCTGGTTTCAGGAACAATCACATTTCAGGTAGCGATAACCTCTCTTACTTCTGTCGCACAATCCTTGGGAATGGATAGAGATAGGGGGAGGCTATCATTCATGATATCAACAGGCATACCAGCTTGGGGATATGCGATTGCCTCATCATTTGTCAACAACTTAATGGGCATAGTTTCTGGCTATATGATACTGGCTGTAGCGTCTTTTTTAGGACTCATTACCATAAACTACATGGAGGGGTTCTTTCTTTTGGTATCCCTAATTATAGGTACGTATACAGGCTCAATGTTTGGATTGGCAATGACAGCTAAGATAAGGAACTGGAGGTTGTTAAGCCAGCTTGCGCTTGTTTTTGGTTTTGGTTTTAGCTTTTTTGCACCCGTGTACTTTCCTTTAAGCTATATTCCGAAATATCTCATACCGTTAGTTTACCTAGAACCAACAACATATATCTCTCAAGCTATAAGGCTATCTATGGTTGCAAATCCGAGTTTCATCCTATGGAACTTATATGCACTACTCTATGGAATGGTATTTATGGCATTGGCAAGCAAATGGGGACTCTCTTAGGATTTTGGGTTTAGGCAAGCTACATCCATACTTTGATCTTAAATGATTGATGAATTACGAGAAATATTATGTAGCATTAATAAGACAATGATTTTTAGATGTACCTTCAAGAAGCAATAAGTACTAATAAAAAACTGTATGATTAGTAGCTTCATTTTAGAGCTCAGGGCTGGCTCACATAGCGACCCAATCCCATGCCTCTCGTCGTTAAGGCATAGACTATGTTTTTCTTATCTCTTCCCCAATAGGACGTCATTGAAAACATTCCAATCTTTATTCTTCAATCTACTTAAAATTAGCTACCCACCCGCCTCCCCTTGTATAAAATCGTTGCTTGTAAAACCTCACCTTTTAAGGTGGGGATATATAAAGGATTAATGAATCCTTAAAAACTCTTATATAGCCTGCTAAGCTACACTTTGGATAGGCTATCCAGAAGTGAGCGGTATGAGGTTATCACTCATAACAAGTAAAAGTGCCGAATATATGGTAAAGAGAGTCGTAGATAATTACAAAAACGGTAATATAGATTTGAAGGTTATCGCTTTACCAGTACCTGTCATATCCATATTGGACACCTTAACTATATCTAGGATAATAGAGAGAAGAAGGAAGATTCTAGAAGAATTAATGGAAAGCGATATTATAATATTGCCAGGGCTAGTAAGAGGTAGCTCGGAAGAAATAGAAAGGATAGTAAAAAAGGATGTCTATAAAGGACCAAAATCATTGGGGAACCTTTCATATGTCCTAGACTTTATAGAGAAAGGTGGAAAATTAGATAAGCTAAAGAGCGCAGAGGAAGTCCTTGGGGAAATAACGCCAAGACTGGAGTATAGAAAGGCCTTTTCCATTTCTGGCGTTGATATACCCTTAAGGGGTCCACCAGTAATTTTAGTAACAGAAATAGATCCAAGCATAGCTGTTGAAAGGGTTGAGAAGATATCAAAAAGATATGTCAGCGATGGTGCCGATATTCTAATCGTAGGTTCAACGATAAATAGCAGAATAATGGAAACGGTTAAAAAAATAAGAATAACAAAGAAGGCTTCCGTACCAATTATAGCTGAGGCAACTACACGTTCTCAAATCGAAAGCTTTTTGAAGGAGGGAATAGATGGGATAAGTATTACCGCTGAGGATGCATTAAAATACATTGACTATTTCCCTAGAGGTATTACTTTAATAATTGGTAGTAGGGAGTTTAGGTATATAAAGGCTGCATATGAGTCTCTATCAAAAAGAGATATAAACATAATAATTGATCCGGTGGTAGGCATGCCATGTTTGGATTTTATAGAGAGCTTGAGCAGGTATATAAAGGCTTCTAAAAATATTGAGGCGCCTCTTTTATTCTCTGCCGCAGATGCAGTAGAAGAGATAGAAGCAGATACTCATGGATCGCATGCCTTATTAGCGACGATGGCAGTAGAGATCGGAGCTTCACTCTATTTAGTCGTGGAAGAGAGCTATAAATCATATAGAGCAACGGCAGAGGCCAGGGAGGCTTTAAGGGTGGCTGAAACTGCTTGTTCATTAAAATCCTCACCTAGAGGTCTTTATAGCAACTTACTTATATTAAAGCAAGCGAAAAAGCCCATGGAAATTCAAAAGAAAAGTGCTGAGACCATAGGGTACATACCACCAAAATATAGTTCTGATGAATATGTCCAAATAAACGTTGATCATGAGGAAAAGGTAATAATAGTCACCTATAAGAAAGGTGGAAAGGAGGTTTTTTCCCTAAAGGGCTCTCACGCTCTAAGCTTGGCCAGGGAACTAATAAAGAGGGCATATTTATCTAGGGAACACATAGCCTATATAGGGTATGAATTGTCAAAGGCTGAGATAGCTTTAATGCTTGGGAAGGCTTATATTCAAGATGAACCCATAATATCAGTCCCGTGGAGAAGTGAAAGTAATGAATAGGGTAGTAGCTATATCTCCGGGAAAGGTAATATTATTTGGCGAACATTTTGTCGTTATAGGATCAAAAGCACTAGCTATGGCAATAGATCTGTATGCCAGAGCTGAAATAGAAGAATCCAGTTGGCCTTCAGAGATAATCAGTAAAGAAACTGGAATAAAGGGAAAAATAACAAA
>WALX01000119.1 GCA_015522625.1 Candidatus Hestiella sp.
ATTATATTCTTTTCGCACTCCTATTAGCGATAGTTCCAACGATGCTGGTGATGAGAAATGTCAATAGAAGAGGCCATTGAAAGCTTGAAGAGGGGGATGCCAATCCTTATGTATGATTCCTCCTCAAGGGAAAGCGAAGTAGATATGGTCTTCCACGCGTCTAAAGTAGACCCTGAAGCGGTATATAAGCTAAGGGCCGAGGCTGGTGGACTCATATGCTTTGCTACAACGTGGACCATCGCTAGGGATCTAGGCTTGATATGGGGAGATGAACTTATAGCAAAAGTACCAAAGTTAAAGCCTCTAACAGAAAGACTGCTCTTTTACAAAGATAGGCCTGCCTTCACAATATGGGTAAACCACATAGGTGTTCGTACAGGAATAAGCGACAAGGACAGGTCTAAGACCATCCAAGAACTATACAAAACTGTGAAGCTTTATGTAGACGGCCATAAGATTGAGGCGTCGAAGAAGTTTATTGAGGAGTTTCAAGCTCCCGGCCACGTACCTTTGCTAGCAGCGAGGGAGTTGAAGGAAAGAAGGGGTCATACGGAGCTCAGTATAGCGCTATCTTCTCTGGCAAACATGGAGCCTGCAACAACGTTTGCAGAGATGCTTGATTTTGGCGACTCGCTAAGCCTAGAGAAAGCAAAAAAGATCGCCATAAAAAATGAATATGTCCTGATTAGTGGCAAAGAGGTGATAGAGGCATATGAAGGAGAGAAAATGCGTTGGAATAGTTGACACAACTTTTTCAAGGATAGACATGGGTTCTATCGCGGTGAAGAGGCTTAAGGAGCTCTTGCCGGAATACACAATAATAAGGCATACTGTACCTGGAATAAAGGACTTGCCCGGAGAAGCAAAGAGGCTTATAGATAGGGGATGCGAGGGCGTGATGACGCTCGGATGGGTCGGGGCAAAGCAGGTAGATAAATACAGCTACATAGCGCTTTCAGTTGGACTAACAATGCTTTCAATTTTAACAGGTAAAGTCATAGTTGATGTTACCGTTCACGAGGATGAGAGTAGTGATCCTAGAGAATTGAGGAAAATAGCCATAGAAAGGACAAGGGCACATGCAGAGAACCTCGCAACTATGCTGAAAGAAGGAGGGGAAGGGTTGGTAAAGAAAGCAGGACTGGGTATAAGGCAAGGCTACGAAGATGTAGGACCCCTTTAATTAAAACAATGAAAAATGCCCCTCTGCAAATAACCATTAGGAGATAATGCACCAATAAAATCTTAACGCAAAACAGATTCCATAATCCTTAAAATATTTGAAAAATTTATTGTCTCTTTAGTTTAAAGCATAGGCTCCAGAGCTTTGGCTCGGATTTTCCCTAACGCTTACCTGAAGGGTTTCATTACGTACAACTTCCGACTTTACATTTGCAGCCTCCAGAACCCTGTCTAATATGAGGCTTATCGCCTCATTGTAATCCTCTATTCCGTCAAGGCTTATCACATCACTCCCTATTCTTATTTGTGGTGTCCCATCAAAGCCAAGAATGTCTGTATGGTTTTCCAGCTTAATAAAAACGGTCATAGAATACTCCTTCCTTAATATATCTGCGGCCTCAAAGGCAGCCTTTATCGGTAAGTCGTCACTAAACATGCCAGAGTCAATAACAATAGTATTCAAACCATAACACCCCACTCCGAAGCTATTTTTAGATACCCGAATGTATTACAGTAAAATTTCAGTTATATATTGGAAAAGGTCGTATAACAGCGTTTTATCCTTGAAATCCATCTAATAGATATCATATATATCTATTTGAATATATTCGCTTAATACGTAATGTATACTCCAAGGTATTTTAAAAAAATTAATAATAACTTTTAATTTTTACATTTTCACAATTTTGCAAAAATGTCTTCGAGACGTATTTTAGTATTTAAGAAAAGAGGGCTAATTAAAGCTAGAGCTGACATATTTTTCACTATGCGAGTGTTCCATATAACAGGTTATCCAGCACAGAAGGTGCGGGGGGTGGGGTTTGAACCCACGCAGGCCTACGCCAACGGGCCCTCAACCCGTCCCCTTTGGCCAGGCTCGGGCACCCCCGCGCAAATAGTTTAATTGTTCCAAAGGATTATAAATAATTTTATCGAGGTCGTTAAACCATTTCTAAGGTTGGCAAATGCTAGGTATTGGGTTTTACATATCGCCATAATCGACATATTGATGATAGTTTTGATATAACCTGATTCGATACAATATAGTAGGATTGCAGAAGGACAAAAGCTAGTCCGGATACCTTTCCCCAAGCTTCGACGCGTTTCCAAAAAACTCCTCAACGCTAGTTGACTCGAACCAAACCCCATTTGTCATTCTTGTCGCCTCATCTATCATATCCTTAACTTTCTTAGGTATGGGGGAAAAAGCCAATATGTCTAGCTCAATATTTGATTTCGCCAAGAGAGTGGCGGATGTAACTATATCAACGCCTTCATTAAAACCCCCATCAGTGATCAGTATGATCCTCTTATAATAGCCAGGTGGAACAGATCTTAATATAAGATACGCGTCCTTAATAGCATTTGATGGTGCTGTTGCCTTGCCCATTATCTTTATTTGTGATATTATGTCTTCAATAACGTTCAATTTATCCGTCAGATCTGTAAGCGGAAAGGAATACCTATAAAAGACCAAAACTGAAATAAGGGTATGCATGCTTCTACTCATGAGTTCTCTCGAAATTATAGACGCTGCTCTTTTCGCATTTTCCAACCTGTTTGGCCTGAAGTCCCTCCTCAGCATACTAATACTAGTGTCAATCCCGATCAGCACACCTTCTCCTATAAACTTCAATACAATTACCTCATCTCACTAAATATTTCAAAGGGAACTAGGAGAGGTACCATACCCATTCTCATAACTATTTCGTTAAACTCATTATTTGCTAAAATGTTTTGTTGCATTTCGTAGAGAAATATAGATATCACAGGTATACTGTTTACTCCCTTGCTTTTTGCTATTTGCCTACTCCTGATATCATCGCTAACATATACCCCACCCTCCTTCTTTGCGATCATGAGGGCTTCAGCCTCTTGTATACTCATGCCATTTTTCCTAGCAAACTCTCCAAGAGGCATCTTTAGCTGGTATAGCTCGTAGTCTCCAAGAGAGACGAGCGAACCCCTTATTTTAGAGTATCTCATTATAAGGGATCTCACAACTTTACCTGTCTCCTTTCCTATAATGAGCCTTTTCTGCAACTTTTTAATTGTATCTATTCCATTTAATTCTAAAATAGTAAAAGCTGAAGATAGATCAAATACAAATAGGTTCTTTTCTTCGATTACCCTTAAGCCTTCTTTTGTCTCATCTATGTCAACAAGGCCTAGTTCTGGAGCTATACCTCTCTTTAAGAGGTACCATATCAATTCTTCTATATTTAGCCCACTTATTTCGAGGGCAAGCTGAAAAGTTATTTTTCCATCCTTATACGCCCTAAATGATATTTCTTTCATATCAAAGCTCTCTATAAACCTCCTTATGGCTTCTCTTACAGCCTCAGTCTTATTTGAATATATACCTGCTTTAACCAAGGCCTCCAATATATCTTCAGTATACCCGCTTATCTCTATGTTTGTTACCACATCAAAACTCCCTCTCTAGTTTAATTATTTCTAGACTTATATTAAATTTTTATTTGATAGGACAAATCCTTTGCCATCCAACTTTCGCTTGATATACTTTAGTACAAAGCCTACTCTAAGTGATTGAGCTTATCGCTCAATTCCCTCAGAATGTTCGATGCTGTTTTAAGCGCCTCTCTCCCTTTATCTGTTATTCTATAGGATCCTGTATCACCCTTGGCTATGAGGCCCTCCCTTTCCAGTCGATAAATAACGGTATACAACGTAACGGTTGGGGGGTTGAAAAGGAAGATTTCCTTGATCTTTTTCTTTATTTGATATGGGTAGGTACTTTCCCTTGCAAGTATTGCCAGAACGTAAATCCATAGCGTATGTATTGTAATGTTTTTAATCAGCCTAGACAGAGGCTTACCGATTTTTTCCCTTTCTATCATTTCTGAACCTCACTTCTACTAAAACAGCTTAAAGTTAAAATTTATTAATGAACTTACTCCATATTTCTATCTAGAATGTATTTACCTGAACTTAAAACTTTGTTCCTTTCATAAAGATGCAACAATAGAGTTGAGGAACCTTATACCTTTCATGAAGCAAACAAGCATCTTTAATAATCTATAGAGCTACGCTACATTAACACAAAAAGCATTCTGCATTACTTACCCTAAATGCAAACTTTTTGGAAAGCCTTACAGAGAAGCTGCAAAGGAATATATTAGGGATGAGAATGAGAAAGCACTAGGAGGGATGAGAAGATGGGTAACAAAAAAACGAGGTTTGCATATATATACATGGGTAGGAAGAAAGGATACGTTAAGGTAAGGCTATTTAACTCAAAGGCCGAGGAAGATCCGGATAGAATAATTCCTTTGAGAAAGTTCAAGAAACCCAAGCATGGATATAGGGTTATAAGAAAGGAAGAGTTGCTTGAAATTGTAAGGGAAAAACTAGAAAGAATTTAAAGTTTTAAGCTTCAGTAATAATTCATGCTTGAAGTATGAAAAAAGGGTGCCAATATTGGCGAAAGAAGTATATGTGATGAAACAAATAGAAATACCGAGTGACGTAGATGTAAGTATCCAAGGAAAGAAGGTAAGGGTTAAGGGTAAAAATGGCGAACTGGAGAAGGATTTTTCTGATGCAAAGGGTATCACCATAAAGTTAGAACAAAACAAGGTTATTGTAGAAACCTTCTTTGCCAATTCAAAAAAGAAGGCAATGGCAGGGACGATAATAGCGCACATTAGAAACATGATAATGGGCGTTACAAAAGGATATAGATACAAGCTTAAGATAATATACAGCCATTATCCTATAAGTGTAAAGGTAGATAAAGACAAACTGATCATATCGAATTTTATAGGAGAAAGATCAAACAGGGTGGCAAAGATCCTGCCCAGCGTGAACTTAAAAGTCCAAGGTAATGATATTATTGTAGAGGGGATAGATATAGAAAAGGTTGGTCAAACAGCCGCCAACATAGAGTCCGCCACAAAGATAACCGAATTCGACAGGAGGAAATTTATGGATGGTATCTATATCTATAAAAGAGAGGTGATAGCCTGATGCAGACACAAGTTGAGAAAAAAGTACAGAAAAGCATAAACAGGAAGAGGCTTCAAAAGATAATAATGAGGAAACATGATATCTCTTTTGTCAGATACCTATCTTGGAGGTTTAAGAGGCTAGAAACTACCTGGAGAAAACCAAAAGGAAATGACTCTAAGATGAGGTTGCAAAGGAAAGGTTACCCACCAATAGTAAAAGTTGGGTATAAGAATGATAAAAGGATAAGAGGGCTACACCCCTCCGGCCTAATACCGGTTTTGGTTTCAAACCCAAAAGATATAGAAGGGTTGACACCCAAGGTGCACATCATTTATATATCTTCCAAGGTAGGGTTAAGGAAAAGGGTAGAACTGGAAGATATGGCAAGAAAGATGGGATTTAGGATAGCTAATGGTGGTGAATATGGACTATAAGCTTCAGAAGAGGTTAGCGGCACAAGTCTTAAATGTGGGAGAAAGCAGAATATGGATAAATCCGGATCCGGAGGAAGAGGAAGAGGTAAGTCAGGCTATAACTAGAGATGATATTAGAGTATTAATAGCAAGAGGCCTTATAGGCAAGCACCCAGCGAAGGGAAACTCACATAGGTGGTTGAAAAGGCATATAAAAAGGGGGAGAGGGCATCGCAGAGGCTATGGAAGAAGAGAGGGCACAAAGAAATCTAGGATGGAAGAAGAAAAAATATGGGTAAACAAGATTAGGAAGATGAGAAGGTACCTAAAATATCTTAGGGATAAGGAAATGATAGAGAGGAAAGATTATAGGAAGCTCTACAGGCTAGCTAAGGGGAACTCATTTGAAAACCTCTCAGACCTGAGGAGGTACATAGAAGACAGAAAATTGATTAAGAAGGGTGTTAGGTAATGAAAAAAGGTGGAGTAAGGTACAAAGTTCCACTGAGAAGAAGAGGGGAAGGAAAAACCGACTACAGCCTAAGGTACAAGCTGGTGATCTCTGGCAAGCCTAGATTTGTTGTGAGAAAAACCAACAAATACATTTCAATTCAGGTGATAAAGTTCGATATAGATGGAGACAAAGTAATAGTTGCGGCTCATAGTAAAGAGCTTTCAAAGACCTTTGATTGGAAAGGCTATTGGAAGAACTTATGTGCCGCATACCTAACCGGGTATCTAGCTGCTTTAAGGGCAAGGCAAAAAGGGATAAAGGAAGCCATACTAGACATTGGCTTGCAACAACCAATAAGAGGTAACAGGGTATTTGCGTCACTAAAGGGTGCAATAGATGCCGGGCTGGAAATACCACACAATGAAGATATACTTCCTCCAGAAGAGAGGATTAATTGTAAAATCCTATCAAAATGGGCGTCTGAACTAAAAGAGAAAGACCCAGAATACTACAAAAGACAGTTCTCCGCTCAACTTCAGAGGCTACCGCCAGAAGAGCTAGCAAAACATTTTTTAGAAGTATTAGATAGGATTAAAAAGCAGTCCGCAGGCATGTCAAAGGAAAATGTAGAGCTTGGTGAAAAGCAATGAACAACGCTCAAACCCTAGACATGTGGATTCCTAAGACTCAAGTAGGGAAGATGGTAAAAGAAGGAAGGATAACAAGCATAGACGAGATATTCAGAAGGAACCTACCTATATTAGAACCTGAAATAATAGATGTTTTGTTGCCAAACTTAAAGATGGAAATAATAGATGTTACATTAGTTCAGAAAATGACGGATGCTGGAAGGGTCTCTAAATACAGGGCAACTGTTGTAGTAGGTAATGAAGATGGTTACGTGGGTGTCGGGAAGAGTAAAGCAAGGCAGTTTAGGGATTCCATTAGCAAAGCTACGAGGAATGCAAAACTAAATATAACGCCAGTTAGAAGGGGTTGTGGGAGCTGGGAATGTACCTGTGGAGAACCCCACAGCGTGCCCTTCGTAGTCTCCGGTAAAAGCGGGAGCGTTACGGTCATCTTAAAGCCAGCCCCTAAAGGTACTGGACTGGTTGCAGGGGATGTAGCAAAGAGGATCTTGAGGCTAGCCGGTATTAAAGATGTCTGGGTTAATTCCTTTGGCGAGACGAGAACCTCCTATAATTTTGCAAGGGCTACCTACATGGCTTTAAGGAATACATATAAGATCGTCACACCTATGGATTGGGTAAGGTGAGCCCTATGGTATATATAATAATAAGGATAAGAAGCTCCAGCAATCGAAATCCAAAGGTTAACAAGGTCTTGGATATTTTAAGGCTTAGGAGAAAGCACACAGCTACGCTATATCCTGAGAGCCTAAACGGCATTAAAGGCCTGCTGATAGAGGGCCAATCAGCAATAACTTGGGGCGAGATCAGTAAAAAGATGCTTGTCGAACTCATAAAAAGAAGAGGTAGGATTTACGGTGATAAGCCAATAACCGATGAATTCATTAAGAAAGAGGTAGGACTAAGCAGCATAGAAGAACTCGCAGATAAGATATTGAAAGAAGAGATATATTACCACAAGCTTAAGGAAAAAGGAATTAAGCCTTATTTCAGGCTCCATCCACCTAGTGGAGGTTTTGATCTTTCTATAAAAAAGGTATATCCACAAGGGGAACTTGGCTACAGAGGAGAATCCATAAACGAATTAGTACTAAGAATGATATAGGATAAGCTTTTTTATGTAAAGCCTAGACAGAGGTTAAGGGATGATAAGGATGGCATTAACGTCGAGATCTAGGAAGAAATCGAGAAAACTGAGAGGAAGAACTAGGTCAATGGGATGGGGGAGAATAGGCCAGCATAGGAAGTCTGGTAGCAAAGGAGGCACTGGGGGTTCTGGTATGAACAAGCATAGGAGGAGCTGGGCCTTAAAATACTATCCAAATTGGTATGGAAAGAAGGGATTCACGTCCCCCAGGGATAAAAAATCTTATGAAAAGAAAATAGTAACACTTGAGGAGCTCTCTAATATCATATATCACATGGCTAAGGATAACGGTGTAAGGAGAGAGGGCGACAAGATGCTTATCAACCTAAAGGAAATGGGCTATGAAAAACTCATTGGTAAAGGAAAAGTCTACGATAGACTTAAAATCTTTGTTAAAAAGGCTTCGAGGAAGGCCATTGAAAAGGTGAAAGAAAGCGGAGGAGAAATAATAGCAGAGGAGATCGCAGAGGAAGGCTCTTGACGAATAGAAAAGAAACTTTACACCCGATAATTTCTGATTATATTGATAAGAGGTTGTTTATTGTAGTCTATGGTCCTCCGAGAACAGGTAAGACACATTTGGCATTCAATGTAGCAAGGTATCTTTTATCAAACAACGCTAAGGCCGGGATAATAGCCACGGAAGCTTCTACGTTTACGTTTGCAAGAAACGTTGAGCATAACATAGAAGTGTATTTGTGTATAACCAAGGAACAGCTTGTAAAAAAAGTTATAGATTTCATTATTGAAAACAGATACATAGTTCTAGATTCAATAAACTGGCTTTTTAGGTCATTTAATGATGAAACTTCTCAAAAGGAGCTCTCTTTCATATCATCGCTAATGGAAACCTATGGAGGGTTCGCCACGGGCCAAGTATCCGAAATTGAAGGGGCATACAAAATGTCTATGGACTCATGGATTCTGCCGTGGACGAATGTTGTGGGGACAACAAAAAAATTGGACAGTAACTTGGTTGAGCTTAAAATAGAGAGGCCTAAGGAAGTAATAATGAAATACAGAATTACAAGGGATGGTGTAGATTGGGTCTAGTCCTGTTTGCATATGAAATCTTGAGTGTCTTTTTGTATATATTACCCGCAATGGTAGCAAACGGAACCCCTGTAGTGATACACGGCTTGCCCCCTATGGACATGGGGAAAAAGCTTAACGATGGAAGAAGGGTCTTTGGTGATGGGAAGACTTGGGGCGGATTTATAGCAGGAATAGCCGGTGGATTAATCATAGGTGGGATAGAAAGCTTGTTCATAGGAAGGAACTTTCTGCTACCATCCTTCATATCCTCAATAGGCGCGCTTGTGGGTGACCTTCTAGCCTCATTTATAAAGAGAAGGATGGGATTAAAGAGAGGAGAATCTGCACCAATACTCGACCAGCTCGATTTCTACGTAGGGTCTTTGGCGTTTCTTTATGCCTTTTTAGGCATTAGACTAAACGTATATGCAATAATATTATTCGCCCTACTAATCTACGGTCTCCACAGGACAACCAACTACATTGCATATAAACTAAAATTAAAGAGCGTCCCTTGGTGAGCTTTCCTTAACTATAGGACATTAATCCTGGTAAGGTTTATTAGGTATTATCTTATACAAAATAATTGGTGATTTTGTTGTCGGAAAAAGCTGGAGAAAAGGTAACAATTAGTGTAATTAAGGCGGACATAGGCAGTTTAGCCGGTCATCATAAAGTGCATCCCGATACAATGCTTGCTGCAACAAAGGTGCTGGCGGATGCCAAAAAGAATGGGCTCTTAATAGACTATTATGTCACTGCTGTTGGGGACGATCTACAGCTTATAATGACTCATAAGAAAGGAGTTAACAATAAGGACATCCACGGCTTGGCATGGAATGCATTTGAAGAAGCCTCGAAGGTTTCAAAGGATTTAGGGCTTTACGCGGCAGGTCAAGATCTATTAAGTGACTCCTTTAGTGGGAACATAAGAGGGCTCGGGCCCGGCGTCGCTGAAATGGAAATAACAGAGAGACCTTCAGAACCGATAGTCGTATTCATGGCAGACAAAACGGAACCGGGAGCCTTTAACATGCCCCTTTACAAGATATTTGCCGACCCATTTAATACTGCTGGACTGGTAATAGATCCCAGAATGCACGATGGCTTCGTCTTCACGGTGCTGGATATCTACGAGGGAAAAGTAATTGACCTCTATGCTCCCAAAGATATCTACGACATCCTGGCACTCATAGGGACACCTTCTAGATATGTCGTAAAGTACGTGCATAGAATAGATGGAAAAATAGCTTCTACGGTGAGTTCTGAGAGGCTTAACCTTATTGCCGGCAAGTACATAGGAAAAGATGACCCGGTGATGATTGTAAGGGCACAGAGTGGCTATCCTGCACTTGGTGAAATACTTGAAGCGTTTAGCTTCCCGCACTTGGTCGAAGGATGGATGAGAGGTAGCCATACCGGTCCGTTGATGCCCGTTGGCATCAAGGATGCAAAAATGACTAGGTTTGATGGACCCCCAAGGGTTGCAGCCCTTGGATTCAATATCAAGAATGGAAACCTAGTAGGACCCTCAGATCTGTTCGATGATGTCGCATTCGATGAAACTAGGAGGACAGCGCAAATCATAGCAGAATACATGAGAAGGCACGGACCCTTTATGCCCCACAGGCTTGGGCCAGAAGATATGGAATACACAACACTGCCAGACGTGCTCAAAAGACTGGAAAATAGGTTTAAGCCTTTTGAAATGGGCTATAAGCCAATAACAAGGCATGACCTTGAGAAAATGTAACATACCACAATATATAACCCCTACCTTTTTCCTTTTATATGGTGATGTAGGTGAAGCGTATTTTGGCAATAAACTATAAAGCATATGAAACCGCCTTTAACGAAGTTGGGGTTGAATTAGCTAGGGCTTCTTATAGGCTCTCTTCAAAGCACAACAATGTAAGGATAATATTGGCCGTACCATCAATTGTGCTGGAGAAAGTATCTAACGCATATGACGATGTGTTCTTGCAACACATAGATTCATTCGGATTTGGGGCACACACTGGATTTCTGCCAGTAGAATCCCTCAAATATTCTGTTGCAAGGGGATCATTAATTAATCACAGCGAACACAAATTAGCGTATAGAGATATAGAAGGTAGCATTAGTGTGCTGAAATCTATCGGTAAGGAATCAATAGCGTGCGCAGACACGCCCGGAGAAGCACTAGGCCTAGCATATCTGGAACCGGACATGATAGCAATTGAACCGCCAGAGCTTATAGGTACAGGCATTCCGGTTTCAAAGGCAAAACCTGAAGTAATTACCGAATCCATAAAGGCTGTAAAGTCTGTTAGGGACGTGGCCGTGCTTGCCGGAGCAGGAATTACAGTAGCAGAGGATGCAACAAAGGCTATTGAACTGGGAGCAAAAGGGGTGCTAGTAGCTAGCGCAATAATGAAGTCTAAAGATCCCATGATAGTTTTAAATAGCTTTGTAGAATCTATGGATACTTTTTAAATTATATATCTCTTTTTTCTTAAAAGACTTTCTGCCTCATCCAGGTTTTTTCTACATTCATTTAGCATCTCAAGCAACTTTTCTGTATTTATCTTTACAAGCTTCCTCGGCCTCCCCCTTCCTTCGGCCTTC
>WALX01000120.1 GCA_015522625.1 Candidatus Hestiella sp.
CTAAGGGGGTATATAGGCTATCCAATAATAGCAGTCCTTATGGTATCAAACATCTTACCTAGAGACAGAAATGTTGAAGAGGCGTTAAAAGGGGTAGAGTGGAGAAAATTGAATGAAAAATACAAGAAATATGCAATGGTAGAAGATATAGTATTGAGATCTGCAGAGAAAAAACTACCAAGATCCTACATATTAGAGTTTAGGAAAAATATATTGAAAGAATTAGAAAAAATAAGAATGGAATACGATGAAAGCCTGGGAGAAGAACCTGAACTATAATGCAATAAAACAAAGATATCTCTGGAAGGTTACTGAGAGGAGTTGCTATTCCTAGAGTTCCTTAAAGGAGACAATTGCCCTACCATTTCATTAACTAGCAAGTAAACCTACTGCATTTGTTATATGAAACAGCTACTAATAAATACTAAGAACTTTATTCAGCTACCTTGATTAATTAACTTCTAACCATACTTTAATTATAGCAAGGCTAAGGGTTGTCTTGCAAGCTTCCATTAATCCTACGTTATTAGAAAGACCTATTCATTTCATTTTTAAGGAAGCTACAAAGAAGTATCATAAGCTTGCTAAGTAGCAAAACATAATCATATCTACCTTTTGGCAAGACGCCTTTTTTCCGCAGATTGGAGATTTCAGCTACAAATTCTTCTAAGGGTACCCCATAGTTCCTTGCAGCCTCTTCTATGTTTCCTGACAGCGCTATATGAGATAAGATTCTTAAATCCCCTTCGCTTAATGTATTGCATTTTAATAAAAACCTAAGGACATCATTAAAGAAATCTGTTAAGGCGCTCCTAAACGTTACATATAATTCATCGAGACTAGTCAATACTTGGTCAGAAAGGGAAATTATATCTACGTTCAGTTCCTTAGCCAATTCTGCAGCCCTTTCATCGGCTAAACCTCTAGAGACTATTATTGGAATCATTTTCAATACCCTAGAGTTAACGTAAACTTGCCTAATAGATGATACATCGGCAGGACCCGCCTTTACCTCAACGGCATATAACTTTCCATCTTTCTCAGCAACGATGTCTACATCAGAAACTTCTACACCATTTATTATTACCTTTTTATGAAACTCGCTCACTTTATATCCAAGAACTTCCAATAACTCCTTTGCTATGCTTTCGCTACTTTTCATAGCAGTCTTACCACTAACCGTTCTCTTCACACCTCTATAGCAAATTAGCAATACTGTAGAAAGTTTAATAATCTTCTATAGATTATAATTTTTGGGAGACAAGTTGAGCGCACCGCTTAGAAGGATTGTGTTGGACGTGATGAAGCCCATAAAGGGTCCTTCTATTATTGATGTTGCCAAAAACATAGCCTCCATAAATGGAGTTGATGGTGTTAATATAACTGTTGAAGAAATGGATGTAGAAACTGCTGGTCTTAATATAACTGTTGAGGGTAATGACATACCATTTGAAAAGGTAGAGGATATGCTTGAAACCCTTGGATGTGTTATTCATAGCATAGACCAGGTTATAACTGGGAAAAGAATGGTAGAAGAAAAAAACATCAAAGAATAGGTGCGAAGAGCATTGATAAATACCGTCAGGGAGTGTCAAGCGTTTCTGAAAAGGCTATATTTAAAATCCAGAATAATAGATAAAAAACTCCTTCTTTTTGACCATAGAAAAATGGTTAAGGAGCCAAAGGGTTTATCTCTGGTTGTCAAAAGTATCCATGAACCGAGCATTGATGAGATTCCTATATACAATACAATTATTGATGCATTCAGCTTCGATGAGATCTATGAATACGAAAGGATCCCAGAGCCTCCAATTAGTGATAGAACAGAACACCTAGCAGAGTTTATATCAGAAAACTATTACAAGGGAAAAGGTGTTATAGCAATACTGCCAAGTATGTTGGCCATTGGAATTGCCTCAAGGCTTAAAGATGAGGTGATTGAAGAACTAGAGAATGGACTGATAGCAGAGGTAGAGATAACTGCAGAAAACATCCTTTACCTCCCAGACAAAAACTACATAGGTAATACCGGTTTCGAGATAGTGGCAAAGAGCAACAGTGAAAGTAGCTACGAAAGGGCCGAATGGATCAAGGAAGAAGCAAAGAAACAAGATATAAAAGTCAGCGCAGTAAAGTTCCTCTCCGACAACAAATCTATTATGGACTATGTCGCCTCTGGTGGCATAAAGGGTTATCTGAGGAGGGTTCCAGTTACTAAAATAGCAATGATGATAGTTGCTACGACCCTTTGCCTAGGACTAGATGGTATAAACAATGTAACTAGAAGGGAAACCAACAAGCATTCAGTTTATGGTATAGGAATAAATGACTCCATAACTGAGAGGCTGAAAACAGCATTAAAGGAGAGCAAAATTAAGAGTGGCGCTCTAATAAGCATATCAAGTAAAATAGAACCATTCTTTGATAGAGGGTTGATGGAATCCATGAGTGAGTTTTTAAGAAGATTTGGTTACATATAAAAGCTACTTGATCATCAATTCCTTGTATTTTTCCAAGAATGTTGTGCTTTCTTTTATATCCGAGAAAAGCTTTGACGCATTTTCCACATCGCTCTCCTCAACCTTGATAGAGTTCCTACGCATCGAAAAGATTTTAGCAGGATCAAGCAGTTGTAATGCATACCTTAAGCTCCTTTCTAAGCCTATTTTTGTTAGAAAATTCAACGCCCCTTCCGTGAGAGGGATGTCAAGTTCATCAGACCTTATTTTTATTATGTTCATTATTTCATCTTGACTATAAGGCTTCGTAAGTATAATAAGCAATCTATCAAGCAAGTCCCTCGGCATACCATGGGGTGCTTTTTCATCGGTACCCCTAATTGTTGTTATCCCTCTATTAGTCGCTAGTATTATTATTGGGGCGTACTCGCTCTCCATAGCCTTTGTTAAATAGCTATATGCTTCTATATCAAGCATGTGAGCATCATCAATAAACAGTATTCCAGGAACGAGCTGAGCTTTATTTTCTTGTGTGGTTTTCTTTACCATTTCATCCGTTTGTCTCCTAATCTCATCGTCAATACCTCTTTCCTGTGAAAGAAAACCAAATATGGTAAAAGCTGCCCTCTGAGCTGCAATAGATAGATCTATGTCATGCAATGTAAAGGTTCTGACTATTTCCCTGCTAGTCTGCACCTTGCCATCGGGCATTTCTACCTGCCTCTCTGTATCTATATCAAACGCAAAGGAACTCCTTTCCTTTACCCTTCCCAACCTTCTGACTTCTCCGGTCTCAGCATCTATCATTATAAGGTCGCCCTTTCTGATACCGAAGGACTGCAGTTGGGAGGCGACTTCTGGCCCTACAGTAAACTCCCTTTTGTCTGATTTTGTTTCTAAGGCAAGCCTAGCCCCACCAAGAACAGGTTGTGGAAGGAAAGGAGAGGACTTCTTTATGTATTTTAGCTCGCTTACAACACCACTTATAATCTTTCTTACTTCTTTCATCCTTATACCTATTGCCCTCCTAAAGGCCTGTGTCATGATCTCCGTTTTATTCTCAGCACTAATTATTTCGCTTGCATTTATCGATACAAAGGGTGTGTCCTCACCTAGTTCCTTAGCTATGGCAACTGCCAAGGCCGTTTTACCAGTACCGCTAGGTCCCGCAAATAGTATGCCCTTTCCCCCTAGCTTACCTTCTTTTATTAGCTCAACAATAACACCACATGCCTCCCTAGCCTCTACTTGGCCGACGAGCCCAGAAGCTATTGGCTTTGCCTTACCATTATCATCTAGACCAAGGCCTGATATGTGACTATGTATGGAACTCCATTTTGGCAACTTCGGATTACCTATAGTCAATTCGGCCACTGCCTTCACCGGGAATAAAATTCGAATTCATAGCTTATAAGCTTAGAACCTGCTTAAGCGTTTCCCCTCTCATGGTACTTTTAGTTAGTTTTCAATACTTTTAACTCTGTGAGAGGGGTTAGCCCTAGGTGCGGTATCATCAGCTTCACCCGCACCTCATGGGACTCAGTCGAGGGCAACGCCATAGCCCTCCCATCTGAGGATAGATACCTCAACCCAATATTTATAGCACCGATAACATCTCTATCTAGAGCTAATCCATTATATAACCTAGCTAGTCTTAGCTGAACTTTGTTTACCCTTTATCCTCTTACTCCCTCTCACCACATGGTGGATCATAGATGGAGTATATTTACGAATACGTTTCCCATAGAATGGGTTTATGGAGGAGGTGTACGCCTCAGATATTTCAACAGCATGTAACGGTTTGTTTCTGAGGACTTCTACTAGTCTTACTACATTCCACTGAGAAATCCTATGCCTCAAAGTATTCTTCCTCACATTTTCAACCAATTTCTTTTTACCTCTATTAACATTACCTATAACTACAATAGCATTATTTCTCCTCGCAACCTCCTCAATTATTTTAGCTGTCCTATAGATAATGTCTTGTTTCCTCTCTTTCTCTCTAAGCTTTTTAAGAGCTTTCCTAACACTCCTAGCCTTAGTTGATTTACCTTTTAACATCAACAGCTACAACATTACTTGGATTATACGTTATCTCAAAATCCTTCTTAAACGTAAGGTAAACAAGTATTTTCTTGTTGTTCAATTTAAGTTTTAACTCATTTACAAGCCTCCAGCCATTATAGAGATACCTATATAGTTGTCTATGAACTCTATAATGTATCTTTACCCATCCTCTATGAGTTCTAACTTCTATTACGCCATCTTTTATTCTCCAATCTTGAGAATCCGAGAATATTATCGTTACCTTCTTTATTACTGGTTTATCTGTTTTAGCCATTCCTTTCTTCTTGAGTTCTCTAAAGGGCTTTGCTCTCCTAACGGCATCTCTATAGCATCCCTTGATAATCCTTGTCGATAACCAATGATATTCCTTTCTAAACCTGTGGTAGAAGACCTTGTGGAGAGTGAATTGTGATGCTTTGTGTTCTACAGCATAATTTACCATTTCTTGAAGCATACTCCTATAAGCTTCACTGACCTCCTCCCCACCCTAAAGGGCGAGGGTTCCCTTTAGGGCGTTCATTAGTTCCCCGCATCTATTCGGGAATACATCTTTCATCTGCGGGGCAGTCGGGCTGGTCAGAGATGCCCCCATCTGGGATTTGTATCTATCCCAGTCCATTACCCCTATTCCACTTAGGGAACTCGGGATTATGGGAACTCCTTTTTTCAAAATATTGTATTTACAACTTATAAGTCTTTCATCTCCGCCTTAAAAGGCAAAGCTTTCAGTTGTAATCTCTCTAAGAGCTTGCCTCCCAATTTTATTACTCCATGCTTCTAGGACAACGCTTCGTTTAAGGGTCTTTAACTGCTCGTTCAACTGCCTCCACCACCTTCCTACATTTATGACTACGTTTACCATAGATTCTACCAGCAAAACTGGTGACGATAGCAATCAAGTCCTCTACAAGTTCTTGGTAGTAATCCTTCGGCTCTTCATGGAAAGCAACTATTACTCTCACACTATATGCTTTAAAGACCTCCTCAATGTAGGTGAAGCCGAATCTCGTTAACCTATCCTTATATGCTACAATAACTGCATCTATTTGTTTCTTCCTAGCCATTTCTATAAGCTTCCTTAGTCCTCCCCTATCTTCCTTAAGACCGCTAGCAACTTCTTTAACAACTATGTATTCAATTTGCGGAAAATGCTTCTTAACATAGTCCTCTAGTGAAGCTATTTGTCTCTCTAGGTCATCCTTCTGCGTATTACCACTAACTCTAGCATAGATAGCAATCCTCTTCAAACTAGCATAGCCTTTAATTAACCTCTCAAACTCTGACTCTGAAATATACCACCTACCATGAATGTTAATAGCCCTAATCTTCCCTTTCTTAATCCACTTAATAACACCACTACGACTAATATTCATCAGCCTAGCGAATTCACTAAGCTTATACAGCTTCTCCATACAACACCAAGTATTTACTGGTGTTTTAAAGTATTTAAATGTATCGTTTAAACTGAAACAACCTTTTTTAATCGTCAAGCAAAGTATTAATGTGGTTAAAATCCGCACAATTTTGCTTTCAAGATATTGTAGCCTCTTCTTTCTTATACCTGCTTAAGACAACACCAACTATAATTACTATAAGTCCTATAATTTGAATTAAAGTAGGGAGCTTTTTGTAAATTGGAATTTGCACAAGCGTTGTAGCTACAGGAACTATGTAGGCTAACACGGTTACTCTGTTTACCTTTTCCAACTTGAGCATGTAGTTCCACACTAAGAACTGAAGTGCCCCACCAATTGTAGATATATACACTAAGCTCTCAATCAACTCCATATTAAAGCTTATGTATAAACCGTTGCGTGGTAGGAATAGAGTATATACAGCCATGTATAATGCTCCTAATATGAATTGAGAGGCATTTAATGATAGAACATCATAGTTAGAAAGCTTCCTATAGTATACGCTAAACGCAGCCCAAAAGAACGCATCAATTATAGTTAAAAGCACACCCAAAGCTGTCAAGCCTTTAAGCAACGGTAAGCTATAGATGCCCAGGCCAGTGAATCCAACTATGAGGCCAATTATTTCAAAACGGGTTGGACTTTCCCTTAAGAGAAAAAATGCCAAGATAAGCGCAAAAAAAGGCATGGTATAGCTAATAACTGAAGAAGATGCGGGGTTTACATATATTAGCCCATAAGCCCAAAAAAGTGTTGAGATTGACGTAAATAAGGATAAAAAGATTACGCCTTTGTTTATAATAATTTTTCTAGATAATAAATACAGGATGCTTCCAGCAACAGCATATCTTATTGACATAAGAATGGATGGCGCTGAGTTTTCTACTCCAATTTTTACAAAAAAATATAGAAAAATAGAGGAGACAACGTAGACGCTGAACATACCGATAAATTTTTCATTGGTAGTTTTCTCTGCGGTCAATTTATTTCCAACCCTTTGCCAACACCAACCAACACTAACCAAATTTTAATCAAAAATTTTAAGGCTTCATCTACCCTTTTAGAATACTGATGTGATAGAGATGCGGATAAACAAAACATTTCTAAAGAGCTCCTTGGATTGTGCAACGAAAATACTAAAGTTTTGCATCGAAAAAAATCTGAGATGCAGAGATGCACCCATAGCAACAACCCGCCTTTTAAAGAGCATAGGGTTGAGCGAGTACCAAGAAAGGAGCTATTGGAAGCATGCAGAAGACCTTAGCAAAGAGCATCGCATAATACTATATAAATATGGATCTATAGAGTTTAACCTGAGTTTTGAACTTAAGGATGTGAAGATATATCACTTTGACTCAATTCCGGTTGATTATATAGATTGCAAGATACTTGGTGGGGATTGTAGCATAACAAATAGGGGGCACGCACTTTATATCTATGTGGTGGGGAAAATAGAGAACTCCCTAATTAAGTCTAACGGCATAAACCTAATACGCCTTCTCTCAATAACAAACAATGAACTTGCTTTTAGATTGATTGAATCGATCTACTCCCTTATCAATAATAATAATCAAAAAGGTTTTGAGAACTTGGCAAACAACCTTCTAAGCATATTGAAAGTTCCTGCAGTAGCTTTGATACTCCCCAAGCTACCGAAAGACTTCAACGAACTGCTAAAGTTTTCTCCTCAATTGCGAAGAATAGCCAAGCAGTAAACAAGGATACTGCATAAGCTCTTAATGGAGTGAAACGATTTACGCTTTCTCTGAAGTATACCTACTAACTATGACCCAGCCAATGACTACTAAAATAAATGAGATGGAAGTGAAAACCAAATTTATTGCACCTCCGTTCAACAAGGAGTTCGCTATCATTTGCCTGATGACAACTATTAAACCTGCTTCGACTACCGTTTTTATAGGGATTGATCTTTTAGAGAATCCAACAACTACTGTCCTTAGCAGGTCTATAGCTATTAGCAGTATTAATGAAGTATCTATCAGGTTTAGAATATTGTTTTTATTAAACACACCAGTATAGAACATTTTGAACATGCTGGAAATGGCTATAAGAGAGCCTATAACTACGGTTAAAATTAATATTATAGCTACTAAAATCTCACCTATGCCTACCAAATAGAATAGCCTTTTTTCTTTTTTATCGTTTTTCTCATAGCTTTCCAATTCAATCCTATCAGCAAGGTTTTATATAATAACTTAAAAATCTTTTCTAAGCCATTAACCAATAGAACTTTAGATAAGGGAAATTATGGATCTTTTTTTATTTCATCTATTCTCTTTTTGGCCTCCTCGAATGCCATCGCATCGCTAGGCTTTGTTGTAACTGGATCGAAAGGATATTGACTCATAACAAGTATTATTTTATCATCAGTGGTCTGGACAAAGAGCTGGGGAAGCCAAGCCATACCTATGTCATCTTTATCTCCGTAAGAGATCGCGAAAAGGTAGTCTTCCTTCTTTACCTCCACTTCCACACCGAGTTCCTTGGCTAAGTTTTGTGCTAAGCTTAGCCATGATTTGTGCAAGGGATGAAATTCTGCAGTATCCAATATTATTTTCTTTACGTCTCCCATTTCCTCCACCAAGAGGGTGTTAAAGGTATAAGGATATAAACTTATACCTTAAATAAAGGCATATACCCATACAAAAATAAGTAGTTTAAGTTTTAAACACCAGAAATACATTTTAGAAAGGGTGAGGAAGAATGTCAGTCCAAACAAGCACAGACGAGAAACTGAAGTTGGCAATAAACATATTGGCCGGAATAGTAAACGATACAGCAGTTCCAAGGAATATAAGGAGAGCCGCGGCTAATGCCCTAACATATTTAAGGGATACAAAGTTATCCCCAGGAGTTAGAGCGGCGAATGCTGTTTCGGCGCTTGATGAAATCAGCCAAGATCCTAACATGCCATTCCATGCGAGAACGAGAATATGGCAGGTATTAACAATGCTAGAAACTATAAGAGATTAGATGCCCATAGAAACAATTTTTTCAATATCTGCTTTAACTTTTACTACGCTATTATGATCTATGCTGGATACAGGCAGTGGGTTGTTTTCATATACCAACTCAAAGCCCAATGCCTTCTTGGAAATGAATTCCCTATCCGGGCATGCATATATGACAACATGCTTACCATACCTACTTAAAAATGAGGAAACGGAGAGGGGATCAGTGCATAAATTTGCTAATAACAAAAACTTTGGCTTCAAGCCATTTACGATTTCAAGCAACTCCTTGGCCGGATCAAGGTCAAAATAGGAATGAACATCTACAATATACCAAGAATACTTTAATGATACGCGCGTATCTTTCACTATAAACCTACTACCATCAAACCTCAGAGAAACATTCCCTATATTTTTAAAATTTTCTTGCTCCAATATCCTACCAACCAAGTACCTATCTTCCTTTAGCTTAATTCCATTATCTATTATTGTTCTATACCATGTCAAATAAAGCATTGGCCAATCGTTCTGAACTATTAAACTAGCAATGCTTCCATTTTTATTTAAATATACCTTCACACCAGACATAATACCCAAAGGGATATATTCTTTGCCCAATAAATTTTGCAGTGCCTCTGCCACCTAACCCACCTTTTCTCTATAATTAGATAGTGAAAACATAAAAACATATATAATAGGGATTGTAAATTCTTATTAGGGGGATCCAATAAAGTGGTCATGACTGAAAAGGTTTTAGGTAGGCCCGGTTACGATGTGACCATAAAATACATCTATAAGAGGATGGTCAATCTCTATCCAGACTCTGAGATAGTGTATAAAACAAAAAAAGGAGTATTTAGGCATACCTACAAAGATTTTGCTGATAGGGTACAGTCATTAGCAAATGCAATGAAGTCGCTGGGAATCGGAGACCTAGACAGGGTAGCTACTCTTGACTGGAACACCGTTTGGCACCTGGAATCATATTTTGCCATCCCAATGACAGGGTCTATATTGCACCCAGTCAACGTAAGGCTTTCTCCAAACGAGATAGTGTATATATTTAACCTAGCAGAGGACAAGGCTTTGATCGTCCATGAAGATTTCTTAAAGCTAGCAGAACTACTAGCAAGCAGGATAAAGACCCTTAAAGCCATTATAGTTGTTGATACAGATTCTGTTCCACAGAAGATTGGAGACGTTAAGGCGTATCATTATGAAGACTTATTAAAAGAAAATAGAGGTAAATATGAATTCCCAGAGCTTAGTGAGGACAGACCCGCCTTTATGGGATTTACTAGCGGAACTACTGGACTACCAAAGGGAGCATACCACAGCCATAAGGCAATGGTATTGCATGCAATGTCAGTAGCCATTCATGCATCTACATTTGGCCAGCTAAAGATATCATCAGAAGATGTTATAATGCATGTGGTTCCAATGTATCACGTCTACAGTTGGGGGCTACCCTTTACGTCTTCCATACTAGGCCAAAAACAAGTTTATCCGGGAAGGTTCATACCTAAGGTTTACTTGGAGCTAATACAAAATGAAGGAGTGACATACTTTGCAGGAGTACCGACTATACTGTATATGCTACTGACAGACCCAGAGAGCACCAAATATAATGTAAGCGGTGTGCTGTTTATTAATGGTGGTTCTGCCCTTCCTGAGGGGTTAGCAAAACTCGCATTAAAGAGAGGTATGAGAATATATGTGGGATACGGCCTTACTGAGACAGCTCCGGTATTGACCCTAGCTGCTCCACCAAGCAAATACTACAAGAAGCTTAGCCAAGAAGAATTATTTAAGATATCTCTAAGAACAGGATATCCCATTCCTCTAGTTGACCTAGAAGTCGTAGATCCTGAAATGAAACCAGTACCCAAAGATGGAAAAACTATCGGTGAGATAGTAGTTAGGTCTCCATGGATAACTCCAGAGTACTTTAAAGATGAGGAGAAAACAGAAAAGGCATGGAGAGGTGGCTGGTTCCATACTGGAGACCTAGCAGTTGTATACGAAGATGACTCCGTCTTCATAATGGACAGAGACAAAGATGTAATAAAAAGCGGGGGAGAGTGGATATCCTCGCTTAGGTTAGAAGATGCCATATCTCAACATCCAGGGGTCTCTTTTGTTGCAGTCATAGCAGCAAAGCACGAGAAATGGATCGAGAGGCCAATAGCAATAATTGTCCCTAAGAAGGGTTACGAAGATAAAATAAATACCGAGGAGATAAACAGGTTCTTAATAGAGAAGTTCGTGGAACCTGGTATAATATCCAAATGGTGGCTACCAGACAAAGTAATTATAGTAAACGAAATACCACTTACATCAACAGGTAAAGCTAACAAGAGGATACTAAGAGAAAAGTTTTCCAATGTGCTAGAGGAGACAAGCCCTTAGCTTCAGCATAACATGAATAAGTCTTCATCATAAATTATTTATTTTATTGTTTTATTTTTGATAACCAAAAGGTTCTCGTTTTTCCTAAACCCACTAAGGTGTAGTTATTGTTAGGACTATATGTTCTATTATAAAAAATAAACTAAACATTAAGGACATTAACAAATATATACTAATTAACCAGAATAATTAAGGTGGTGGTACTTGTGGTGAAAAGCAAGACGTCATATGTTCTGATTGGTATCTTCCTCTTTATTATAATCTTCCTATCGATATTTGGAATGAGCTTTACATTCCTATCGCCATCCAGAAAAAGTATATGGCTTTACCAATATAAAATAAAGAACCAAACTATTCATTTGAAGGGGCTAAAAAATAAAGTCGAGGTAATTATAGATAGCAATGGAGTAGCGCACATTTATGCAAAGGATAAATATGACGCTTTCTACGCTGAAGGATACTATACGGCCTCTATGAGGCTATTCCAACTGGAGCTATTTGGGCTTACAGGTATGGGAAATCTCAGCTCGTGGTTTGGCAAAAAGGCAATTAACATGGACATAAAGGCACATGAAATTGGATTTCCACAGAATGCAAACCTTTCTTTGCAATTTGTGAAAGCCCACTATCCATCATTATATGAAGACCTAGTAGCATACTCGAATGGCATAAACGCATACATCGCACAGGCTGAAAAAAGCCATGAACTTCCACCAATCTTCTACTTAGCAAAAATAAAACCATACAAATGGTCACCCTTGTATAGCCTAGCATGGGGGGAAGTAATGGCATATAGTTTGACCTCAGGCTTTTGTGAAGAACTAGAGCTTTCACTCATATATCCAAGGCTTGGTTTCAACCTAACGAAAACCCTTATGCCATACTATCCTTACTTTATAAATGGTTCAATAACAGCCATGCCAGGTAATGGTACTGTTAACAGCCTAAACCTGGAATCATTTAACATTTCACCTACCTACTTCTGGTCCCTCAACTTCTATTCGCAATGGGCAACGGGCATAAGTAACGCAACATTAATCAAGGCAAGACCATTAATATTGTCTGCATTAAGAGGGATATGCGAAGACCCACCATTAGGCTTTATTGATTTGGGGAGCAATGAATGGGAAGTAACAGGTAACTATAGTGCTACCGGATATCCTATAATAGCTAACGATCCCCACCTGACCCTCTATGATCCATCTCTATGGCTACCGATTCAATTGTCCGCACCCGGAATTAACGTTACGGGCTGGGAACTCGTTGGTGAACCCGGAATCCTCATTGGGCACACGAAATACACAGCCTGGGGTTTAACGACTCCAATGGGAGCATCAAGTGATGCCTACCTAGAAAAGATAAACATGAACAACAAGTCCTTTTTGTTTAATGGAAAATGGTATCCCATGAAGGCCTATAGATTCGACTTAATGGGAAAGGAATACACATTGTATTATACGAACAATGGACCATTAGTAGCCTACAACTCTACCCTAGGGCTGGGGATAAGCCTTTATTGGCCTGCCGAGTTCCACCCATTTCTAACACTCGTCGCTGAGATGCTTTTTGATAATTCAACCAACTTTTCGCAACTAATAAGGGCTGCAGAATATTGGGTTATCCCACCTCAAAACATAGGGATGGTATCGAGGAACCATGCTGGCTATATTACTGCAGGGCTTTACCCTCTTATAAATATAGCGCTACCAAATAACAAAACTATAAGGGTGATTGGGGCAAGGTTAATACTAAACGGTTCTTCAGGAAAATATGAACCTGTTGGGTTCGTACCATTTAAATACCTACCCCATGCATTTAACCCTAAAAGGGGGTACATATTTGCGCCGAACCAGCCAACCGCCTATATTGATTATCCGTTTCCATTTGTCGGTGGCTATTGGGCATCTGGTGCCAGGGCCCTGACCATATATAGGTTCTTAAAGGCACATAAGAACATAACAATCGATCAAATGGAAGAATTGCAGGGAAATGTTACGGATGCATGGGCCTCTGTGCTAAATCCAGTATTTGTATCTTGCCTGTCAGGTCAAAGTTTGAATGGAATAGAAAGTGAAGGCATTAAAAAGCTTTCTGAGTGGAACTTTACCTTCTATCAAAACGAAGTTGCCCCAACTATTTTTACATACACGAAGTTCTATCTTCTCAATGATACATTAGGATCAATCCTCAGCAGCCATGGATTAAGCAACTATACTGAATTGTTCTATGCAGGATACAACCTCCTCGTGAATGACCTAGCATACCTTGGCACACATAATGAGACATCTCCACTATTTAATGGGAGTTTTTGCAATGCCGTGCAATCAGCCTATGTAAAGGCTATATCGTACCTTGATAGCAAACTGGGAAGTAATATAAGCCAATGGAATTGGGGAAGGGTGCACAAATTACTCCTAGTAAATCCAGCAGGCATTACTAGCCTTAACTACGGTCCCCTTCCCCTATGGGGAGATGGATTTACGCCCTCTGCTGCATACTTCTCTTTTAATGGAACAGCATACATGCCACTAATAACAAGCGAAGGACCCAGCCTTAGGATGGTTTCGTCACCGGGGCTAGGAGAGTTCTTTGGAGTGTTCCCAGGAGGGCCTTCAGAAAACTTCTATAGCAATCTGACCCAGCTTAACTATTGGCTCCATTTTAAATACTTTCAGCTGGGGAGAGTATCAAAACCAGTAATTGTATGGGTACTCCTGCCAGGAGGGAAGTGAAGATGAGAAGGCTCTATTACATAGCATTTTATATAATAGCCATCATATTATCATTTCTGCTTGCGTATTATTTTGGATATGCCTTTCTAGCAATAATACCTGGGGCTTTCCTAGGTGTAATAGAGAAAAGATCAATCAGGATCTCTGCAGGTTTTGTGATAGGCTTCCTTTCATCAATCCTCCTTTATCTATCTTTTCCATCACTCCACCTAATTGCGAAGGAGACCCAACTAATCTCAGGCATACCATATAGCGCCCTCATCGCAATATTTCCACTAATTTTTGGAGTAATAGAGGCATCTAGCGCTGGGTTTTTTGGCGAGGTTTTGCAATGGAAAAAGAGGTAAACTGTCCTTATGGAGAAAACCTTCTTTTTTCATCTTGGCTTTGCATTAGGCTCCATCTAGAAGCTCAAGGGTTTTTTGCTAATTCTAGACCTTGCTTTGAGAGCTTTGCTAGCTTTATCATTCAAATCAAGTTGCTGAAAACCCTTATGCAACAACCACTTGGATCCCTTTCTTCATGAAAACCTAAATGTTTTTGACTTATGAAATTTATTTAAACCCGACTACCTCCTCTGTGCGTCCTATACATAAGCATGAGCCTTGCAGGTAATATTAAAATTAAGAAATTTTACTTCAATGCTAAGAAAATTTAAACGTGCCTAGGCCGAGAAGTTAAAGCACCTTCCGTCTACATTAACATAAAAGCTTTTTCTTTCAATTTCAAGCCTGATGTGCTTCTCGTTCGCGTCCCTCCTAGCCAGCCTTTGACCATCCACATAAAAGGTTTTTCTTTCATCGCAACTTTCTTTGACCTTATGCCTTCTATATTTTTTAAGCAACTCATTTAAAACCCTCTCCCCTACTATGGCTATTACCCCCCTATCCCACCTGTCTATGAGCATAATCGAGAGGCCTAACAAGATGTAGTCTATGGTTTCTTTCCTCTTTATGCCAATTATCCTAAACATGTCAACAAAGCTTACTTCACTAAAGCTCCAGTTTTCGTTTTGCGCCTTTGTGAGATACTTTGCAAAGGCTATGACAAGCCTTTCAATTTCTTTCTCTTTTTTTATACGCTCTTCCTTTGCAAAGGCTATGACATTTTCCAGGTAATTAAAAAGCATCTTCTCCAATACTTCAGGGGTTTTCATATCACTTTTTATTAAGGCTTCCATGGGAACTCCCACTTGAGTGTTCTGCTATACACCAGTATGGATCAAAAGCTAAAATAGCTGATGAGGCAAGAGAAAATTCCCATCGACGCAAGTCCTGTAACCCTTTGATGTTGCGCAAGTGCCACACAGCCCTATCCCACACATGGTTAGCTTTTCTATTGAAGAATATATATTTTCCTGTGAAACGTACTTGGCTTCTACCTTGACTGCATTCCTAATCATTTGCTCAGGACCACAATTAACCACAGAAGAGGGTTTGGTTCTAAGCAAAACACTTTCCAACATATCAGTCACAAGCCCCTTCATGCCGATTTCACCTTCCTCGGTAACGAGATACAGCTCACAGATATCCTTAAACATTGCATAAGGTAAATGATTCTTATCCTTAGCCCCTAGTAAGGCAACGCAGTTCCTATACCGCTTTGCGAACATATATAGGGCTGCTATACCAGTACCGCCACCAACGAGGAGAACCCTTCCATTAAGGCTTGGGGAGTTACCATAGGGTCCTCTAATATATACCCACTTCCCTTGCCCAAGTTCAGCTAGGTAGCTAGTAAAACGCCCTCTTTTTTTAATAAGCAATGATAAAGGATCGTCATTAAATATGGAAAAGGGCTTCTCCCCTACTTTAGGTATCCAAAGGAATACAAATTGGCCCGGCTGCGCGTCTATAGAGGCATCAAATTCAATCATATAAAGGTCTTCAGAAAAGCTTACTTTTTTATTTATCCTATATTTTCTATAGGTGTTCTTCTGGGCAAGGAGCCTAGCGTCTTTTAAAATTTTGATAGCATTGTTAGAGCCTCTTTCTAGGTCTTTTAGAAGCCTACGAAAATACTCCTTTATTTGGCTTGTAGACATACTAGCTAAAGCCGATCCGATCCCGAAGTATGAAGCACCCGCCTGTTTATACCTAACTATATCGTTAACATCAGATATACCCCCTACTGCTATTATTGGTAAACTTGTCATTTTTCTTATCTTCCTTACAGTCCTTATTCCAATTTCCAAAATGGCCTTACCTGAAATGCCTCCAAATGTGTTTGAAAGCACTGGGTAACCATTATGATACAGTACAGCCGGCCCAAGGGTATTAATTGCAACAAAGCCGTTTGCCCCATTTTCTATTGAAGTTTCTAATACTTCATCCTCAACATCTGGAGACACCTTAACAAACACGGGCTTTCCCAAAGAAGACACGAACCTAACTATTCTCCCTACTAAATTCGCGTCCTGACCAACAACTTTCCCGTATTTTTTTGAATGAGGACATGAGAGGTTTAGCTCAAAGCCATCTGCAAATTCATAAAGCTTCTCAGCCACGTTTCTAAACTCATATTCGTTTGCACCATAAATAGATATCATTAAGAAGCGGTCTCCTGGTATTTTTATCATGGAGAGCCTCTCCCTGAATTCGTCTACGCCCGGGTTTCTTAAACCAACAGCATTTATAAAAGATGTACTACCGTATTGTGCGATTATTGGCTCCCTGTTTCCGTCATTTTTTCTCGCCCCTATGCTCTTTGTTGTTATTATTCCAAGTTCAGGTATTTCATTTGCAAACATTTCAATGGTTTGGACTTCGGTTGTTATCACTCCTGATGGAATCGTGAATGGACCCGAGACCTCCTTTCCATGTAGTTCATACTTCAATGGTATTAACCCCTTTAATCAAACAGACCTGGCACACAACATGGCACCATTTTATTAGGATTTTACAAAAAGATTGAATACGAACAGGCCCTCTCTCCATTAATGGAAAATCCCCGAGGATTTTTGCCCCACCTCAACCAGCGCATAAGGTAAGCAATAGGGAGCTATGGAGAGAAGTCAAAACAATGATTGTCTACATTAACTAATAGCTCACATTCGTTGTACCTAAGCCTATACATTATCTCTTCCTTGTCATAACCAACAGGCCTAAGCTTGATGTCATCTATGAGCATCACCCTATCACCATCACATTTCTCATATACTATGTGATTTGGATATTTACAAAGGAGATAGTCTAATGCCTTTTGGCCTATTGCCGAGATCATCCCCTTGTCTATATCTTTAGGAATCAATATACTCAGGCCAGTAAGCGCATAAGAAATTATGTCCTTTTTGCTTATACCAATAGCGCTGAGCGATTCTACAAACTTTGTCAGGTTTATTAAATCACACCTACTCTTTTCAACCTTGCTTATATACTTAGCAAAGGCTATGACAAGCCTTTCAATTTCACTTCCCTTCTTAGGATAGTTTTGCTTTACTACGCTTACCAAGTCCTCTAAATAATTTAAAAAGAGGCTTCCTAACAATTCATCTGCCCTTGTGCTACCATTTATGCTTTTCCTACTTACCTGCGACGTGTATTGGCACCCCAGTAGTGAAGCGATACGCCAAAGTATATTTAATTTCTGTTTGCCAGAATATTATATTGGATACAGTACAAAACGAATAACTGTATTACTGTAATAAAGCTTTTTCTAGTAAGTCCTTTATCTTTTCTCCATATTCTTGATTGCAGCTACCCCCTGAACTCTACCACACCTAAGAGTTTAAACCTTGTCCCTTTTAAAGCGTTCATTACCGATGCCCTAACTATAGGCCCCAACCATACGACGTAATTACAATAATTGCTATATCGTTGTTTACTTTTTTTGAAAAGTATATTTAAAAAGTATTCCATTAACGGAAACATCCGGTTTTCATAAGTAGAGATACCTAAGACAATTAAGGATAAATCGGTTACCTCAGATACCACAAACTCCTTATATCTCATAACCATTTTCTTCTACGAGACCCTTCACAAAAAGCATAGCTGAGTCTATAAAGCCGTACATGCTATACATAAATTATTGCTACCTTTTTATGCCTAAGGGATCCCTTTCCTATGTCATAGTAATAGCTCATTATTTTTCTCGCATCTCTCCACAACATTCCATGATCAGGAGCTATAACCTTTAATATCTAGGTCTAGCTTTCTGATTTTTTCTATATTTTTCACTATGTGAGTTCTATAGGTACCAATAACCATTGGTGTATACTTCTTTACCAAATCTAGGTACTTGCTGAGTTCTATATCCTCTGCATATATAGCATCGTTTATACTATAGCCTCCAAAATATCACATGTGAACAAAGTTTTTAACTCAGCTATGTGCGTAACCATGGTTTCTGGCCAATGAAGCCATAGGGTATTGACAAATTTAAGCGTATATTCACCGTACTTTATTTCCTCGCCATCTCCAACCGGCTTAAAACTAAAGTCTATCTTATAGAAGTGTTTCAGCAAGTCTCCTGCCATCTTTGTACCCACGACTAATGGCTTTGATTTACAAGCCTCTAGAACCTTCTTCATTGACCCAGTATGATCAGGCTCTGCGTGGTTTACCACGATCTTTTTATTCTATCTAGGTTTTCTCTTAGCATTTCCAGAAGGGTTCCTGGCATATACCTCCTTCCACCCATCCATCAAAACATCTCCTTCGTTTGTTTCTAAGAGGTATGCGTTGTATGTTATCCCTTCAGGTATTTCTCACAGAGCTTCAAAATATCTTGTTTTTCGTCGCCCACCCTTAAGAGGTATAGGTCTTCTGCAATCTTTTCCTTCAAAAACTTCATGATTACATCCTAATTCTGATATTTATTCCTAGGTTTAAATACTTTCTTATAAGGAATTATTATCAAGAAGCTAGTAGATTTTGAATGAAATAAACTCTCCCTTATAGCCTTCTATTCTGTATTCTACTCTATCTACCTTGGAAAGCATCGGGCCCTTTTTCAACTCCTCTAAAAATGCGTTTATCGCCTCTTCCTCACCTTCAGCAACTACCTCAACCCTACCATCCCTGAGGTTCTTTGCGTATCCCTTTATGCCAAGCCTTAATGCATTCCTCCTAGCAAAATACCTATAACCGACTCCCTGCACTATTCCTTCGATGAATGCGTGCAAACGTACTAGAGGCATGTTACATCCCAGAAAACGGGTAGAAGAGGAGTTTTTAATCATTATTTCATTAAATGGATTTCTATGTGTTAACCGGGGAGTTAACACTTGCTATCATTTTCCTTATCCAAAGCACATCCTTGCACCTCGGTTGACCTGGGGCAGTTTGCTCTTTAGCATAGCAATACAATAGCTTTGAACCCAAGAAAGCATAAGCTATCCTTTCCAAAGCATTCGTTCCTATTGGCATGACTGCGACGTTTTCAGAGGCCTCCAAAAGGGAAGCCAAGAAGCCCCTATATCCAGGGAACGGTACGCTTGCCACCTTAACTACATAAGCCCTGCTAGAATAAAACCTGACCTTTTCTTCTATAGAGGGCTTATCTACTTTGCTCCCATCAATTATGTGCAAAGACACTATCTCTCCTTCATAGTCTACATTATACCTTGATATGAATGACATCTCTACATCATACATAACCCCCATATCCTTTAGCTTTCTTAAGAGCCTTTCCTTTACTGCATCATCATGCCTAACATATCCTCCCTCTTTAAAATCCCTTAGCGTAACTATCACATTTCTATTTCTAAGGAAGCCGTAATCTAGCTCGGTGGGATCCTTCATGTAGTCGACCCTCAGCTCTAGAAGATCGGCAAATGCCTCGTTTAAAACTAAACCAACTTCACCTGGCTTCTTTATTGGTATGGATGCTACAAGCCTAAATGTCATCATTATCCCCTTTGGTCCTTATAGCCCCTCCCAAGTTTCTTAAATCGGACCAAAAGGAA
The DNA here is from genome assembly GCA_015522625.1 of Candidatus Hestiella sp. GTDB lineage: Archaea > Thermoproteota > Thermoprotei_A > Sulfolobales > Acidilobaceae > Caldisphaera. Next base: position 19,960 of record WALX01000120.1, read on the forward strand.
GGATTGCTTTTATATACACACTCGGCTTTTTCTATTTCACCTCCACACCTTAAGGCAAGGGGCGATACCATCATGGCTATCCTATGATCACTAGGACACCTGACTAAACCCTTTGTTAAGCAACCCCCTACTACCTCAATCTCGTCATTCACAAGAGCTTTTACCCCAAATGCTTTTAGAGCGCGCTTTATCCATTCCTTCCTGTTACTCTCTTTTATTTCAAGCCTGCTAATTCCAGAGATCCTTGTCTTAGCTTCCGCAACGGAGGCCAGTGGAACTATTGATAATGCGAGGTCTGGAGAATCTTCGACGTCTACGCTTATGCCTTTAAAGCTTGTAGAGGGGCTTGCAAACCAACTGCCATTTTCATAAAAGCTACGAGCCCCCATATCCCTGTATATGGTCACTATGCTATGATCTAGTATTTCATCCTCTGGCTTTGGTAGCCCTTTAACAACTATACTACCACCTGTTAGAAGAGAAGAGGCCACATAGAATGAAGAAAGGAGATAGTCACCAGGAACTGTTCCGATAAATTTCCCTATTTTTCCTGTAACATCTACATCGATCTTCCTTCCCTTTATGGATACGTCAATACCTATTGATTTTAAAACTGAAGCGGTAATTTTTATGTAGCTTCCAGAAACGATCTTATCAACAACTTTTATTGTACCCCCTCCTTTAATAGAAAAGGCTATCATGAAGCCCGATATGTGTTGACTACTCTCCCTCCCACTAACTTCTATGTAGTTTTCCTTTAACCTACCCGAAACCTTGAGAGGAAGCCTTTTCGATGAAAATTTTACTCCCCTTTCTGAAAGAGCCTCTACTAAGGCATCTATTGGTCTCCTTCTAAGCGTTGGCCCTCCATCTATTACCACTTCTCCGCCAATAACAGAAAAGATTGGTATAAAAAACCTGAGAACAGCAGCAGAATTGCCCAAATAAACATAGTTCTTTACTAACTTTGCTCTTCCATTTTTGTTAAAAACACCACCTCTATATCGAATGTTTAAAGCCTCTACTGCGTTAATAGCGGAAGCCACATCTTCTGAAAGGAATAGGTTTAAGAGTCTGACCTGTGTTAGCAAAGAAGAAAATATATACCTTATAGCATAGCTCTTAGACTGGGGTGCAGGTATAACACCATTGATCCTAGAATTCCTTATGAAAACCTTCAACGCCACCCACCCCTACAACTCTTGCCTTTATTGCACCTAATCCCATTCTGTTGACTATATCAAGGAAGTAGTCCTCATCACCTTCCTTACATAATATAAAATAAGTGGGACCGTTACCGGAAATTCCGGAAGCAAGTGCACCCTTTTTAATTGCCTCTATTATTGGTTTCTTATCATACCCCAAGATCTCAGCAACTGCCAAACCGTTTAGCCTCATCGCCCCTAGCAGGTCACCACTATTAGCTTTCTCGAACAACTCAAAGAAGAAAGAAGCATACCCCCTCATCTTCTTCTGGTCTATAGCATTCCTTTTCTTAGAAGGCACAAGCAAGGCTGAGGCATCATAAGGAAAATCAAAAACCCTTATTATTCTCATATTCATGTTATCGGTAATCGATACTCCACCATAATACGAGGCAGAAGCATCATCAAGGGCTCCTGTTATAGAAGTACCTGAAACTATAGAAAGCTCCGAGGCAAGCCTGGGTATCGAAGGTTCATAAATACCGAATTTATGCACCACCTCTTTTATCATCGCAACTGCTACTGCGCTATTGCTTTTCAGCCCACTCCGCTGGGGTATTTGAGATGATATAGAAA
>WALX01000121.1 GCA_015522625.1 Candidatus Hestiella sp.
AGGTTATATATAGACTACGCTTCTCAAGGGATGGGAAGGTATGTGATAGAGTCCCTCATGACCCAGGGCGTGGGACCTAGGGCAGCGAAGAGGGTTATCGAAGCCTATATTAGGGGTGGGGAAAGGGAATTCTACAAAGCCTTATTGAAGGCAAAAGAAGATTACATAACATATAAAAAGTACTGGGATAGCAGTTAGTCGTAACCGCTTAGATTTCTTAAAGATTGCTTCACCAAAGAGTTAAGTTTTAATAAGTTTATATAAAAAATAGGAGTATTTGGAGAGCCGCGGTAGTATAGCCCGGTCCAGTATGCGGGCCTCTCGAGCCCGTGACCCGGGTTCAAATCCCGGCCGCGGCATCACCTTTCAATTCTTTCCTTATATGAAAGGCTGGAGAAAGCCAATTTCGGGCTCGTTAGGGAAGATGAAGCATTTATTCTCTTGGTCTTGCTAATTATAAACAGGCTTTGGTACCACGCTTTGAAATACATTCACTTTTAAGGATAGAGGAAAGGGTTATGTTAGAGATAATGATAGAAGTTGCTTAAGATATTCTTAATATTATAAAATAAGGCCAAGAGTTGTAGGTGAGGCGTTAAGAAAATGATATGCCTATGGAAGGTGCAGATGAAGAGGGAGTGGAGTTAGCACGAAAGGGGAGGAGGCTATGATATGTCTTCCGATGAACCCAAGAGGGAACTAAACTTGATGATTCCCAAGGCTTTGATAGGCGTAAGGCTATGAATGCCTATGAGCATCTATCAAAGTTGAACCTCCTTATCCTTTCTCCCTTATCCCCTATATATTCATGGGATGCATGACTCTCTGCTAACATCAATGCTTTGACTGATTGGACGTATGTTATAGTACAGTTAATATCATTAGCGAGATGATTATTGGTAAAATTGGTATCAGTAGCTTTTTTACAGGCAACGTTGAGCGCCTCCTCTGGGTTTTCATGCTATGGCTCAGGTCTTCCGCCTATACATAAGTTACATATAAGCTTTGTGGTTGCTCGTGCTTTATCTTTATACTTTTGTAGTAAGCTTACACGAGCATCTCTTTCATTCACCTCATGTAGTTTAATGGTTCATTAGGAGCTATATTAACTGCTACTACTTGAACCTCTTATAGATTAAGTATAGCCTTCTTCTCCTAACGGCTACCCTACTTCTCCATAGGGGCGAGAGGAGAGGTTACTACCCTTCTCAATTAAGTTTTTCTAAGTAACTAAAAACTTTCCCTACTCATCAAAATATCCTAGAAGGCTCAAATAAGCTTTGTTCCCCAGTAGGCAATACTTAACTGTTTCTTAACTGTTTTATCCATGTTATAAAAACATTGAATGTTGAATTCCTACGCTCCTTCCATTAAAGTCCCAAGAGGTTCTCTATTGCAGTAAGCCTGTTTACTTCGTTTGTACCTTCATATATCTGGATAAGCTTTGCATCTCTAGCAATTTTTTCCACCTCCATTTCCTTCATGTAACCATAGCCGCCCATTATTTGGATAGCCTCTAGGCTGACCTTTACAGCTATATCTCCTCCAAACGACTTCGCGAGGCTTGGCTCAAGCTCAGAGGGAGGGAAGGAGCCGTCAACCTTTTTTGAAACACCATAGATAGAGTATTCACTCACCAAGATTTTCTCCAGCATTGTAGCAAGCTTGTACTTTATGAGCTGGTGATCAATTAGCCTCTTACCACCTTGGTTTCTCTCGAGGGAATATGCAACAGCCTTATCAAATGCCCTCTTAGCTATCCCGAGGCCGATAGCACCAACGGGCGCTCTAGACATTGCAAGCGTCATCTTAACAAAGTTCCACCCAAGCCCAGGCCTACAGATAACGTTTTCCTCTGGAACGTATATGTCATCAAAAACGACTTCACCTGTCGGAGCACTTCTATGTCCCATTTTATCGTATACCTGCTCTATCTTAAATCCCATGTCCTTTGTGGCAATGGCGCACATCATGGTCTCATAGGGCCTGCCTTTGTCGGTAACTGCGAAAACTGTCATGTGAGAGGCTATTGGTGAGTTTGAGATGAAGACCTTCCTACCGCTTATCCTATAGCCTCCTTCCACTTGTGTAGCAACAGTTGTCATCTCTGGTAATGCCCTCCCCTCGATTCTCTCATAATCACTTCCAGCTGTTGGTTCCGTTATTGCAAATGACCATACCTGAGGCTTACCTACTTCATCTGCTTCAGCAAACGGCCTGAGCCATTTTTCCCATGTTGCACCTCCGTCAAGCGTTCCTCCTATATAAACGGGTAGGAGCCCGAGCCATGTAGCACCTATGGTTGTTGCTGCGCCACCGTCGTAGTAGGCAAGGACTTCAAGTGCATTTGAGCCCATGTATATCAACCCTCCCATTCCACCAAGGTGTTCGGGAACTATGAGGCTGAGGAGCCTTATCTCTGAGCTAGCCTCAATGATTTTCTTCATGCCGCTTAGAACTTCTTCCTTACTTTTTGCTTGGTCTAGCTTCATGGCCATAGGTTCTACGTATTTCTCTGAGAATTCCCTAACAGACCTCCTTAGGAGGATAGCTTCTTTGTCGTGCTGGTAAAAGGTGTTCTCTAGGAGGTTGCTTTTAATAGCCAATATTTACACCTCAAACTCTGAAATGACATCATATACCCCTAGCTCCATGTCAAACCTTGTGTATACCCCTTGGATATATTCCACTATTTCTATGCTATCCACAGGATCTTCTAGCGATCCTTTAAGGGTAATCCTTGCGGGGCCTCCCCAAGCAAAAATCCTGCCAGAGCTATCCTTCTCAAAGTTTACTTTGGCATACCAATAAACTTCTTCTACTTTAGTCTTTCTAGGTGGAATACCTGGTATAGCCCTCAGGCTCAGGAGTGGGGTTCCTTCTGGTGGTAGGAGGGCTTGCAGGATTGACTCCTCTACCTTATACTCTGGTTTTACTTCGGCTCTTATCTCCATCGATCCTCTTCGTGACACGCCTACTATGGTTGAGTATGAGTCCTTGACCTCTATGTTAGCAAGCTTCTTTGGAGCGCCTGCTACTTCTCTTCCGGCCGCCAACGCGGAGTCATTTGTAACGTAGATATACGGTATGTAGTATGCCATCCCTTTCTGGGTAGAAACTTGGATGGCTATTAACGCTTCATTATAAGACCCAAGGGTCGTTCTTGGATACTTTGCTATCCAAAGTGCGCCCATGACCTTATCGCCGCTAATTTCTACATCTTTTGGAAGCAGTGGCTCTACGCTTTCCCCTTTAAAGAAGGCGATTATTATTAGCGCCTCTACGCCTTTGTAGACCCAAGGTGGACTAGGATATAGGGGGGCCTGTAGCGGGGTGGTGTAGCTGCTGAAGCCCCCCTTAAGGACGCCAGAATCCTTCATATTTACCACTATATTTCCCCCAAAGATAGGTGGGATTATGAATTTATAAATCTTCTCTAGATGTATACCTCTTAAATATATTCTTCTACCTTGCTTAGCAAGGGGCTTCTTTGATATTGCTCTTTATAATCAAACTTCTTTGCTATTTCTGAGCATCTGTAAAAAAGTTTGACTAGTGGATTGACTGACCGGTCGATAAATATATAAGCTCTTGTTCTTGTCATAGAATGGGTGATCATGATGGAGAGTCGCCCCATAAGGCTTGCGTCACACCTCAGAAAATATCTTTTATTTTATGTATTGCTGGTCATAGCCATTGCAATCCCTCTTGGCTATCATTATGCTTGGTTTTTCAAAGCACATGTACAGCAAATGAAGATACTCATATTATCCCTAGCAGTCTCTACCCTATATCCATCGATGGTACAGCTTAAAGGCGAGGAAATGGGCCCTGGCGTTAAGGCAAGGATAAAGGAGACGATCATAGGTGTTATCCTCATATTTATTGTTGCACCATTCATGGCCATGCTTTCGGCTACCTACATAAGTTATAGGTTGGTGGCAATAGGTTTTGTTGCCTCTAACGCAGTTCCAGCTTCTAGCGCCTCCATAGCCTATGTCATGTTAGCTGAGGGAAATGTTGAGCTCGCAACAGTATTAGCTATAATAAGCATAGTAGGGGCCGTTGGTATAGCGCCTCTCTATGTAGGTCTCTATGCCAGGAGTGTTTCTGTAAGCGTCCCAGTAAGCCTCTTGGCGGAGTCCGTCGCAATAGCGCTAGTTTTGCCTCTTGTCTTAGGGCAGCTTACTAGGTACTTCTTGGTAAAGAGGAGGGCCAAGAGGTTGCTGAAGGATGAGAGAATAGGTTTTCCGTGCAAGAAAATAACGAATAGTAAAATGAAGGAAACCACAAAGTGTATAGAGGGGAAGATAAGCGCAAACATAAGGCCTTACCTGTCTTTGGCAACAATGGTATTTATGCTCCTGCTTATATCGGTATTGATAGCGAACAAGGCCGGTTTGCTCATTAGAAAGCCAACAATAGCAGTAGATATAATAATTGCTCAATTCATAGTCTATGCTGTCATAATCTCACTACTCCTTGCTATAAGCAAGACAGTTAGAATGAAATATGAAGATCACATGGGTATAATATTTATTGCGATGACTAAAAACGAAAGCGTTGCCGCAGCAATGGCAGTTATGGCAATAGGCCCTGTAGCCGCGCTACCGGCAGCCCTGGTACCTACGATACAGCCTGTAATTGCAATTGCTTACATCGCTGCAGCTCCATTTATTGCAGGTTTTTTGAAAAGAAAGGCGAAAAGCCAAACTCCAGTAAAAGGCCCTACCTTAGTATCGAAAACTCCCTACTCGGCGTGCAACGATAGTTAAGGAAGCATAAGAGGTAGAAATAGAAATTTTTATTAAGTTAGTTTAATATAAATTAATGGACGATGGGAGTGATGTCCAAGCCCCACAAAATAGTGTAGGTGTGAGGCTTTTCATTAGCCTCGGCTATCATCCATAACTCTATAGGGGGTTAATAAGTCCCTATGGATGAGGTGGAAGCCTCTAGGGGCATTCAAATTCATCTTAAACCACCATAAGATACCGCCTAAGGATAAGTAGCATAGGGGGTTATGTGATGAGCGATAACGAAGAGGTAAGGGAGAAGATAATTAAAGCGGCTATGCGCATCTTTTCCCAGCATGGTTTCTTTAAACCTCCTGTAAGACTTATAGCAGAGGAGGCCGAGGTCTCTAAGGGGCTTATATTTTGGTATTTTAGGAGCAAGGAAGAACTTATACTTGAGGTTGCTGTCAGAAGCCTTCCCACAGATATCATGGAGCAATGCCTCAAAGAGGGTATCGGTGGAGGTGAGCTTCTTAGGTGCATAGGGAAAAGGTACTTAGATAAATACAAAGATCCTATACTAAAGAACTTGTTGCTACATACGCTCTCTGCTGAAGCCCTTTACCCCAGCATAAGGGCAGAGATAACAAAATTGTGTGGCGAGGGTCTGAGGAAGACAGCGATAATGGCATTTGGTTCGGATGATCCTACTCATATAATGGTAGTTAGGTCTTTCTTCGGGGGTCTACTATGCTACGTACTCAGACCCCCTCAAGATATCTCTCCTGAAGATTACTTAGAAAGCCTCATGGAGATATCGTTGTGTTGTCCCTCGAGTAGCTCTAGTGAAAAGGGGAGAAGTTCAAAATAGTTGATTTTTTGTGATGAAAAATAAGGTTCGGAGAGAAGTATTAATAGTTACACGAAGTTGTTTGAGGTTTTTTTGAAAAAGCTTCTGCCTTTTGCTCCCCTCAAGACTTTTGCGGTGTTAGCTACTGTTTCCTCTCTTAAACTTAAGCAACCCAACAGAAGTATAGGCCTATGGCTATGTGGCTTGGAATAGCTATACTGTTTATGGGTTTGCTCTCTGCACTCGATGTAGGCATATATACTTATATCGCCTACGCAACCCCAGTAACCCCCTTGCAATATGGCATAATAGGCGGAGTTTGGAGCGTAACCTTTATACTTTCAAATTTACTCTTTGGGAAGTATTCTGATAAGGGAAGGAACAGGCTCTTGATGATCTTCTCTTTTGCTGCTATAGCTATTACAGCAATTTCCTTTTCGTTTCATGGCCTCATAGCTCTGGTTGTGGCATACGTATTTGAGGCAATAAGCACATCTGCATCGAACCTCGCAATATTTGCGACGATTTTCGAGCTAAAGGATAGCAGGAAGTGGGGGTACTATACTGAGGTGCAAAGGTTCTATTCCTATTTAATAAGGGGCATATCGCTAACCCCCTTCCTCTTTATTGGGGGTAGGTTTAGTTTCGATTATCTTATATATTTTACTGCTCTTGCTGGGCTCGCAAGCCTACTAACATTGCCCCCTCTAAGGATTAAGTTAGAGAGATCACTATACTCATTAGATAAAGGGCTAGACTATATAACAAGCCAAATAAAGCTAATTTCCTATTCTGCTTATGGCTATGCTCATCTTTTTCCTAAGGTAATGAAGACCCCGTTAAGCGGTAAGGTAAGCTCTGGGAGGAACATAGCGCTTTCCCTCTTCTTTGCAACGCTGGCAGGCGATTACATTTTCACTTCACTGCCTCTACTAGTCAGGTCCTACACACCCCTAGGATCCCTTTGGTTTGCCTATGGTGCAGCAGGCATAGTAATGGCATTTTCCCTTCTCTTAGTTTCAATGATAACCTATAGCAATAAGGGCTCCGCTTCACTTGCCATACTATTCCGCGGGGTATGGCTTGTGGCAGCCTTGTTCTTAATTAAGTACTTCTATGGGCTTATAGTTTATGTAGCAGTTTCATACATGCTTTTCAGTATACTCGATGTAATACTTTACAATTGCTATTCAGAAGCTTCTAGTGGTTATGGGTCTCACGCATACTACATGGCTAGGGAGCTTGGAACGCTAGTTGGATCCGTAATCATAGGATTTACATTTACAAGGGGTTATGCAATATTTATTCTCCCACCTATCCTTTCGACGCTTGCCTCTATAATATCTATATTTCTTTGATGGTCTCAGACCATTATTGTTTATAGCTTTCTATGGTCTTCTTCAAAGCCTCTCTCTCTTCTCTGCTTAGGTGTAAGATGATTTCTATAGAATCATTATTTGCCATGCTGGGCGGTTTTAGCTCTCCATCAAAAACTACGTAGCCGGCATGGATAATCTCATAAATGACCTCACGGTTATAGGTGCTCACTATGTTATTTAGCAGCTCATTAAAACCAATCTCATCTTTTATCTCCTTTTCGCTCAAGGTTGCATTGCAAACTATGCATGTAAGGTCTGGCATGACAGAGTTGAACCCACACCTAGGACACCTTACCGGTGTTGGCCTCCCATAGAGGTTCCATAGGTGCCTTAGATCTTCTATTACATCTTGTAGGTTAAGCTTTTTTGCAGTTTTGTATAATATGGGCGATGCCTTACCCGCTAATTCTGGTGCGTACGAAATTAGAAACTCTAGCCTTTCTCTCGAGTTTACTTCATTGCTGCTTATTAGCGTGGATGCAATAGCCTTCATGAAATTGTTTTTCGACGCAATCATCTTCTTTACTATAGAGTTAATTGTTGGTTTAGTTACCCTTGATTCTGCTATAGCTGCCACTATCTCAGAGACCAGCCCTTTTATGCTGGAAGCATCTACTTCAATAATGTCTAGTCCAAGCATAGGTACCAGCTGTCTTGATATTTCATCTGCGTAGCTTTCTATTTCAACTTCGCTGAGCCTTGCCTTACTCTTCTTCCTCCCTTTCCTTTTTGGCTTTTCTCCATTCTGCTTTATCTTTTCCCCTTCATTTTTTCTCTTTCTTGGCATTTTTATCACATATCGTAGTTCTCTTTAGACTTAAAATTTTCTAAAGTAGTGATTATAAAAAACTAAAGTGGGAAACCACACGTAGCAGTGTATTTTTGTTGCGTATCTTAGTACATAACTTGAAAAAGCGAGTCACTTCCTTAAGCCTTTTATAGCCTCTTGTTGTTCAGCTAGGCCCTTTGTCGCCATAGATGGAAATCTGCATGTTTTTTAAGTCAAGTTTTTCGCACAGCTCACATGTTTTCTTTTCTGAGAATCCTCCGCATATTTCGCATCTTCCAAACTCAAGGTTTGGTATAGATGGGATGATCCTAGCTGAGCCGAAGTCGAGCTCCGGTCTGAAGCCAGCTACCGAATAAAAGATCTTCTTGGTTTTCATCTTTACGTTACAAAAAGGCTCAACGTATGAGCCGGAGATCGCTTCGTATGATGCTAGCGCTTCCCCCTCTATTGAGGAAAAGGGGTATAGGACCTTTATCCCCTTGATGTAATCTATATCGAGCACCTCTGACAGGTATTCCTTTTTACCGTTTAGTAGGAGGTCTAAGAGCATAAGCGAAATGTCGGTCCTAGTAATTGGAAGCATTATAACATCATAGCCTAGCTCATCAGCTATCTTCAATATCCATGCCCTCTCAAGCCTAATGCACTCTTCGAGGGAAAGCGAACCCTTTATGGAAGCATTTACCTTTACCCTCGCTATGCTTTCTATGTTGCTTCTCTCCAATTTTTGGTATATATCATTATAATTGTAAACCTCGGGTATCAACACTAATATAGTTGTATTGAACTTTCTCTCGATCCTAGATACCATATTTGCTAGTACTATGGAGGAACTAGGGGAAAAATGCACTATTGGGATGATTATTCTGCTGTCATATTTAAGTGCCTTTGTCTTGTTGATCCCCCTCTTCACGCTCCTCTCTATCATATTACTAAGGCACTTAATGCAGAGGTTTTTTCCGCTATAGGTGTGATGATAGACTGCTTGCCTTTTTCCACAAACTGAGCAAAGGGCCACCTAAGGATCCCTCCATGTTCTGTTATATGCAAAAAATAAAAGCTCCATGAAAATCTGTTTATGAGTAATGGAAAAATATTAGGTAATACCACCTCTATACTATAAATGGAAAAAGGAGGGCTGGTCATATACGTTTGACCTTATTTACTCTGGTCGCTATTCTCTAAAATACGCGCTACCCTGCGCTAGTGAAGATATAGGGGGTAAGGCCTATGCCTGCTGATGAAACAGAGCAGCTGGAGCTGATAAGGAAGTCTGTATTTAAACCAGAGGTAGAAAGGGAGGCAAAGGTGCTCTTGCTAAAAGGAATTTATGAAGACGTAAAGAAGGGGTACTTCAAAGAGGCACCAAATGGTGGAGAGCTAGCGGATATACCTCAGTGTGTTGTTGAATACCTAAGTGGTAAGAGGGAGGAGCCTTGCGAGGATGACATGAACTTCACCTTTAATGCAATAAAGGTGTTGCAGTCAAGGTATATGGTTAAGAATCCCTTCTTAATCCACATGGAAACTCCTTCAATGGTAATGAAAAGGGTTGCGCAAGGGTTCTCCTCAAGAGTAGACGCTAAAAGGTTGTATGGGTTGTTGATAAAAGGAAGGTTTATGTTTAACTCCCCCACGCTGTTTAACATGTATGCCAACGGCGCAAAGGGAGCCTTAAGTGCATGTTACGTGACCCCCGTCTTTGATAGCATGGAAGGCATATTGGAGGGGGTGAAGATCCAAGCCTTAACGTTTAAGTATGGCGGGGGTCAGGGGTTCAGCTTCTCGGAGCTTAGGCCTAGGGGAGATATAGTAGCAGGGACTAGTGGAGTTGCAAGTGGTCCCCTGAGCTTTATGAGGCTGTATGATATAGCAACTGATGTAGTAAAGCAGGGAGGGAAGAGGAGAGGTGCAAACATGGGCATATTACATATATGGCACCCAGACATCTATAACCCAGACTATGACGGTTGGCAGGCGCTATCAAATACGTTGCCCCCACAAATAAGGGCATTTATAAAGATAGTCAAAGATGCCCTTGACCAGATAGAAGGTGATGGGCTCTACGAGGTAAATCCCTTATTAAAAGAAATGGCGCAAAGGCTTTCCGCGACAGGCCTTTACGTTCCTGAGGATGCAGGTTTTATTCAGGCTAAGAAGAGTCCACTACAGGATTCGTTCTTAACAAACTTTAACATTAGCGTAGGCATAAACGATGCCTTCATGAAGTCAATGATAGAAGCAGAGGATTGGTGGATGATAAATCCGAGGTACAGTGAAGATGGGAATGGCATTTATAGGATACATTATAGCGTTAGCAAAGCAACGGGGCTTGGCAGGCTCGGGAAGCTAATTGATAAAGATGGGGAGCTACTAGAAAACCCCTATATAAACATATTCGAGGACACCTTAGAGACATCTAAATCACGCGCTATAGGCGACTTGCTTAAGAGCAAAAAGCTGAGGGGAGAAGAGGTAGACTTTGGAAAGAAAAATACTAGGGCCTGGAAGTATAACGCCAGGTTGTTATGGGA
>WALX01000122.1 GCA_015522625.1 Candidatus Hestiella sp.
GATAAGAAGACAACATTAGCCCATGCCTCTCATTAAGGCATGAGATTGGGTTGCTGTATAAGCTAGTCCTGAACCCTCAAATGAAGCTACTAATCGTAAAGGCGGGTAAAACAGGAGAAGCTCCGTAGGCGGGGTAGCTCACAACGTCATATAGCTGATGCTACTACCATTCCTTCTTTGGGAAAAGGAGTCGCTGCCAAAACTTACCTGTGTTAATAAACCTGTATATCCAGAACCACACCACGCTTGATGCGACGATTTTTACTCCATAATTGTATTTTTTGCCCAGATGAAGTGATAGGACAAGTAATGATAATGCATCTACGGCTAGCAATATTCCAGCCGATATGAAGTCGGCCCTACCAAGTAGTAAGTAGGCCACCAAAGTGATGAAGACAAGTGGGAGCATTGCCTCCAGTAATGACCACCCAAGAGTTATCCACAACCTCTTCTTTATCTTATTAATATTTCTCTTTATTACCCCCCTTATGCTAAACCAACGGTCTATCTGCTTAACGTAGGAGTCAAACGTCTTCGGTTCGTCAGTATAGGCTATTGCTGTAGAAACATAGGATAGGCTATATGCTTTTCCATTCTCATCACTCATGCTTTGAGCTTTCCACGAAGCCTCCATATCCTCCACAATGCTTTCCTCAGGTATTCCTCCCATCTCCTTTAGCTTATCAGTCTTCCACATCATTGAGCAACCAGCAAGTGTCCACATACCACCTATTTTTACCTGTGTTTTCTTATGGCTTGAGCCAAGCAAGTACTCTATCAGCCTAGCCTTCTCAGTCCTTGTCTTGATGCTAGTAGGCAGAACAACTCCCGTGGTACTCACTATCTCCTTGCTGGTAAATCCTCTCATAACTTTCTCAGCGAAGTCCTCCTTAAGAATCGTGTCAGCATCCAGTACCAACACGTAAGGTGTTTTAACCTTCTCAAGCGCCTTATTTATGGATTTGGCTTTCCCTATGTTTTCCTCATTTCTTATTAGAGTATAATGGCCTTTCAAGTCCTCTATCATGGATAGCGAGTCATCTGTGGATTTATCGTCTACCACTAAGATTTCTCTGGGTTTCTTGCTTTGGTTGATAGCGCTCAATAAGGCAGGCCTTATCATGTCTGCCTTATTATGTAGTGGAATCATTATTGTGTAGGATCTAGTGACAGACGTTGCCAGCAGAGGTACTGATAGAAAAAGACCCATAATGGTTGGCGATACCGAGGGAATATAAGGAGTATGAAACGTCAAATATTTACACCACACTCTCCATCCCTTTATTGCCATGTCCTGCATTAATAAGTCCATACGAAAAGCACTCAATCCTTCTCCATAATGAAGGTAAATATATAAATGTTTGAGGCTTCATTTTTTCATTAGGAGAAAACTGCGGAAATGGTTTTATAAGTTACTGTTAAAAGCAACGCCAGGTATAATCATTATTTATCATTTTGAAACAAACACATGAACTTTTGAAGGATTCTGAAAACATAAGTGTCTACCAAGTGTTTGGAATATAACATATAAGCCTTCGTCAAGGGTTACGGTATTGTTTTCTCGTAACGTCTGCAAGTGCTATTTAGTGTCAATTGGGAACAAGCCTGTAAAGTCTTATCACTCTGACTAGCCCGTCTGGGTCTTAGTAATCCTTTAATGTAGTTACTTTGAAGTCTTTAAGAGAACTGTTAGCCTTTACTAGGCTTCTTATCATTAGCAATGACGCTTAAACCCGTGCTGTCCATATACCCTATCATATCCCACTACCTGATAAATGCCAATAACTAAAGCAAGCCAGATAATAGATACGTTTCCAGGCCGTCAGCAACCGTATTCAAAACCTAGTAACTTCTCATGAAGTATGTTTCCAAGCAATAGTTTTGTTCGAAACATTTAGTTTGTTGCAAGCAATCTTTCTCATATAATGTTGAAGTAATTAGTTAGACATCTCAATAGCTGAGGACAAGAGAATGTTTAAGGCCAATCTTGTCAGCAAATACTACTTATAAAAACATTTTGCTAAGGACTAAGGATCATAAAAACATTAATATGAAGAAGCTATGTCTTTACATGGAAATGGTTCCCTCTAAAGAGATGGGATAAATGACTTTGGTTGTTGCCCTTGTTTGGGGTCATGGTGTTTTAGTTACTTCAGATAGTAGGGCTTCGGGTGGTTTTGTTTTCCATGAAGAGAGGAAGATTAAGCCAATATACTTTACTTATGGTGATAGTAAGGAGCTCTATCTTGCCGTTGTTGGTGGTTCTGGCGACGCTGCCTTAGTTAAGCAGGGCTTCAGCGTTGTTGAGTTAGCGTTTAAATCCTGGTTTGAGGGAATTGGGTCTAGGGAGGAGAGAAACCCTTACTCTGCTGAGGTTGAGGATATTGTTTCAAGCATTGAGTCCAAGCTCATACTCAGATACAGGAACCTAAGGGAGGTCGGTTTAGACCCTGAAGTTAACCTATTGCTAGCCACTGTGACTCAAGAGGATGAGCCTAAGCTATACGTTTTTGACAGCAGAGGTTTGGCCCAGCCAATGCATGAGAACCCAGGCTACGCGCTCTTGGGTAAGGGAGCACTTACTGGAGGGCTCCTCCTGCTGAGGTTGCTTGACTACAGACCTAAGGAAACATGGGAGTGGAACCTGGGCCTCCTCTCGGCATTCATAATAGACGTGGTCTCCGAAGTTGACCCTTCGGTATCCCCATTTCTAGGCGAATCCTACTTAATAAGATACGAAGAAGAAAGCAAGAGGGTGGTCGTAGGGCCACTAAAAATGGAAGCATACAAGGAATACAAGGAAAGCATAAGAAAAAGAAAAGAGCTAATAAAGCAGCTCTGGAACGCAGCAGAAAAACACGGAGAAAAGGCAATAGAAGAAAAACTAAAGGAAGTATTAAAATAAGATAGTTAAGGCCACTAGCTAACACAATTTAGCTTAAATCTTTAACCTTTAGCGAATATGCGATCAGGAAACGTATTGGTAAGTTCTCTGACAAAGTAGTTTATGAAGTCCCTGAAGAGAAGTTAGAAGCAAAAACCATGTATTGCTTCGACTTTCCCCAATAATATAGAATCCCTAATTAGATGCGGATCTGGGAACTTTGTCAATAGCAGAGTATGTTATTGCTATCAAGAAACGCTGATTCCCTCAGAAATCTTTATTTAAATCTTGTTTCCAGATTATCTATATTGATATCCTTAACGATAATCATCTTTGTATAGTGTTTCCAACTAATGGTTCCTGCTGGAAACACGATTAATAAATCCCCGGCCTTTGGAGCCGGAGGTTCTAGTTCTAATCCCGGCAGGTTTTGTCAAAGAACTCAGAATCTTGCTGTTTCTGTCATTATTTCCTTAGAGCTAGCTTTTATCTTTGGATTTAAGTTTTCTGAGAAGCCCGAGTATTAAGTTCATTCTCGGCACTCTCTTTGAATAATTTAAGTAATCCTCGCCATAAATCTTAACGAGCTCTCTTTCTTCGGCGGTTGCGGCATAATATAACGACGCTATAAGAAAGACTGATAACGCTAAGGTAACTATATCTTTTGACATTAAAGTAAAACCTGTTAATATCATGATATGGCCTAAGTATTCAGGATGCCTTATTATGCTATAAACATTCTCTTTAATAAGACTTTGGGGTCTTCTATTCAATCCTCTGCTTCTAGCAGCTAGAGCTATCAAGGTTAAGCCAAAAATAATTGATAAGAGACCTACAAGAGTAAGAGATGTTGTTAAAGGTCTTAGGGATACTATGGATATAATTATTACAACCAGGTATAAGGTGAAAAATACTATGTGGAGAGCCTTTTCATTCCTCAAGTAGTATCACCATGACAAAACCTCTTCGAGAGGTCTTCATATTTCCGGAAGGAATATTTTCCCTTAACACCATATTTCATTCTGGCAATCTTAGCAGCTACTGTGTAGAGCAGTTCATTGTATACTATCATGGGGATGGCCATATCCTTTATAATGCCGTCTCGGAGGATTTTCTCTGAGATGCTGGTCAGCTCTGTTTTGAAGAGGAAATGGTAGGCTATGTTTGTATCAAAGCACATCACTGCACTTGTGCCTCCTCCTCGAGTTCTTGGAACTCTTTTATGGAGGACTTCCCTAGAATACCCTTGTACTTCTTGATTAGCTCATCGATACTCTCCTCAACTATCACCTTGTACTCTTTGCCCTCTTCAAGGTTAATGCTAGTTAGGGGCTTCAGTACACCATTCTCATACTTCACCCTTATAATCCTGGACAATCCTAGACTCCACCTAATATTACTGTATATTATCAAGGTAATTAGCCTTTTCTAGTCTAAGTGTTTCCAGATTATCCATACTGATACTAGTCTTGATACTCAAGTTTGAAACTTGTTTCCAGTTGGTGGTTCCTACTTGGAAAAGTGGGAGTTTACATGTCTAAGCCTAATGATACCCTGCTAGATACTCTTAGGAGGGAAAAGATACTCTATAAGGATCCCGAAAGGCTGTTCCTAGTGCTGAGGTTATTCTTACTAGGCTACATATCTATGGGTACCGAGCTACTAGGCCTTAGGGTCGATGGGCTGTGACTGCTCCTAAAGAAGCTCGGCGTTGAATACGAGGTAATAGATGAAGAGGAGGCAGAGGAGGTTGAAGCGTACAAGAGGCTCTTTAAGGGCAGTCCTTGACACCTCACCCTCTGTATAGCTACATTTTCGGAGAAATTGGGTATGGATAGAAGTACTGCCTACTACGTTACCGCGAAGAGCTATCTCGTACCTGTAGGTAACAAAACCAACCATAGACTAGACTCAACTAGGCTTGGAACGTTCTCTGCCACCACTATGAATGCTCTGACTACAACTACATGCTCCTTTCCCAGTTCTATTGTCGTTGAACTGCATATTACTTTATTTTTATACACTACACCAGGATAATTTGTGAACCATATTATCTTTGTAATGTTATTCTTGCTTATACGGAACCACTGTATGGAACCGAAGTCACCAGTAAGTGTAATGTTTTCTTGGGGTGGTATATGAGCGATTACAATATCTTTTAATCTGAGTTGTTTCGAGAACCAATAATTACTCGTGGGAGGCATATATGCTAATACGCCATACTGGTAAAGATTCCCAGAAACTAGAATAAAGGTAGAGTTGACTATGCTTCCATTTAAAATCAGGGTTCTGCAGAAGTTACCTACGAGGCTATTCTCCCTATACCTCAAGTAAAATCTTGATGTATTTACAAGAAAACTCTTAACTAGAACCGAAATATTGCTTTGATTATATGTTATAGGCGCTGAAATTGGACTAGAAGTTGTTGCTTTTGAACGGGTATTGGGTGTATAAAAATTGTTAACAATAATCGCTGCTGTAATTGATAGGATGATAGTAATTATTAATATAATAGCTTTTTGCTTACTAGCTAACATATTCATCACCATAACTGTTTTTCTCGTTTATAGTGTTTGCCTCCTACATCATAGCCTATGTAGAACTTTCCAGGAGACAGAAGCTTTATCTGAATGTATTTTTCTATTTTTGTTTCCCCGCTCTTAAAATCTGCGTATACTATCCCATGAGGCCATCTCTCTGAAAGCCAAGGGCTCTAGTAACCAATTAGTTGTTTCTACTTTGAATGCGTTATTGTTCCCTACTTTTAGTAGGTCATTACTGTTAATTGTATCAGATTCCGACATGCCTCCAACAGGTGTAGCTGGCTTGCTGTCATCACTCAATATGTAAACATTATAAATTATGTTAGTACTGTAGTCAACAAAATACAAGAATACCTTATAGCCACCGCCTTGTTTTGGTATTAAATCTAATTCCAATCTCATATATGTGATCAGGTTGTGGTCTAAACACTTTATCATCTATCTCAAATGGAGGAACAGGCACAACCGCATGGAAGATCTGGATGAGGTAATTGAAGTTCTTTGCACTACAGGCCCCTGCAGAAACATGCCAGCCATAGTCTTTGTAATATCCTAGAGAAGTCTGATAAAACCATTTATCCGATGAAACTGAGGTCCAAATAACTACTAGATGGTTAAGTTTAGGAAGTGCGGGAGGGGTTCTAACTAAAATAAATCCTCCATAAATGCTAATGCCATAATCTTTTGGGTTAGGATCTATTATACCATAGGTCCAAGGACAATCCTCTATATGGGTAGATTTATACGGATACAAGCTAACCTCTACTCCAGAGAATGATTAATACAATCAATGCTAATAAGTCTTATTCTTTAATAATTATCGCATTCCTGTTATAGCATTACGTAAAAATTTCTTGTAGTTAGTTGATATAAATTGGAGTTACTTTTTAGCCATGGTATACGTTTGAAGTCGGTGTCAAAAGCCATGAGTGTATCTATGTTATAGTGTGTTTGCATGTGACAGCTATAATAGCGTCGTTGGGTAGTAATCCATGATGCTTCATTACATCTAGAGCTGTTTGTTTAATCTCTTT
The DNA here is from genome assembly GCA_015522625.1 of Candidatus Hestiella sp. Taxonomy (GTDB): domain Archaea; phylum Thermoproteota; class Thermoprotei_A; order Sulfolobales; family Acidilobaceae; genus Caldisphaera. The sequence goes on from WALX01000122.1 coordinate 6,462, forward strand.
GCCCACCCTCTAGCTCTGTAAAGTATTCTTGAAGAAAAGCAATCTGCTTATCAAGCCTCTTAAGGGCTTCTTTGATTGCTTGTGGTTTCTTCTTTAGCTCGTAGGCCTTCATACCTGTTAAGAGCTTGAGAAGGATAAATAGTACCTCTGAGAACATGATGTTGTTGATATAGCCTGTTTATTTCATTACTAAGCACGGGCTCAAGAACTCTCTTAGCCGCCGGATCTCCGGTATACTACTTGTACTATAACGTAAGAATCAATATAGGCTGAACTCATCCTCTACTTCCCTCAAAGCCTCCTCAACTTTTTCTTTATCTATTTTTATAGAGCTAAAAACCTTCTCAGCAATATCTCTGCCTAATATCTTGATTATGATAACTTCTCCATCCTTTAGCTCTTCTATTTTACTGAGAGGCTTGAATACACCCCTCTCATACTTGGCACGTATAATCCTAGACATCCGCCGTAACGAAACAGTTAAATGGTTTATAGATGGGAATGGGGTTTACCACAAAAGGGGAAAAGGCTATGATACCCCCAAGCCTGATGATCCCCAAGGCTTTGATAGGCGTTAAGGCTATGAATTTCTATGAGCGTCTATCAAAGTTGAACCCCTACCCTTGTATCTAATTATCAGCATTAACGGTCATAAGGCTTTACAGTGATGAATATCCCATACGCTACCTTTCTAGGCGTAAATGAATTATAAGGTGTTCCAGAACAACATCAGCCAGTGAGATAAACCCTTATAAGTGCCGACCTTCGGACCTCCCAGAGGTTTCGGAGGTTCAAATCCTAGTGGGCTATCACCGTGCTTTCATAACTCATGGTGATACTACTTGAGGAATGAAAAGGCTCTCCACATAGTATTTTTCACCTTATACCTGGTTGTAATAATTATATCCATAGTATCCCTAAGACCTTTAACAACATCTCTTACTCTTGTAGATGGTTGCCTATATCCATTAGCTTGGTTATTCTAGCTGCTTGAGAACCCCCCTGTGAATATTTTGAGCAGGGGCTTTCCTTTTAACCACTTCATCTTTATCGGTGGCTCATTAAGAGCTTCATTAAGAGCTTAAGAGCTGCATTAATTGCTATCACTAAACTGCCTTACGAATTAAGTATAACCTCCCACTTCTAATGGTTGCTATGCTGTCATTGAAATGGGAGCTATTATCCACATTAACTATAATAGCCAAAATGGCCTAAAACCCTTTGCCTAGCAAATAACTCCTAACGACCCAAGAAACTAGGATATAATCAAGTAATGAATAGCCTCATCGTTATTTTTCTATTCGTAATTATGTGCAGAAAAATTTAAATGATTCATTTATTGCTATCTACGAAGTAGCCCTAAGAAAGCGTTTGTTTATAGTGGATGCTATTTCAACGCTTGCATCCTTTATTGAGGGCGGTTTCAGTTCTTCATCAATAATTTCCTTTAGCAACCTATTAATAATAGGGGCTCTTGCCTCTGAGCACCTTAAAACCCTATAGCCAGGCCTATTCGCAAACACCTTTGCGTTTTCTTCATGCTCAAAGTGGTTGTCTATAGCTAATATTATAGCCCTTTTCTTCATAGTCCCTATCTCCACTAGGCTTGAATAGCCCGCTAGCGTTATGACTGCCTTTGCCTTCATTAAAAGGTTTAACGGGTCTGGCAGGAAATTACTTCCGCCTATCAGCATGACTTCCTCGCCGGAACCCTTAAGTTCCCTAGCTATCTCTAGCCCTTTCCTTAGGGCAGCATCTGTACCTCCAATGTTTATTATTATATAATTCTCGTTGCCTTCTAAAGAAGGGCTTTTATCTATATCATGAGTGAGGAGCTGACCTACGTTGATGAACCTTGGATCGCTACTCCATAGGCTGATGTTAAACCTCATAGTGAACTTCATGAATCCATTAATGACCCACCTGTTTATCCTATCAATAAAAAGCGAAGATATGAGGCCTAGCGGTTCAAATTTTGTTAGGTCTGTTATGAGGACGGATTGCCTCGGCGTCTCTATCCTGCTCATTAGGAACTCCCATGGTTCATCACCAATCAAAAGGTCGTAGTCATCAACGTTTATATAATTGCTTAAGACATTAGCATTGTGTTTTAATGCTTTGTATATGCCTATGGCATTGAACGGATTTATGGATAGCTTGCATCCCTTTATAGCTTTAGAGAATTCATTGCCTATATCCCTTTGCATGTAAGAGGCTTCATGTATCCTTTGGTTCTTCTTTTTCAGGTATTCTACTGCCCTGCCAGCACTTACCCATGTTACGTTTGCACCTAATAGCTTGGAAAGCCTGTAATCCCTGGTCACATGGCCCAGGCCAACGCTCGACGAGATGTATAGCACCTTTTTAGGGTTGCTTGTCAACTTCCATCATCTTAACAAAGTTCCCAAAGATTTTTATTTTTGTATACAAACGTCACCACTTTCATGATTAATGCTCAGGAAGGCTATCTGATAAGTTCTTGCGACCTAGCAGTAGCTCATTGCCCTTATAAGGTTGTCCCTAGCGAGCATTGCGTTCTGCATCACCTTTGGTATTGGGGGGATTTGGTTTATTATCCTATCAGCCCTGTCGACTATTTTTTGCAGTTCCCTCATGTCACACTCAGACCTGCTGAGCTTTGTTATCTGGAGGGAGAGGCCCCTCATAGAGGCCTTTGTGACAGAGAGTTCTACTTCGTTCTCTTTGTCAATCATCTTAGCTAGGTAGTTTGCTGCTTGCTGGAGGTAGCTGCTTGCTTCTATGAGCAAGATCGTGTATGACTTCACGTCCTTCATATGGCCCCCCTCACGGCCTTTCACTCAATAATATATTGTTAGGAAAAGTTAAAAAAGTGTGTTTTATTTTATGGTTATCCTCACCTTCCCTAGCTCGTACCCCTTTATCTCCCTCCCCTCAACCTCTATGTTTATTGTAAACTCTGCCTCTATGGCCTCCCCTCTAAATCTGTATTTACATGAGAGCTCTTCATTCTCGTTGCAATTTAGTTCTAGCCCCTCGGACTTCAGATCTTTTAGGACTTCATCCATGTCCTCGTTTTTGTTGTTCTCAACCTCATCTATTATGGTGTTTATATCATCACTAAAGTCTGTCATCTCATCGATCACTTCATCAAGGTCCTCAGGGCTATCTACTTCTATGTAGCTTACCATAGGACTCACCACTCCTCTTTTGATCCTTGTATGGCAGCATTTATTTTTTTAGTTGAAATGTGGGGGGTTTAAAGTGGCAATGGTTTTTATCGTCAGATAAAAATGTAGCGATATGGTATTACTGAGAAAGACTTATTATCTCTGATTCTTTGATAAACTAACCCGTGGGGTTCAAATATATGCTGTCAGTAGAAAGTGAGAGCATGGGTATGATGGGCTGGTACACCCTTGATGAGGGTGTAATAGAGTCTATATTTAGGGATGAAAGTCTCCCGGTATATATAGACAGGAAAGCTTGGGGGTTGCTGAAGGGGTACTTCTACAAGATCGGTGTTGAGGCCGAGTTGACTTCAAAACCCCACGGCCTATACCTCTACATCTATATAAGTAGCAACAAAGTTCACATAGAGCTGAAAGACAGAAATGAAACGCTTATTAAGAGGGCATATGATCTGAGGAACTTCGTTGACATGGTAAAGAAAAGTGCAAACTAGTTGCTTGTTTTAAATACTTCAAATGTAAAGTTAGATAGTCTGGCTTCTTTGCTTGAAAATGGTGCTATCAGGCTTTTGCTTTTTATGCTCTTTCAATACTATAGATAATCAAGGCCTACTAGAGGAAGAGGGTAGATTCTATAAAACATTAGACTTGAATACCGAAATAGCTTTCTATGATTGACACTAAATAGCACTTGCAGACGTTACGAGAAAACAATACCGTAACCCTTGACGAAGGCTTATATGTTATATTCCAAACATTTGGTAGACACTTATGTTTTCAGAATCCTTCAAAAGTTCATGTGTTTGTTTCAAAATGATAAATAATGATTATACCTGGCGTTGCTTTTAACAGTAACTTATAAAACCATTGTATACAATATAACCTACTTGGTGTATACATATTGTCTGACGTAGTATCGATTAGAGTGCCAAAAGAGCTCAAGGAAAAGATGAAAAAATATGGTGTTGATTGGAGTAGAGAAGTTAGAATGTTTCTTGAGGATCGCATCAGGGTCCTCGAGTTCCTAGAGATGCTAGATAACATCGAGAAAAAAGCGGTAAAGCGAAGGATGAGGATAGACTCAGCAGAACTTATTAGGAGAGCGAGGGAGGAGCGTTGATAGTATTGGATACATCATTCTTAGTAAAGCTTATACTTGAAGAGAAAGGCTCAGAAAAAGCACGCAATCTGGCACGCTCATGGGCTAAGAATGGAGAAGCTCAGGCAACAATAGACCTAGCGCTTCCTGAGGCTTTGAACGCAGTATGGAAGCATACACTAAAAGTAGGTGACTTAGGCCTGAATGAGGCAACCGATAGCGTGAGAGACCTCCTAAAGATATGGACAACACTAAAAGTATATTCTTCAAAAGAGGTAGCAGAAGAAGCCTTTAGACTCGCACTAGAAGAGAACATAACAGTATACGATGCTCTCTATATACAACTAGCTAAATTTACAAGAGCTGGTTTGACCACATTCGACGAGAAGCTATCCAGGATTGCAGTAAAACATGGCATAGCAAAATACCCTTAGAACCTACATGATATGCACCCAGATACTAATCAAGTATTCTATAACAAACTCATAAAAGAGACTAGGCTATCCCTCCTACCCAGACTTGATTAGAAGTATTCTACAAGTGAGCTTCTAGCTTGTCTAGGGATAAAGAGTAGGGCCTACAGTAAACGAAGTACCTGAAGTATTAGCGGAGGAATACTAGATGGACTTGTTGTTCAGATGCTTGAGAATATTGAGGGAGTTCATCATAGAAGAGGTTACCCGTTGTGCAAATGCTTGACAACATGGGGTCATGGGTGGCAGTCGAGCCCAATGGCACGGGGGGACAAATCTATGCTTTAAGGGGCTTGGAGCATCGCTCCCATCACCCCTCAGAATCCTAAGGTACAGGTTCCAGGTTGCAACAGCATCCCTATGCCACATTTCTTTACCTTTACTGCATCTTCCTATCCTTGAACCGTTGCTATACGTTATTGTAGCGCTATGTATTGGGCATAGCTTAGAAGTGTTTTTAGGGTTAATATAGATTATTGAAATACCGTATTCTTTAGACTTCTCCTCTATTGCCTTCTGAATACCTTTAAGCGAAGCTTGAAAAATCCTATGCCTCAATTGTTTGTCTCTTTTAATTAACGTTAAGCTACTAGTTTTCCATAAATGATCGTCAAGCCAAATAATAATCCTCCTTACTTCTGGATAATCCTTTTTAGCTAAACTTAACTTTTTTAGTTTAATGAAGCTCTTAGCCCTAGTAGAAGCATCTTGACATGATGTGTAAACATAATGAGAAGGCAACTTAGGGTAAAGCTCCCTCATTTCCCTATCCCATATCCTCTTAGGGGGTACGACCTTGAACTATGAGTCTGCTTCCTCCATTAATATTAATGATATTCACTACTAAAAATTAATAATCAATAACTTTAAGGTTTGAAGCATGTAGCCCTAAGTATGAAAGCTAAACATTTTTGTGCAATATTTTGAGAAGCCTATAAGCTCGCCATCAGCGTATAGGCGCAAGTATATAAGTATAATTATTATTTGAGAAACCTTGGGACAGGTATGAAAGAAAGCTACAAGAGGTGGTTTTGTGCAAATGATTGATGGAAAGACATTGATGGCATACGTATTAAAGAAAACGGGATGTATCCATCCGTTTAGGCTAAGCAGAATACTTGCATTTATTGAAATCGAGTGGCTCAAAGGTAAAGGGGAAAGACTTACAGAAATAAAATATGTCAGAGGACCTGGAACCTTTTATATAGAGGGGCTTAAAGAGACTATAGAAGAAGACCCTTGCTTTAATAAGATAGAAGGGGATCCCAAGATCGGAAAGAGAGGTTGTATAGAATATAGGTGTGAACCTTCTTCTCTACCTAAGGAAATAGAGGGTTTTGTTAATGAAAAGATTGAGAAAGCTCTCAGCTTTGAAGAACAAAAACTTAACGAAATTATTGTTAATAATGAGCTTTTTAGAAGGATATCACTTCCTGGGTGAGAAAGATGCCCTTTATAATAGGTGTTAGTGGAGGAAAGGGAGGTACAGGGAAAAGCTTTGTTGTAACAAACCTAGCTGCTCTCTTATCTCAGAGGTTCAAAGTTGTCCTAGCTGATATAGATGTTGAAGCACCTAATGACTTCCTTCTCTTAGGGCTAGAGGATCCTGGAAAGCCTGAAGATATTAGATCGTTTTTCCCAATAGTAGACTATAAAAAGTGTACCGCCTGCGGTGCATGTGCAAAGGTCTGCGATAACGGAGCAATAGTTATGACTAAAGGGAAGCCTCCTATGATAATGCCTAGGCTTTGCAGTGGCTGTAAGGCATGTATTTATGCATGTCCCTATGACGCTATATTGCCAGGAGAGAGGGTCACAGGAAAGCTTTTTGCAAGAGACGTCTCTACAAGAATAGGATCCTTTAGGCTTGTTACCGGGATGCTAAAGGAGGGGGAGGAGCACACCCCTCCAGCAGTAGTCTATGTTAAAAGAAGGGCTTTAGAAGAAGCCAAGGATAAGGATATTTTAATTATTGATACAGGGGCTGGATCCGGGAGCTCTATTGCAGCAGCCTTTCAAGAAAGCAAGATATTGATAGCAGTCACAGAACCTACGCCTTTAGGTGCTCATGATCTCGAGGCTATTTTGGAGATAGCGAGAGGAAGTGGGATGAGAAGTTGGATTGTCATAAATAGGTCTGGTATAGGTCCTGAAGACGAACTTCTAGAAATAGCTAAGGAATATAATGTGGAAAAGGTCTTCAGGATTCCTTATTCAAAGGAGGTAGTCCTTTCCTATGCAAGGGGGAAAGTTATTGTTGTTGAAAATCCAAACTCAGAGCCCGCCAAGGTCCTTGGGAAGATCGCCGAAGAGATCTCAATGCTTATAATGAGGAGCTTTGTGGGGGTGAGAGGCCATTGAAATTAGTTGAACTTGTAGTTGCTAGCGGGAAGGGGGGCGTAGGCAAATCCACAATTTCTGGAAGCCTCGCAGCCCTCTTGGCTAGAAAAGGCTTCAAGCTCGTTGCAGCTGATAGTGACGCTGAGGAGCCAAACCTTCATATAGTTCTTGGGATAGATAGGTGGGATAGGATAGAGGAATACTATGAGGGTAGAATAGCATACATACTTCAAGATAAGTGTACTAAGTGCAACATATGCGCTGAGGTATGTCCTTTTGGAGCAGTTGAGGTTACAGACGGCAACTATAGGATAAATGAGTATGTATGTGAAGGTTGCGTAACGTGTAGCTTAGCGTGCCCAGCTAAGGCAATAAGGTATAGGTTTGGGATCGTTGCAGGGCACATAATGTTTGCTGAGAGGACAAAATATGGATTTCCTTTAGTCTCAGGTGAATCTGTTCCTGGAAGGCCTAACTCGGGAAAGCTTGTTACCGAGGTTAAAAACAGGGCAAAAGCCATTCTTGGCAGTGAGGGCGTCCTTCTGCTTGATGCCGCTGCTGGTATTGGTTGTCAAGTAATATCAAGCCTTACAGGAGCTCAATTCGCTTTACTTGTCATCGAGCCAACTAAAGCCAGTCTAAGCGATCTAAAGAGGATTCACAAGCTCACAAAGCACTTCATGATGGCTCCAATGCTAGTTATAAACAAATATGATATAAATCCTGAGATGATAGATAAGATAGAAGAATATGCTAAGGAGGAAAACATTCCTATAGCGGGCAAGATCCCATTCGATGAATCAGTACCTAATTCTATAAACATGGGAAAGCTAGTAGTTGAAGCATTCCCAGATAGTCCAGCCTCTAGAGAGCTAAAGAGGATAGCCGACTTTATAGCAGAGGAAGTTCTCAGTAACTGGAGGGCCTGGTACTCTAAATATAGACCTAAGAAGCATGAACCATATATACCAGTTATAATCAGACCTCAGAGGGGGTGAGGAGATGAGCACAACTAGGATTGCTATTCCTACGGAGAAAGGAGGGCTTGATGATCTAGTTTATGACAGGCTAGGAAGGGCTCCTACCTTTACTGTGGTTGAGGTCGATCTAGAAACGGGTGAAATTAAAAGCGTTGAAGTTGTAAAGAATCCTGGAGCTGAGGCAGGAAGTGGTGCTGGGGCTAAAGTAGCTCAGGCAATAGCAGATGCTAAAGCATCAGTATATGTCGGGCCAAGTCCCGGTCCTAATGCATATGCTGCATTACAATACCTTGGAGTTAAAGTGTTTACAGTGGTTGGAGTTAAAGTAAAAGATGCAATCAAGGACGTGATAAAAGAGCTTAAATCATAACGATCCCTTATGGTCAACACGATGGTTACCAGAGCTGTTCCGTTTTCCTTTAAATGTCAATAGGGTTTTTGAAAGAAATACTGGCTAGAGAAGCTTTCCTAAAACAACTTTATATTTACAGCCTGCAACGCATGGTTTGGTAGGGCTTGAAGTGCTGTTAAGGCTTGAAGGCAATAGAAAGGGTTGCTAGCTACTTTTATTTTGTGGGTCTTTTAAGGTCTCTTTAGGTTCTGGTATGCCTCTTTATAGTATGGGCCGGTAAAGAAAGAAAATTTTTTATAAAGCTTATCAGGATAAGAGAACATATTGATTGTGGGATGACGCTATATTTCGCTAATGGCTCTGGCTCCTTATATGAAGGGCTGGAGCCGTAAGCAGGTCACAGATAAACATCGTGATGAACCGAGCTATGGAAACCTAAAAAGATCGTAGGTGGAGAACTGTTCCTAAAGGTAATAGAAGGGAGGATAGATAGGCTTGAGTGGAGCAAGGCTGGAAGAAAAAAGAAAGTTGTAGCATTGCTCAGCAGATTTCCAAGCATTGAAGAAACACCCATCATTACTATGGTTGCTGACTCGCTAGCCGAATAATCCTTTGGTAAGAATACAAGCTACTTGTTCCCAATATCACTGTGTCGTTGAGGTTGAAGGTCTTTATCGGCGAGTGTACGTACCTTGTTGATATGAATATGATTCTTGTAGAAATGCCTTCCTTGGTTAGTTGGTATTTATTAGCACATTCCGTAACCCCTCAACCAGTACTTCTAGCTAGTAAGGTATGCCTTCGCACTTCATTAAGGGTAATTTAAGTGAGTCTGCGAATATCCCAGTCCTCTTCATTCCTCAAGAAGCCCTCTAACCTCGATCGCCTCGGCTACTTTAAACCTCCTGAAATCTGTAATAATTACTAATGATGTTAGCAAATATCTTAAGACCTTCAATCTAGCTCTTAACCCTCCTTCACTCAAACTAATGCCCTTTAGCTTAAGTGATGCTGAAACTTCGTTCATGTCGTGAAGGATAAGCGGGATGAAGCGGAGCGCTAGGATAAATGAGTATGCAATATACTTGGGAATCCCTAACCTATCAGCAACCTCAATAACCTCCTTAAGTGTTAGGGCTGATGAAACAGCAGATAAAACTGTTAGTAGTAGAACTACGCGCAGGCTCATCGTTAACGGATCGATTAGTAAGGCTGTGAGTGAGTAGCCTCTAAGGTACTCAACTATGGCCGTTACCGCAACTATTATAACCAACAAGTATCTTAATCCCAACACACAATTAACTATGGTTCTAGGCTTTCTAGAGATTGCCAATACCACTAACGTCGCAGAAGCCAAGGCAAGAAGACCTAAGGGATTACCTGAGAAAAAAGCAACTATTAGTATTAATGCCAGTAACGCCAGCTTAATCCACACATTAAGACGAGTCAAGGGGGTAGTTGAGTCGTTAAGGAATGCCTCGTAAAGTGCCTCCAGATCCTTCGATGAGGAATGAATCCTCATAGATTCACTAACCTCCCGTCCTCAAGCACGTAGTGCTGCGACGGACTAAGCAACCCTTCCACGGTCTCACGCGCAGCAAGTAGTGAAGTGACCATAACTATGGAACCTGATGAGGCTGTCTTTCTAATGATATCAAC
>WALX01000123.1 GCA_015522625.1 Candidatus Hestiella sp.
ACTCCCATGTTCTTTCCTGTATTGCATTTAAGTTGGCAGAATCAGAGATCCTTGCTTGAACCATCGACTTTGCTTCATAATACGTCACATACCTTTTTGAGATGATGTTCCTCTGCATTCCTATCAGCCTATTGATGCTACTGTTTAAAAGGTGCCAGATGAACTGGGTAAGTTATTATTGTTTTCTCTTTATTTCCTAAGCTTAGCTTAACGATGTATGCGCTCCCTCTTTTCCCTATAATGCTTCCAGTCAAGCCATGGAACCTTTTATGAGGCATTCCTCCATGGAATGAAGGATCTATCTTCACCACTACCCTATCTCCAACTTTATATGGATAAAGTACCTTGCTCAACCTTGGTACATGACCTTTATCCCTTACGTGTTTCCTTAACATGTTTCTAGTCCTGTTCCTGTAGCCTCTTGGAGCCTTGACCATTATCATTCACCAGTTGTATGAAGATAACACACCCCAACCTTTGAATTTTCTAGAGATAGATAATAAGCTTTTACGTGCTTTCTTCTAAGGTTTTTCTTTCCTTATACAAGGAGCTTTATTGGTATTACTTGCTTCATTCCTGAGGGTGTGTACCTTATTATAGATACAGGCAGTATCCCTTTCTCAACCTCATATTTTGCTATCTCAACTGGGTTTGTTGTATTGATACTTTTAGGATCTATTAAGGGCGGGGCGTTATAGGTTAGCTGAAGCGACCTTATGCCTATTATCTTCGCTTTTTCGTACTTCGTGAGGTAAGGGGGGCCTATCCTTATCTCCTCCCTTATCCTTGGGTAGTTCAAATACGCTTCCGGTACCTTCGATTCTGACATCGCTTTTGCACCTTAGTTTACCAAAATATTTTTATTGTGCTGGGATTAAAAGCAATGTGCTGATGCAAAGTTGGTTGTAGCATTTTAGAAAATAAGCCCTTAAAAACAACGGTACTATGGGGCTGAGCACAGAAGGATGAGAGCATGAGGGAGGTTTTGTTAAAGATAGATATGGGGAGGTATAAGGTTGTTGAGCTGGCCTTGGGAGAGGCTAAAAAGCTTTTAGAAGAGGTGTCGGAAAGGCTCGGGATTGAGACTAAAGACTTGAGGGAGTCCTTTAGGATATTAAACAATTTTGATGAATACCTTTCATATCAAAAAAGAAAATTCAAAGACTATATAACGCCAGACAAGGATGTAAGCGAGATGATAAGGGGCGTTGTTGCTGTCGACAATATAAAACTAGACAAGGTCGGAGAAAAGAAATGGGTCACGATAGTGTTTGACAGGAGGTTGGAGACAGAGTTGGTAGTTGATTCTTTAAAATCCTTGGGGTTTAGCGTTAAAATTGAGAGGGCCGCATGATTATAAAAACCTAAAGGAAGAAGCCGTTCTAATTAGCCATAACTTGTGTAAAGCGTAAACATCATAACGACTAATCCTCCCCCATCTTCATTGGAGGGCTTTCGGATGGAAACGAAAACTCCTCATATCTTCAGTTTTTTCTAAACCCACATATCAAACACTTCAAGGCCCTGTGTCTATTTGGGCTTAGTTATGGTCAACTATTTAGAATGGTTAAGATAATTTAAAAAGACCCATTTATTGCCATCTATAAAACATCTCAAAAATGATGAGGCAAAACTGCTTAGGCTTTACGGTTTTAACTATCTATGAAATAGCCCTAGCCTTTTTGTTGCTCTTTCTCTTCGCTCTTGATGAGCCCCTTCTCTTCTTCCTCGCCCTTTTAACTGCTGAACTTGAAAGGCCAGCCATTCTAGCATTAACATTTTCGTTAAAAAGTTTCTTCGCATTATCGATATCTATCTCATTTGACGCTGCTTTCTCCAGTATCTCAAACGAATTAAGCATTATTTCTAATAGCTCAGGGTTCTTTACTCTGTACTCGATGATCTCTTCACCTTCTTCTTCAGGAGGCGGGCTTTTTTCCTCTTCTTCAATATCTTCGCTCATGCTGTCTCTCCTATTTCCCTTAGATTGAAGAGAATTTAATATTTTTCATTATTTTTGTTGTGCTCGAAAAGAGAAGGCCTTAGCTATGTTTCATGATGGCAGGGGCAGAGTTAAAATGAGCAGGACGCAATAGAGGATTATTGCCAGGAGGCCTTTACGACCTAACCTATTACCATTAGTGGCTGTCCCTGGGTGTTTTCCCTTTGTAAGTAGAAATATAAAGAGGGCTAAGAGCCCAAACAGGATAAAGACAGGATAATAAAACCCATAGATTATTAGTATAGCGACGAACAGTCCAGAGACTATATAGTGAGCTTTCTCCCCAAGGGCCGCTCTTATTACGTGGCCTCCGTCCAGTTGTGATATAGGGATTAAATTAAGGAACGTGATGAAGAATACTATATAAGAGGCAAACATCATTGCCGATGGCTGTATTGCGTATCCCGAAGGTATCTTTTCTATGTATGTCAGCAAATTTAAGACGATAGGGATGAGATTGATCGAAGATCCTGGCGGAACTGAAGCAATCGGTACTAGCGAAGAGAGCTTCAAACCAATAGCAGCAACTGGTATTGTTGCAATAAAACCGAAGAGGGGACCCATTATACCTGTTAGCGCCAGTACGTCGTTGTTTGGAGGTATCCACTCCATGTTTATTACAGCGCCAAAGGTACCGAGAAAGCCAAGTTGTAAGGGAGGGGCTGGAATAAGGTATGGTAGGCTAGCAGGGATGCCATATTTCTTCATTGTTATCCAATGACCCATTTCGTGTATTATGAGGGGCACTATTAGCCCGACAAGGTATAACAGCGGTTCTAGTGAAAGGAAGCTTTGGGCTTTGGCAAAGGCAAAACCTGAGACATAGACCATGACCAAAGTTGTGACGGCCAAGCCTATAGCCATACCTTTCTTTGTTTTGCTCTCCCTCTTACTTACGTTTAATGTGAGTTCTCCATAGTCCCTTTTTATCATGGCCACATAGCCTTGTTTAGACAAACTCTTGTAGAGCCTGGTGAAGGTCTCTGAGAGGCTATCATATCCTCTCAGCCCAAGTACTCTGAACGTAAGCAAATATGGGCTGTTGCCATTTGAAACCACTTCCACCTCGAGGTAGTCCTCAATGGTTTTTCTTATTATATCTTCGTCAAGCTGCATCGTTTTCAACCTCTTGCAGCAACTTTACTAACCCTCACCGTTGATTTAGCTTGAGCAGAGGATAAAGAATTTGTTATTTCTTCAAGTAACATGATTAGGGTCTTTTTAGAGGTATTCCCTTAGTAAGCTTAGATATTTGCAGAAATCGTTGTTTAGCGATGCCTTATGCTGTTTAATAACCCTATCTTCAATGCCTGCGTTGTACCTCAAGTACTCTTCTTCTATTGCATGCATCCTAGATGGTATTGCGAGGCTGTAGGGTTGCTCTATCTCAATATTCTTTTGAGAAATCGCCAAAATGTTATCTCCATATATTGCATTCCTTTTTCCTACGTGTATTATCAGTCCTAGTAGCCCACCAAGGCTTTCATAGAGGCCTATCTCCTCATTTAGCCCCAAGACATACCTTACACCATCTTTTATGCTCAAGCTCCTCCCCTTATCATCGACATCGAACAGGAAAAGTGTGTGCAGACCAAGGCAAAGGTTTCCATAAAATCCGTGGAGTATACTAAACGCCTTTATCTTTCTCCATCCACCTGGTATTGTTATCGTTTTTCCAAACTTATAGTATTGTAATCCTGAGATGGACTTGGCGGCGCAAATTCCTGACACGCCATTTATTATTTCATATTGTATACCATTTATCGCCGCTTCTATTATCAAGGATTCGTGGGTAGTTGCAATAAAAGGATCTCCAGGAATCAATATTGATACGGTTTTGCTCCTAGCCTCTTCTATAATTATCTTAGACCCCTTTTCTAGTAATTCCCTGTTTGCTTCAACTACCTTCTTATTATTACCTATTAGCCTCCTTATTTTCTCTATCATGCTAGTTGCATTGGGCATTGTATAGGTATCTACGAACAGGAGGTCAGAATTGTTTATAGCATCCATAGCCCTACTGGTTATGTATTCTTCATCAAACCCTAGGCCAACAAAAAAAAGTGGCAATAATAGCTACACCTATCCTTTACAGCGCCTGTCTAAATTTGAAGTTATCTTCTCTATCCATTCACTTATGCTGTTGCAAACCTCTTCCGCCTCCCTAATGAAACCATGTTTTTTCATATCATCAATAATATCTAGGACCATGAAATTTATCAGCGAAGCATAGATCGAGATCTTTGTAATTAGCTGATCTTTAAGGAGCAACCATCCATTTGTTGTAAGTCTATATACTATCTTCTTCCCTCCCCTTACGCCTTCTTGCTCGCATGATTTTATCTCTATGAGCCCTTCATTTTGCATTAGATCCAATAGTGGGTACAAAGTCCCTGCAGCAGGCTTCCACCTTCCTAGGGTTATCTCTTCAATTTTTTTCATGATTTCATATCCATGACTTGGTTTTTCCGCTAATATCCTCAACACTAGGTATTGTAAGCTTTCCCTATAAGCCTTAGCACCCTTCAGCTTCATTTCTTCCCTTTCTACCTTCAATAAGGCTGCACCGTATTATTTTTGTGGTAAAGGGCTTATATTGGTTTCTGTTATATTGCCACCTTATCTATATCTCTAGCTGCTCCTAGTTTTTTAGCAGTAAAAAGGATACCCTTGGGTTGTGTGCTCTAATGGTCTGAATAGCAAGCGCTGGAGCGAATAGTGTTTCCTTGCTTTTCTATTTGGAAGATCTTTAGGCACTAAAAATTAATACCGTAGCCCTAGTATAGGATACCTGGCAACAATAACGTGCGCTATGAGGAAGGCTGGTATTACAGAATTGTGAAGAAAGACACCAGTACTGAGCGCATTATGTTTACTGGAAGATTATGGTAACGTTGGGCAGTTTGATCGGGCTAAACGGTATTCCATTCCCTGAATAAAACTTGTTGAACCATTCATAGAAATGTAGCCTGAGGTCATGGGCAAACGCTACTATGCCCTCCAGGCCTGCCGTCAGTAAGTTACCGATAATAAAAATAATAAGGCCTCCAACAAACATTATGGGGTTCTTTAATCCTACAGGATCTATGACTATTGCGAGGATGGTAAATCCGACCATTAGGCCTGAGTGTGCAAGACTTAGGCCGAGTATCCTTAAAAAGCTTATTGTATTTCCTAGGACAAGAAGCATCGCTTCAAACATGCCTATGAAAGATTCTATGGGGCTTATCTTAAAACCTTCTCCCATGATAGCCTTTACTGAAGCCCTTCCTATGAGGATCCAGATTATTGAAATGATAGCGCCATAAAATACAAATGCTTCAAAGGATCCTCCCCCTCCAGCATGGAATATAGCAGTGCCTATTACATGCCCGGCCTGATATACGTTAAAGTATACGAGAAACGGAGCACCCGCCGAAAGAAATAAGAGGAACATAGGAAGCTTTGATCCTATCATATCCTCATAGTCCCTCTTGATATAGCTGTTGACAATACCTATTAGTGTGCCAGATATTAACATAAATGCACCTATCCAAAAAGATATATTCATGGCTTCTATAAAGAGCCCCTGCATTAGTGAGGATGACCCACCAACTATCGCTATGTCTACTGGGGACTCAAGTGGAGCAGTCTTCAATCCAAGGTACCTCCACATATTCTCCATGTGCATCAATTTCGCTGGTAGGGGTCCAAAGAACTCATCAGAGAAGAAACCAGCTATCATACCAGCAACGCCTAGAACCACACCGACCTTTCCCATGTCTTTGTTTCTAGGTATTAGGTAAAGCAAGGAAAACAAGATTACTAAGAGGCCATGCCCTATATCAGGGAACATCAGGCCAAATATGATTGGCATAGTAATAGCCATGAAGGCTGTCGGGATTACTTCGTTGTAGTTGGGGGTACCATACATTTTCAATATGGACTCAAAGGGTTTAAGAAACCTTGGAATCTCCATTTTTGTAGGTATGTTACTCTCTGCCCTTTTTATGCCCAGAGTATATAGCATATATGCACCCCCTGTCGACTTGTTTAGGAGATCCTTCAACTTCCCTAAGTCACTTACATCGATATACCCATGTATAAAGGACATAGTCTTGGTTGAGGCTATGTAATTCAGTATCTTGAATATTTCGCTCAGGGTATATATCATTGTGTAGTATCCCTTAAGCTGATCTATGCTATCTATAAGTTCTTTTTTAATCTCCCCTAATTTTTTATTTAGGAATGAGATCTCTTCATCTATTTCTCTAACGGCTTCCTTAGGGATTCCTGAAAACTCTGGTGGTACGAGCGTGGGGACATATCCAAGCTTCTCAATTTCACCAAAGGCCTTCGAAAACACCTCTTTACTAGTAATAAAGGCTATTGGTACAAGACCCTCCTCTACTTCATCTATGGAAACCAAAGCATCGTTTTCTGCACAGATGCTTTTGACCAGCTCGACGTTTTCCTTTGGAACAACGCCTATGGTGAAAAAGAAGTTTTTTGCCGAGCTTGCCTTTTTTACATTTGTATTGATGTAAGAGATTGCAGCTATTATATTTTTTATTTCATTTAGGTCTGCTATCCTGTTCTTTATTTCATTTAGTTCTTCGATTTTTTCTTCAAATTCCCTTTCTAGTAATTCATTGTCCTCTATGGTTTTGTTTAAGACCCCTATCCAGTCTGAAACAAAGATGCTCACTCCATCTAGTAGCTCCGGGGTGAGCTCTAAGGCCTTAAAGTATCCCTCAATTTTTGCCTTTTTTTCTGAAGATAAGACCGCAGCAGGTTTATAGGTTTTTTCGGAGAAGCCCTTTAGCTCACTAACCGGTTGCTCGACGTGGAAAATACCTGAAATGGATAAGTCTGCCACGACCCTGTCATAGAGTTTTTTTGGGATAGCTATCAGTATCTCATTTATTTTCTTTGGTGTAAGCAATTCCAACCGTTTCTCCCTAGGTATTCATTCCAATCATCTTTATATAAGCTCATGGTCACACCTTAGGGAGTTCCACCTCGCCCAAAGAGATTTATTAACCCTATGAGGTTATAAATAGCATTTGAGGCCAATGAAAAGGTATCACATCTCCGTTATTTTTTGAGGGGCTTGAAGCATCGCTTTCATAACCCCTCAATGGGTTCTGAACTTCTTGCTGTAGGGCCTATCATATTTCTCCTGTATCCTCTTTCTCTTATAGTAATATCCTAGGACAAGCTTCTCTATATTTGTTTCAAAGAGGTAAGTTGCTATCAAGTTGCTATCAACTAGCGCTGTAACATTGTTTTCATTAACGTCAACTGGCAGATACCCTTTAGGCTTGTATTCCTCAACTACTTTGGCAAAGGTTATAAATTATGAGTTGTCTATTTCTCTTATCTAATTTTACCTTGGCTTCACTTGTTAGCTTCCACCCTCTATTAACGTATTTCCAGTATTGTTTATGAGGCTCAAACCATGTTATTACCCACCCTTTATGAGTTACTATTCTAATTAACGTTAAGCCACTAGTTTTCCATAAATGATCATCAAGCCAAATAATAATCCTCCTTACCTCTGGATAATACTTTTTAGCTAAACTTAACTTTTTTAGTTTAAGGAAGCTTTTAGCCCTTTTACGGTACATACCTTCAAGTCCAATAAAGACCCTAAATGCTTTCCTAGGAAGCTTAGCGCTCCTAACAATAACTGTCCTTGTTACTCTAATCATCCTTCTCTGCCTCTTGTAATATCTGCTTGAAGCCTTGAACTAACAGTTTCTTTTTATGGCTCTTCAAATCATAGAGCTTACCAGTAAATGTTACAATTGCTATCAAATCCTCCACAAATTCTTGATAAGCATCCTTAGGTCTCAATAAATGCTCAGATGTTCCAAATAATCCCAAATAGTAACTTGATTATCAACTTATTATAATTTTTTCCTTTAATCATCAAAATATAGTCTGCCCCGTTCTTGTATCAGCATGTTAAGCAAAGCTTATAAGATCTTATAATTTTTTGAATATTTATGTAAGTGATTTTACCTATTATCTCACTCTAAGTAGAATTTATGATCGTTTAAGTTTAAAAACCTATATTTCTCCAATAACATAATAGGGTCAAGCTTGGCTTTCGAAGGAAAAATATATGTAATAGCAGACAGGATAAACGCAAACCTATTTAGGATTGCTGGCATACCGACGCTCGAAGCAAACAAGCAAGAAGATGTGATAGAACAGATGAAGGTCGCGGAAAGTAAGGGTGCGAGTCTTGTAGTTGTTTTGAAGCACCTGGTCGATGATAATAACAAGATAAGAGGTTTTGCCAGATCCATCGGCTTAACGCTCCTCATCATTCCGACAAAGCTTGCGAACATGGAGCCTATAGATGTGGACAAGCTCCTCGCAAAAGCCTTAGGTATAGGGTGAACGGTTTTGAAGTTCTTTGGAGATCCAAAGAAGGTTGCAGATAGAATAGCAACGGAGAAGCTTACAGAATCGAAGAAAATAGTAGATGAGGCTTATGATGCAGCCAAAAAGCTCTTACAAGAGTCTTATAGGGCTTCCCTTATTGAACTTAGAAAGGGCATAAGCGAGAAGTTCCAGGAACTGGGTGATGCCCTGAAGAGCTACGAGTCTATGCTGGCGCTTGAGGCAAAGAAAGGTATCTTAGAGAAAAGAAACTCAATAATAGACCAGGTCATTGCTGATGCCATAGAGGTCATTAAGAAGGAAAAAAAGGAAGACTGGTACAGGCTCTTTATAAAAAACTTAGTCGATATGCTTTCCCTTGATGCTCAAAGCTATGGCGTTTTGGTCGTATATGCTTCCGAGGAGGATAGGGATCTGGTAAAGGACATAGTCTCTGGTTATGAGAGCATAGAGCTTGCAGATGAACCCATAGAGATATTAGGCGGGTTGGTAGCAACAAATAAAGACGGATCCGTGAAGCTGGATTACACTATTGATCAAATAATAAAAGAGAATGAGGTATACCTAAGGGGTGTTGCATCAGAATCCCTCTTTGGAGGTAGGTATATTTGAGGGTCAGAGGAAGAATAAAGAGGATATCAGGGCCTTTAGTAATAGCTGACAATATGGCCGGTATACAAATGTATGAGATGGTCAGGGTAGGCGAAGAGAGACTAATAGGCGAGGTCACTAGGATAAAAGGCGATATGGCATATCTTCAAGTATATGAGTCTACCACAGGCCTTAAGCCAGGAGACCCTGTCGAGGGTACGGGATCGCCTCTAAGCGTTGAGCTTGGCCCAGGCCTCCTAGGCAACATATATGATGGGGTACAGAGGCCCTTATCCTCTATTATAGACTATTTGAACAAAATAGGGTCAAGGAGGAGCATATTTGTTGAAAGAGGAATAGACGTAAGCCCTCTATCGAGAGACAAGAAATGGTATTTCACACCCTCTGCATTAAATACAGGTGATAGCGTTTCCAGCGGGGACGTGATAGGCATTGTTCAAGAAACAGGGCTGATAATGCACAGGGTGTTACTCCCTCCAGGCATACAGGGGAAGGTATCCTGGATTGCACCGGAAGGTAGCTATAGTATAGTGGACCCAATTGCTGAAATAAAGGTTAACGGTGAAGTAAAGGAAGTTTATATGATGCAAAGGTGGCCCGTTAGGACTCCAAGGCCTTACAGGTTGAAGTTAGAACCTTCGGAACCATTAATTACAGGTATAAGGATAATTGATACCCTCTTCCCTATGGCTAAGGGCGGTACCGGGATGATACCTGGGGGATTTGGCACTGGAAAGACTGTAACGTTGCACGGGCTTGCACAATGGTCTTCAGCGAACGTGATCATATACATAGGATGTGGGGAAAGGGGGAATGAGATGACTGAAGTATTAGAAAGGTTCCCTACTTATAAGGATCCTTGGAGCGGGAAGCCACTGATGGAAAGGACGGTATTGATAGCTAATACAAGTAACATGCCTGTTGCCGCCAGGGAAGCGAGCATCTACGTTGGTGTAACCATCGCAGAGTATTATAGGGATATGGGTTATGACGTCTTGCTTGTAGCTGACTCGACGAGCAGGTGGGCTGAGGCGTTGAGGGAAATAGCTGGTAGGCTAGAGGAGATGCCGGCTGAGGAGGGCTATCCAAGTTACTTGGCTTCAAGGCTTGCAGAATTCTATGAGAGAGCAGGTAGGGTTAAGGCCTATGGATCACCTGAAAGGGTAGGGAGCGTAACGCTAGTCGGAGCGGTAAGTCCGCCTGGTGGAGACTTTACAGAACCTGTCACCACTCATACAAGGAGGTTTGCAAGAGTCTTCTGGGCTTTAGATACTTCCCTAGCCTACAGGAGGCACTACCCGGCCATAAACTGGATATCTAGCTATAGTGCATATATTGATACTGTTTCAGATTGGTGGTCTAAAAACGTTGACCCCGAATGGAAGGCCTACAGGGAGGAGATTATGGGTATATTGGTTAGAGAGAACGAGCTTCAGGAGATTGTTAGGCTCATAGGGGTTGAGAGCCTTGACGAGAAAGATAAGCTTATCTTGGACGTCGCAAGGATGATAAAGGATGGCTTTTTGAAGCAAAATGCCTTTGATCCAGTTGATGCCTTTTCTACGCCTAAAAAGCAGTTTGAGCTGATGAAGTTAATAATAGACTACTATAGAGATGCCACGAAAAAGGTGGAAGGTGGCACTCCAGCTTCAAGGATAAAGGAGCTGTTGGGAAGACTCTATGTAGATATAGTAAAGGCGAGGTTTTCAGTACCGAACGAAAAACTAGAGATGATATACAAGCTCAAAAAGGAGGCACTTAAGGCAATTAGTAGCGCTTAGTGGGTGTCTGGGTATGAGTTCGCTATATGGTATAAGAGAGTATTCAAGGATAGCCGAAATAAGAGGCCCTCTTTTGATTGTGGAAGGAGTTAGGAAGGTTTCTTATGATGAAATAGTAGAGGTAGAGCTTTCAGATGGGTCGAGAAGAAGGGGCAGGGTGTTGGACATTTCAAATAACATTGCCGTCGTTCAGGTTTTCGAGGGGACTACAGGTATAACAACAACTGGTACAAAGGTCAGGTTTTTAGGCAGGGCACTGGAGTTGCCCGTGTCTGAGGATATGCTGGGCAGGATATTTAATGGGCTTGGGGAATTAATAGACGGCGGTCCAGAAATAGTGGCTGGGGAGAAGTATGATATAAATGGGTCTCCAATAAACCCAGCCATCAGGGCATACCCAGAAGATTTTATACAAACCGGCATTAGTGCTATTGACGGCATGAACACCTTGGTTAGAGGGCAGAAATTGCCCATATTTAGCGGTAGTGGCCTACCACATAACAGGCTAGCGGTGCAAATAGCCAGGCAAGCCTCTGTAAAGGGACAAAACGAGGAGTTTGCTGTCATATTTGCTGCCATTGGAATAAAATACGATGATTACATCTTCTTTAAAAAGTTCTTCGAGGAAACTGGCGCGTTGAATAGGGTGGCGATGTTCGTCAACCTAGCAGATGAGCCTGCTATGATAAGATTGGTAACTCCAAGAGTGGCATTGACCTTAGCAGAATACCTTGCATATGAGGTTGGGATGCACATACTTGTTATACTTACAGATATGACGAACTATGCCGAGGCTTTAAGGGAAATAAGCTCTGCTAGGGAGGAGGTGCCAGGGAGGCAAGGATATCCTGGATACATGTACAGCGACCTTGCAAGTATATATGAGAGGGCCGGTAGGGTTCATGGAAAGGAAGGGAGCATAACACAGATACCTATACTCACAATGCCTAACGATGACATCACACACCCAATTCCAGATCTAACAGGATACATAACAGAGGGGCAGATAGTCCTGAGTAGGGATTTATATAACAAGGGAATTTACCCTCCGATAAATGTTTTGATGAGCCTCTCAAGGCTAATGAAGGAGGGTATTGGTAAGGGGAAGACCAGGGAAGACCACTCTCAGGTCAGTGATCAGCTCTATGCGGCCTATAGCAGGGGGGTTGAACTGAGAAGCCTGGCTGCGGTTATTGGGGAGGAAAGCCTTAATGTAAATGATAGGAAATTCCTGAGATTCGCTGACCTTTTTGAGAAGAAATTCCTTAAGCAGGGGATAAGGGAAAACAGGGATGTTGAGACAACGTTAGACATTGCATGGGAGCTTTTTGCTGAGCTTCCGGAGGAGGAGCTTACCAATATCAAGGAAGAGACTATAAAGAGGTATCATCCTAAGCACAGAGCCGATATATAAAAGTCCTATGAGCGCGGTTTACTTTTTTATATTAATGGTGAAGCTTAAATTTCTTGCAATGATTTATAATAATGAGGAGAAATGGAAGAAAGGCTTGTGATAAAGGTAAGTGGTAGCCTCATATTTCCGCCAAGAAAAGATTATATTGAAAGGTTAAGGGACAGCATAATAAGGGTTCTAGGTGCTGGATACAAGATTGGTATTGTAGTCGGAGGAGGTAGTCTAGCGAGGGAATACATAGCAACGCTTAGAGGCTTTGGCGTTCCAGAAGCCATGTTGGATATAATGGGAATCGAGTCAGCAAGGCTTAATGCTTTGCTATTATCAATGTTTTTATCCCCACATGCAACCCCGAAGGTTCCGAAAAGCTTAGAGGAAGCACTAGAAGTCTTTTTGGATAGTCATGTACCTGTTTTGGGTGGTCTTCAGCCAGGTCACAGTACAAATGCTGTATCCATACTCCTGGCGGAAGCGCTGGGCTCGAAGGTTATAGTGAATATGCTTAATGGAATTGATGGTATCTATAGGAAAAAGGAGGAGATCGGAAGGTTGAATCCTATAGAAAAGGTTACATATGATGAAATGGAGGAGATAATAAAAGGTATGAAGCAATTAGCAGGTGAGTATGAACTATTAGACCATCTCGGTCTAGAATTGCTTAGGAGGAATAGGATAAGGATTTTTTACATTAATGGACAGGAGCCTGAGCTGCTCTATAGGCTTATTGTTAAGGGCGAAAGAATAGGCTCGATGCTTTCATTTTCATGATAACTTACCTATCTTGCAAACTGGGAGGCCTTTATTTATGGTAGTTGTCTGGTTAAATGCTATATAGTTGGAATAAGTGTACCTCGTTGTTTTTAGGTCTCAGAAGCCTAGAATCGATCATCGCTTTGCTCACCGCTTTTAACCCACCTCATAGACCAGTAGTTTATGCGAGGCACCATGTTATAAAGCTATTTTCTTAGATCGCTAATATGAATTAATGAATCTAGAGGTCTATAGCACGTTTGAGATAGAAAAGTCTGTTGATGGCAAGAACCTTAGAAACAGATTAGAGCCTAAAGGGACATTGCTAGCGGCCTTAAGGAAGATAGGAAAGGATTAAAGAAGCCCATAGAGATATGGCTAGAAGGCATGAGTTTGATATGTTACTAATAGCTTACAGGGTATGAAACAGAAATCTATATTAGTTTATATGATAGATGGGCGATGGGAGCTATGCTCCAAGCTCCTCAAAAAATAACGGAGATGCAGGGCACGTGCCATTTGCCCCAAAGGGTGCCCATGACTCCCACGTGATTTGTAGCCATGATGAAGCACAGGGCTGAGACACAACCCATCTCAGTGAGACCTACACAGCCTAGGATGGGAAACGGTATAGGTAGGGTACTGGCTAATAATGGGCAGACTAAAGATAATGAGAACAAGAAGTGATGATCAGGGATAAAATATAACGGGGTGTAGAGTTGACTTTTATCTCAATCTTTCAAACTAAAAATAACAGAGGCTTATGGGAAGGTTCTATGGGTTCTTGAGGGTCTGCTTCTCGATGATCCTCTGGGCAAGGGAGCAATCAACTCGGACTTAGATACTCCTCTAGTCTCTCCCTGATTGCTCTCTTGTTAATCTTTTCTGTGCTGGTCTTTGGAAGCTCGTTGACAAATATCACTCTGTCAGGAATCCACCACTTTGGCATAAGGCCTTTCTCAACAAACTCCTTCAATAGGAATTCCTTAACCTCATTCTCTGTAACCTTATCTTTATATTCAGAACGTGGGACTGCTATGGCTACGGGTCTCTCAACCCACTTCTCATGGGGGGCAGCTACAACGGCAACCTCAGCTATAGCAGGATGTCTCGAGATGAAGCCTTCAAGCCTAGAAGATGGTATCCACTCCCCTCCGCTCTTTATCGCATCCTTCTCCCTATCAATAAACATCACACATCCATAGGGATCTATAGTAACTATATCGTCAACGTCGAAGTATCCATAGCGCCAGGCTCTTTCAGTCTTCTCCGAATCCTTATAATATTCCCTTGTTATTGATGGAGCATAAAGAAGGATCTTTCCTGGCGTCTTACCGTCCTGAGGCACCTCATCGCCCTTATCATCTACGGCCTTTATCAGGTTCAACGGTATGGGTACACCTAACGAGTTGTTTTTAACGAAATGATCCCTGAGTGTATTATCATCTAGACCCATTTCCATCCAAAGCCTTGGTATATATATTATCCTGGTTATGGCCGTTAACGTCTCAGAGGGACCATAGCCTGTGATTATGTCTATATTCATTGATTTAGCTTCCTCATATACTGATATTGGGAGTGCCTCGCCACCATATCCAAAGACGAAACCAGAGAGGTCCTTCACACCAGCCTTCTTGGCTTCCTGAATTATTGAGTAGAGCATTGTTGGTACTCCCATAGCTATGACTCTTCCCCCTACCTTTTTGGTCTCAGGTATGAGGTCTCTTACCAGGAGGGCAATATGATCCCACTTGTACCTGCCAGGAAGGACTACTTTATTGCCTACAAGTATATTATAATATGGACTCGTCCAGCCGAATATATGGAAGAATGGAGTTAACATCAGGGTTGTATCCCTATTTGAGACTCTAGAGGGATATTCCATAAGAGCTATGAGGATCTGAAGGGAGGACAGAAGCATCTGTCTATGTGTATGGTACACTCCTTTAGGTCTTCCGGTGGTTCCAGAAGTGAAGAACATTCCTGCAACCACTCTTTCGTCAAGCTCGGGCCAGGCATAGGTCTTCTTAGGGCTCTCTAGGAGCTCCTCGTATTCATAAACATCTAGCTTACCCAGCTTAGACCTGATCTCATCAATAGGGTATCTCCTCCCCTCACA
>WALX01000124.1 GCA_015522625.1 Candidatus Hestiella sp.
GGTCCATTTCATCTATAGTCCTGCCCCCCTTAAGCATATGGGCTGGTGCATCTATGTGAGTTCCTGTATGTGTGGTTGAGCTATAGAGCTCTACCTTGTATCCTTCTCTCTCATAGGTAGCTATGTCTTTTATTAAAACCATTGGGTCACCCGGCCACACAAACATTCCTGGACTTATTGCCACTGAAAGGTCGTGAACCTTCACCAATGAATTCAACCTCCTACGCAATGCAATTTCTAGAGATTATAGCTAACAGCACTACTTATATTTTCCTCTATCCATTAATAATTTAGGTGAAAGAATGAGTTTTGAAGCCGAGCTTTTATGGGCAGAAAAGTACAGGCCTAGGTCACTAAAAGAGATGATAGATCAACAGGATATAATAAACAGGTTAACTAGGTTTGCTGAGGAAAAGAACATGCCACACCTCCTTTTTGCCGGATCGCCAGGAACTGGAAAAACGACAGCTGCGCACGCCCTTGCGCATGACCTGTATGGAGACGCTTACATGCAATTCATGCTTGAGCTTAATGCTAGTGACGAGAGAAAGATAGACACAATAAGGGATAAGGTCAAGGAGTTTGCAAGGAGCAGGACGCCACCAGGAATACAGTTCAAAATAATACTACTAGACGAGGCCGATAACATGACCAGCGATGCCCAGCATGCTTTGAGGAGGCTTATGGAACTGCATAGCGGATCTACAAGGTTTATACTTACAGCCAACTATCCATCGAAAATTATCGACCCGATACAAAGTAGGTGTGCATTCTTCAGGTTCACAACAATAAGGAGGGAAGATATAATAAATAGGTTAAAATTCATTGCAGAAAACGAAAACGTAGAATATGATGAAGAGGCCCTCGATATAATATATGAAGTTTCTGAAGGTGATATGAGAAAGGCCATAAATGTTCTACAAGCATCGGCATACCTAGGAAAGATAAATGCAGAAGTTGTTTTTAGGGTAGTTGGAATGGCTAGGCCGAAGGATGTTAAAGATATGATAGAGGCCTCGCTGAAAGGGAACTTTATCGAGGCAAGAGAAATCCTAAGGAAAGTCATGATAGAATATGGCCTAAGCGGGGAAGATGTAGTAAAGCAAATACACAGGGAGCTCATGGGATCCGATATAAAGATCAGCGACGAGATAAGGGTCTTGATAGCTGACTACCTAGGAGAAATTCACTACAGAATATTGCAAGGGGGTGATGAGGACATACAGCTTAGTGCCTTCTTCGCCTGGCTTTCAATGATTGGCAGGAAGGTTGGTGTGTAATTTGGCTGGCAATAAGATGCCATGGGTAATAAAGTATAGACCCAAGAAGGTCGATGATGTCGTAAATCAAGAAGAGGCAAAGAGTACCGTATTAACGTGGATACACTCATGGCTAGAAGGTAAGAGACTCACAAAAAAGGCCTTGCTCCTCTATGGCCCCCCTGGCGTTGGGAAGACAAGCCTAGTTGAATCCATCGCAGCTGAATACAACCTAGAACTATTGGAGCTTAATGCAAGCGATTATAGAAGAACCCAGGACATCAAAAGAACGGTTGCTGTTGCCTCCCAGAAGAGACCCCTCTTTAAGAAAATGATGGTAATACTAATGGATGAAGTGGATGGATTGAGCCCTAGGAGTGATGCTGGCGGGATCGAAGAACTAATGAAAATCATACCAAATTCGATAAACCCTATAATACTAACAGCAAACGATCCTTGGAAGGATTCTTTAAGGCCATTAAGGGAGTACGTAACTATGGTTCAGTTCAAACATCTCACGACTAACCAAATAATTGCTGTATTGCAGAACATATGCAACAAAGAAAAGATACAGTGTGATAGAGAAGCGCTAAAGTTCATAGCTGAAAAAAGCTTAGGAGATGTAAGGGGTGCAATAAATGACCTAGAAGCAGTAGCTGAAGGGTATGGAAGGGTAACCTTTAACATAGTTTCCCTTGTTGTTAAGCCAAGGGAGAAAAGCATAGACCTCTGGAGAACGCTCAATAATGTATTCTATGCAAGAGAGTTCTGGCAGGCAAGGAAAGCTGTAAACACTTCAGAGGAAGATTATGAAAAGCTTATGGCATGGATCAACGACAACATACCTGCAAAATACGAGGATCCGGAAGATGTTTTTAGAGCCTGGGATTCTTTAGCAAGGGCTTCGATCTTTTTGAAAAGGGCAAAGTCTGGCAACTGGTTTCTACTCCCCTACGTATTCGACCTCATAGGCCCAGGGGTTTCCTTTGCAAGAAAGAATGGTCAAGTACTGAGAAACAGGTTTTCATACCCAGCCAGGATAAAAGAAATGGCTCAGCTTAGATCAGTAAGGGAAAACAGAGAAGGTGTAGCTAGAATCATAGCAAAAAGAACCCATGCATCAAAAAGGATTGTGAAGTCTGAGGTACTACCATACCTCTTTCTAATGGTGAAGTATGGCGATATCGATAGGGTATCCAAGCTATCAAACTATTACTCTTTTACAGAGGATCAGCTAAGATACCTTGCAGGAAGCAGGGTTAAGGAGATAATTTCTGTGGCAAACAAAGAAGTAAACAAGAGAAAGGAGATAAAGAACACAGAACTAAGTAAATATGCAACAAAGAAAAAAAGGCGCTCTAGGTCTAAGTAGCCTATTAGCGAAATATCAGGCCTATTACTGGAATTAGGAAGACCACAACAAGAACTACTGCAAACACTATCAGCGAGATCCTCTTCTTTCTGTTTCTTGGCACAACTGCTACCCTATTAAGATGTAGGGGTTCCTCTATTTTAAGCGCTATCCCCCCGGTGTTCCGTGGAAGGGTGTATCCTTCCATACCATGTTCCACTCATCTTCATCTTCTAGTAACCTTTTCCTCTCCTTACCCTTTTCTTTCTCCATTTCCCCTATTCACCCACTACTTTATTAACAGCAGGGCTTATATGTATTTGCTAATATAAAAGATGCGTTAAGCATATTATATGCAGTCTTTTAACAAAACCCTCTGGGATGCGGCGGTGGTCTAGCCTGGATTAGGACGCTGGCCCCCCAAGCCAGAGGTCCCGGGTTCAAATCCCGGCCGCCGCATATAAAGCTAAAATAAAGAACTTCGAAAAAGTTGAAAATTACATTATAGTTTTCACCTTTAGGTCACACAGTTATAGGCCACTTGCCTTGCTATCATACCTTAACAACTTCCTATTTTTAGCCACATTGTCCACAAAACTAACGGACAAAGAATGCTTTGTTTTAAAAGTCACGCTTAACGTTTTTTATCAGCATCCTGTATACAATATACCAAGGGGAATTGAATATCGCTAGGACTACCTTCATCAACGCCCCCATCCATACCATGTTTAACACAATACCATAGGGCAAGACCCCCATGAATGCTATTGGATAGAAAATCATGCTGTCAATAAACATTGTTGAAGTGTCGGCAGTAGCTACCCTAGTTAAGACAAGTGCTATTATCTTCTTGTTTGATTTCCAATCCTCTTCTGTTCTATAAGACATTCTTTTGAGCTTCGCAAAAATTGTTGCATTCCAAAATTCATCAACAACAAATGCAACATAAGATGCAAACATTATCCTCGGCGCAGCAACCATGAAGTGGATCCAATACGTGTTTGCCTTTTCTTCCCATGAAGGTACTGGAAGTACGGCATCGGCTAATATAAAAGTTGCCATTAGAATGTTCGCTACTAAAGCCACGCCAATTGCACTATAGGCCCTTTTTCTTCCATACACCTCGTTTATCATATCTTCAAGCTGGCTTACAAACGGAAAAATTATGGTTCCTCCAGAAACTATAAATGGTATAACTATGCTATAAATCGTTATTCTTGATGCCAGTATGTTCGCCCCTACAGAATAGATAGAATACATAACTATTAGAGCTGGCAGTCCATAGGTATTCCTGTACTTCCTTACCAAGTAAGCCCCGAAGATAGTGCTTATCGCATCGCCGAGCGTCCAAAATATCCATGTATATGCCATCGAGTTCGTAACAATCACCTTTCATTTCACTTTCCACCTTATCATAGGAATAAATATATAAATTTTAAGCAAAAAACAAAAATTTATTTACTAATTTTTTAATTAAATCCAATAATTTTCAGGACTTCATACAAAAGTAGTAAAAGGGTTTAAGCTCAAAGTGATATCAAATCTCAACAACTTCTGCCTGCTGCCTTTGATCCAAAACTTTGTTAACTCCCCGGTTTACAATAGCCTAGAGATAATGCTATATATACCTTAACAACCTCAAAAATCCGGTCATATTTAATTTATCTTCCATCACCATAGCTAGTAGCTTTAATTTTAAGCTAAACCATAGCCGGCCTCAATGCATATAGGCATTCCTCAGAGGAGCTAGAAGTATTGAAAGCTAATTAAAAGCACCGTGGGGAGGGATAATACGGAGGAGGATTGATTCTCAATAAAAGTGAAGCCTGGTGAATCCGCACCTCATAGGTCGAGGACAATGTTCATCATACAAAATATTTCCATGATGTGTTTATGCTTCAAAAGTATCGTTAGAATCAAAACAGCCTACAAATACTGAAGCTCCATAAAACTTTTGACCTAGCTTTCATCTCCCATATATAGGATTGCATAAGAAGGTTAGCAATATTGAAGGTTGCCGTGATAGGTGCGGGATTTTCAGGCCTGATATTCTCAAAGTACCTTTTAAAGAGCAATATAGAAGTCGATCTGTACGAAGAGCATGACAGGGTAGGAGTGCCAGAGCACTGCACCGGTATAGTTTCGACGGCAACCACAAACCTTATAGGGCAGATATCTAGGAAAAGTATAATCAAGGAGTTTAAGGGAGTAAAGCTATTAGGAATTAAAAAAGGGATTCCTTTAATCACATCAAAGCCAATAATAAAGCTTGACAGGGTGAGACTTGAAGTGGACCTTCTAAATGACTTAAGGGATAGAGGGGGGAGGGTCTTTTTCAATAAAAGGATAAAAGATCTTTCAGCTTTAAGCGATTATGATGTAATAATACTAGCTGATGGTATTAATGGGTACCTGCACAAATCTGTTGGAATAGGCTTTCATGGAAGGCGCATCTACGGGATAAACCAAGAATTCTGTATAGAAAGTAACGAAGAATACTTCGAGGTTAAGTTTGATCCTGTTACCTCAAACAATTTCTTTTCCTGGTTTGTACCCTTAGGGGAGAAAATAATTGTGGGTACAGGCGCTGAAAAAATGAGAAAACTAAAGGACGCGCAAAGAAATGCTAGAGAGTATTTTGGCATAAAGAGCAAGGAATGCAAGACTTATGGCGGTATAATAATTTCTGGGGTTGATGATGCTAAGCTAAGAACGGGTAAAATTATAGGTATAGGGGACGCAATAGGCTTAACCAAGCCACTTACTGGCGGTGGCCTTTATCCAAACTCCCTCTCCGCGTATCTTATGCATAAGCTTATCCTGAAGGGTTATAACGTTATAGAATCGCTAGAGGCCGCGTTAAACTTCACTTTTGGACTATTGCACAAGTCTAAGAGCATCTCTCTCCTTATGCAAAGAAAGCCAGAAATTGTAGATGAAATAATTGAGGTAGCGGGAAAGCATGGTGTAATCAAGCAAATTAACGGCAAAATAGATTATGACCTACACTTCGACTTAATTCGAAAGGCCTTTGAATCAGATGCATCAACAGCACTTGTAAGGGATTTCTTGAAAAAATACCCCCTTGACTTCTTTAGGCTGGCATTTGCAGTAATTAAAGACCTGAGGTAATAAAAGCTTTTAATACATTTTACTAAAAACTCGGAACATCCGAAACAATGCTGGTTAATGTTTCCTTAGGCGTTTGTTGCATGAAAAAGCTCGGTCTTTCTAACAATACTCATTATATCATTAAAAGCCCCATCAAGCTTTTCGGGTTCAACATCTATAGCCAACACATTGTTGCCTTCTTGAAACTTTCCACCAGCCTTATAGCCCAAGTTATTTACACTTTTCAAAAGATCCATTAGGTTTGCATCGCTTCTCCTTGTCCTTATGTATATCGATGCCCTGTTTACGCTCCTTGCAAGGTAGCCAATCATTATAATATCATTTGGATGATTCGATGAAACCCTCCTTGTTACCTTACTAACTAGCCTTGCGTTGCCATCAAGCTTAGTTGCATAAAAGTTCCTTCCCACTGCTTCAAGCGTGTCCTCTGCCTTGTTTACTAAGCGTTTTAGCTCTTCTTCTGCCTCGTACCTAAGATTGCCCAAAATCGGATCGTTTAGAATGGCATAGCAAGGATCTAAACCTCCATAAAGCAGGGAGCTCGGCAGGTTCTTTATTATATCGATCTTTCCCATGGCCTCTGCCCCCCATATCTGCATCGAGCAATCCTTAGGCAAGCTGAAATCCGCAATAGGATCTAAACCTATCTCATTCATGTACTTTATATACACCCTGTTGCTTTTAGCATTGCTATCCAAATCGCCCACTATGCTAGAAGCTATCAAAAGAGGATCATAGAAGCCTGTTAAAGTTGCTATAACATGGGCTGCACTCGGCCAAATACCTTGAGGGTCTCCATTCCTAGCTGGGTTATAATAGAGGATCGAGGGATGCCTTGGTATTTCTTTAGTTGTATGGTGGTCTATTGAGACCACAGGTCTGCCTAGCCTATAGCTGAGTAAAACCAGATACTTAGGAGATAGGTTAAGATCGACAACTACTATAACATCGTGATCCTCAAGCTTGTATTCCAACACTTCTAAATAATCATCATCTATAACGTATTTAAATGGGGGAGATTCAAACGAAACCTTGTGACCTATATATGAAGCAATTGTCACCGCAGATACTATGCCATCGCAATCCCAATGATGTATTATAAGTGGGCTGCTATTTGATATCAGCCTTAATACGGACTTGGGATCCACTTAATCACACCCTTTCCTACATATAAATACGACATATTCAGCTATTTTCCTAGCTTTTGTGTCGGCATCTTCGATTTCCTGGTTTCTTAGTATTCTTACTAAGTTTGAGATTAGGGACTCATAGTTTCTTTCTCTAAAAGCCCTAGAGTTTACAGAACCTGTAACAAAAGGTTCAAGCTCCATTAAAGAATAAGGGTCTATCCATGCATCAAACTTAAGAAAGGCCTTCCTTAGCGCATCTTGGGCCTTCAAGTCAACCTACCCATTCAAATATAGGATAGCGAAATTTTATATACATCGGTAAATAATTTTAGTTTACGCTTCCTTAATTTTGCTCTCAACCTTCACATTAAAAATCTTGGTTTCTGGATATTGGCCTTTTTCGTCTTTTTCGTAAGCCTTTACCATGTCCCATATAGAAAGTAGTGCTGCCATGACACCAGCCAAGGCATCCATCTCCACCCCCGTTTCTGCCTTCGTCTTTACTTTAACCAAAACCTTTACGCTTTCCTCCTTATAAGAGATATCAACGTCTACGCCAGTTATTGGTAATGGATGTGCAAGCGGTATGATTTTAGAAGCATCCTTAGCTACCATTATGGCTGCAACAGAGGCCACGGAAGCTGCATCGCCCTTCTCGACCTCATGATTAACTATCCTTTTAATAGTCTCTTTTTTTAGCTTTATCTCTCCACTTGCGATAGCTTCCCTATAAACCACTGGCTTCTCTGTAACATCTATCATATGCACCATGTTCTAACCCTTACGTAGAATTCTGTGAGAGAGTATATATGTTAAACATCCACATATCCAAAGGTGTGCATAATTTCAGAAACACTAAGAAGAATCGAGAATTACTCCTTACCCATACCCTATTTGGTCTACATCCGCAAGAAAGATTCCCTATCAAACGATGGTAAAACGCTAAAGCTTTTCTAGTTCTCTTAGTATTTCATACAGGCCGCTTATCTTTGGATTCCTTAAATCTACCATATAAATCCTTAGCCTTCCGTACCTTTTCTCATCAACAATACCAAGATCCTTTAACTCATCCATATTCTTTACAACAACATCATGATGTAGACCAGTAGCCTTTACAATCCTTGATATATTAGCCTGTCCTTCTTTCATAAGCATCCTTAGTATTCTAACCTTTGCCTTACCTGCCAGAACTTTCTCTATATCCAATTACTTTCCCTTTCACCTATTCCAGAGGCCTCGCTCCTTAATATAAATTCTACAACCTCCTTTAGTTTATCAGCTGGTATATCTAAGGGTAGCCTCACTAAGGTTGTCTTCCCCCTAACCCCTTTTCCCGATATCTTAGCTTCTACGAGCCCAATATTGCTTAGTCTTTTCAAATACTCGTAAAACTGGGTGTGCTTTCTCGGTTCCTGGCCAAACATGTTTGAGATTCCAGCATAATAATTCTCCACTTCCCCACTTGTAAGCCAACCACCCTTTTGAATTATGAGGCTAGAAACGGACTGCAGTATCATTAGCTCATGAAGGTTCAACTCCCTTATCACATCCATTGGTATATTTAGGGTTGCACTTGTGCTCAAAGCCTCTCTTATATGCCTTTCCTCTATTCTCATTGCGCCCTCGGCCTCTGCTATCTCAGCAGCCATGGCAAGGGTTAGTATCGCCTTCCTGGCGCTTCCATCCCCACCCTTGGTTTCCGAGTAGCCAAAATAATCTGATATCATATCTATAATGCCTTGATCATACGATGTATCATAAAGGCCCTCCATAGCCCTCTGCTCCACTATAATCCTTAAATCATCGCTCGAGTATGGCTTCAGGTGTAGCCTCAGCCCTATCTGTGATTCTACTTGTGGTATTTCCTCCTTCATATAGCTCAAGACCCTGAAGTCTTGCGAGACCAAAAGAAAATTCAACCTATTTATATTATCCTTGGGAGGTATTTCTTCATAGACCCTCAAAAGTAAGTATAGGTCATCCTTGGTCAAGTCAGAAGAGAAGAAAAGGGACTGAAATTCATCCAACACAACTAAAGTGTAAGTATCTCTTATATACAGGTAATCTGATATGGCTTTCAGGACCTCTATCGCTGCGTTCCCCCTTACAGGTATGTTTATGTTAAGCTCTGAAACAATCCTAGAGAGTATCTGATGAAGGCTTGGGGCACCATAAACATTAATATAAACTGGTTTAAAGGAAATTCCCTCGGCCTCGCTTTTCCTTTTCATGACATTTGATACATACCTGGCCAAGGTTGTCTTTCCTATACCCACCTTGCCTATAGAGCCATAAATAAGGCTCACATCTGTCGATCCATAGCCCTCACTGAGTCTTGCCAAGTACCTCTTTATCAATATGTTAGCCTCTGAGTCTCTTACGAGAAGTGTGGGTGGTACGTATGTTTCGTTAAAAACGCTTCTATTGCTGAATATTCTTCCCATAGTCATACCCCTTTTCTCCTAGCACAATATCACAAATAATACTTCCGGTCACTTTATTAACTAACCTCACTCTCAGGTATGAAAGTATTTCAGAGGATCCTTGAAAGTTTTTCCTAGCCTAAACAAGCATATAGCAATGTGGACCGCACTTCCGGGTAATACCGAATGACGACAAAAAAATGTTTCCTATGCTCTCTATAGCAAATATAAATTTTGACCTCTTGCCCAACCTGAGACCCTCACTGGCAATGAGAAACAAAATATAATCTTCATGTACCTTGCCCTTTAGCGGTTCCCTTATATGAAGCATAAGCCTAACTTCCTTTACAGATAAGAGTTCAATAGACTTTCTTATCAAATCCCTTATATCTAGGTCACAGATCTTTACTGGTAGAACCTTACCTAAAAATGCATGCTGGTAGCGGAAGAAGTTATTAAGAACTGCCCCTGTTTTTTTAGTATAGACAAGAAATACCCCCTTATATTTTGACCTAACAACCGCTGCCTCTTCATCAGCCTCAAAAACAGTATCGTATAATTCTTCATAAGCCCAGAATTCTTTTGAGGGCAAGGAAGAAGCTACTATGTTTGGGCATGCGGGCATACCTTTCTTAACGGGCATTCCCAACACCTTGGGTCTTTCGACCTGCAATAGGTCCTTCCAAAGGCTATCATCAATCTGTGGGCCTTATCTGAAATGGAAGGATCGAAAAAGTTAATCAAAGCACTAGAAATTTCCTTATAACTAGATTTCTTGTCGACAAGCCCCCAGCGGATTGAGATCCTTCTTATGTGGGTATCCACTGGGAAAACCGGGTATTTTCTATATAGAGATAAAAAGACATCCGCCGTCTTTTCACCTATGCCGGGTATTGATATCAGCTTGTCTCGAAGCTTCGCTGGGTCTTCGCTTAGCAGGTGCTCCTCACCTTTTTCTATAACATAACTTGACAATCTGAGTATTGCACTTGCCTTCTGCATAGACAAACCAGCAACCCTGATCATTTTTGAAAGCTCCTCGACCCTAAGGGATAGTACCTGTTGTGGGTTTAGTTTTGTTGCCCCAAAGAGGTTCTTGAAAGCCTTTAATGCGTTCCTCTCCGTAGTGTTTTGCGTTAATATAATCGAAACCAATACTGAAAAAGGACCTGCATTCAACTTTTTTGCAAACAAGGGAGCAAAATCATCAGAACTTACTGAAATAACATTCGACAACAACTCATAGACTTCCTTACCGCTCAATCTGATTTTTTCTGATGCCAAGACGCTACCACCTAGGGGTCGCAACGAGAGCTCCGATCACAGGCACTACCTCTCCTGGTTTGCTTCAGCTCATCCCGACTAACACTATAACAGATCTTAGGGAAATAAGGTTTAATGCTAGCGATTGCCCATGTGCATTAGCTTGGTTATTCTAGCTGCTTGGGTTTCCGTGAATATTTTGGGCATGGGTTTCCCTTTTAACCACCTCATCTCTATCGGTAGCTCATCAAGAGCTATATTGACAGGCACTACTAAGCCTGCCTTACGATTCAAGTATAGCCTCCCACTCCTAACGATTATCATATCGTCATTGGAACTGGAGCTATTATCCTCACTAGCTATATAGTCAAAATAACCTAAAACCTTTGCCTAGCGAATTATCCCTAACAGCTCAAGAAACTAGAATACGATCAAGCAATGCCAAGCAATGAATAGTCCTTTATATTGACTAGGTTTTTATCATAAGAAGCCCTAACGTCACCGATGTTTGTTTCTTAATAGAGTTTCCATATATGCATAAACATTAATTTACTTTCGTAGACACATGTTATTATGGTGTAGAAAGGAATTGATAAACAATATAAAGAAGGATATGCTAAGGCTGCTAAAAGAAGATGAGGAATTCAGATACGCCGTAGCTGGTTATTTGGGTCTAAGCGAAATATTGAAGAAAATGAACGAACTTGAGGAAAGAATGGACAAGCACTTTGAAGAACTTGTCAAGCTTAGGGAGGATATGAATGAACTGAAGAAGGAGACAAACCTGCTGAGAGAAGAGACGAATAACTTGAGGATGGAGACAAATAAGCTTAGGGAGGATATGAATGAACTGAAGAAGGAGAC
>WALX01000125.1 GCA_015522625.1 Candidatus Hestiella sp.
CGGAACCCTTGAAGGGATAGCCTTTGAAAGTGCGAGGAATATAAGGTCTGCTATCCTTTGGCTAGTTTCTAGGTTCCCGCCAGATACTGGAGCAGGTGGCACTGGATTTATCATTGTGCCACTTTCCGCCCTTAGGTTAATGATAGAGTAGAAGCCCTCGTTTACCGGTATTTCTCCACACATTACAGACCTTATTGGGAATGATACTGCAGAAAAAGTAACCCCCAGCACTGCGTTAAATGGCATCTCTACCTGCTTTGGGGCATTTGGAAATTCAACAAGTATTTTGTTTTTGGCTATCGTAACCTTTCCCTTTAGCTTTACTAATTCATGCTGGCCAACTTCAAGGTAGTCTTCAGAGAAATACGTGCCTTCAGGCCATTTGCTTATTTCATCAACTGCAAGCTTGAAGGCATGGGCAATGCTACTTTTCCAGCCGTCAAGCACATCCTTTATGCCATATTTCGATATTAGCTCTTTAACCCTTCTAATGCCAGCTATGTTCGCCGCTACTTGGGCCTTAAAGTCGCCATCGCTAATCCTCGGTACCTTTACGTTTGATAGGAAAATGCTAAGTATATCCCTCCTTATATTCCCCTTTTCAACAAGCTTTAAGGGAGGTATTATGAGGCCTTCTTCATATATGGAGGTGGCAAATGGGTTTATGCTACCATAGCTAGGCCCTCCTATGTCTATGTGATGGGCTTTGTTTACAACATAACCTATTATATTATCCCCATGATAAATTGGAGATAAGAGCGTAACATCGTTTAAATGGGTTCCTGTTATGTAAGGATCATTGGAAACGATCATGTCTCCTTCGTTAAGCTCTATTCCCTCTTTTTCTATTTCTTTTAAGAGTAGCTTTACCCCAACCCTAAGCGAGCCTAAATGAACAGGTATGTGCTCGGCTTGCGCAACGATGTTACCGTTGCTGTCGGCTATGGCACAACTGTGGTCGGACCTCTCCTTTATATTTGGAGAAAGGGAGGACCTCCTTAGGGCAACACCCATTTCCTCTGCTATGAAAGAGGATGCCTTAGAGATTATTTCCCAAGAGACCACATTTAGCACCTCTCAATAATTATGCTTCTCATTGAAATAACGCTGGCTGTCCAACCATCAGGTACAACTGTCGTAGAGGAGTATTCTTCTATAATCGCTGGACCTTTAATTGAGAATCCTTTAGGTAACCCTCCCTCCTATATATCGGCACCTCCTCCCAGTGATCCCTTATTATAGCTTCCCTATACCCTGAAGGGCTTTTAACTCCATCTTCCCTCGCTTCTCCAAGGCCAACCTTCTTCCTCTTTTTTATTGCAAATACCCTGGCCGAGACCACCTCTATTGGTATAGATAAAGTAAATCCATAAGTTCTTTTATGTAACTCCTCAAACTCTTTCTCTATCTCATGCCTATCAAGTGAGGTGACCTGAAGCCTTAGCTCATAGCCTTGACCTTCATACCTCACATCAACATATCTAAGAAATTCATCGATATCTCCTAGCTTTTCCCTTAGCTTGGCTTCCAGCTCAGAGAACGCTTGTTCAAGGTCTCTTGGAAAGGCCTTTCTAGCCTCGAACTTAGAATCAGCTAGCAGAAGGCCTAAAGCACTAAATAGTCCAGGTTCAGGCGGTATTACTATGCTTTTTACTCCTATCTCTTCCGCAAGGTATGTGGCATGCATTGGTCCTGCGCCCCCGAAGGCCATTATTGTAAACAAAGAAGGGTCTAGTCCCCTTTCAACAGTTACCAACCTCACTGCTCTGGCCATTTCCAGGTTTATTAGCTCTAACGCTTGGAGTGAAACCTCTGTAGGCTCCCCTAGGACCTTCAGAGCACTTATAGCTAAGCCTTTTCTCAGTTTTATTTGCCCGCCAGCTAGGTTTCCCCCTAGCCTCCCTATGGCTAGGTTCGCGTCGGTGATAGTTGGTTTGTCTCCTCCCCTTCCATAGGATGCCGGTCCTGGTTCAGCACCCACACTAATTGGGCCAACGTTGAGCCCCCCTGCCTTATCTCTCCATATTATTGTCCCACCGCCTGCTGAGACCTCTGCTAGGTCTATGAAGGGGAACCTAATCGGATACCCAGAACCCTTAGCTATCCTTCCATGGTGGGATTCTCCACCTACCTCATACTCGTCAACAATCTCTATCTCATTGTTTATAATAGAGCTCGCCTTTGCGGTGGTTCCACCCATGTCAAACCCAATAACGTTTTTAATTCCTAGAAGCTTGGAAAGTTCAAGGGCAGCTATGGCCCCAGCCGCAGGTCCTGACTCTATGAGCTGCACTGGTCTTTCTATAGCCTCCTCCGGGTTGATAAGGCCTCCAGCACTTGACATTATTGAGAACCTAGGGCTTCTAAGCCCTGATAGAGAAGAGGTTAGGCTTGATATATAAGATGACACTATAGGCTGCAACAAAGCATTTATTATGGCCGTTGAAGTCCTTTCATATTCCCTTGGCTCAGGGGAAACGTCGCTTGATATAGTTATAAAGCTGAAGTGGTCCTGGAGTAGCTCCTTTGTCCTTCTTTCATTTTCGTTGTTTGCATAAGAGTTTAAAAAAGACACAGCTATGGAAACTATGCCCTTTTCGACCATATCGTTAGCAATATCATTGATTTCATCTTCATCTATACCTTTTAACACCTTACCTTCATAGGTAGTCCTTTCATTCACCTCA
Source organism: Candidatus Hestiella sp. (assembly GCA_015522625.1). Lineage (GTDB taxonomy): Archaea > Thermoproteota > Thermoprotei_A > Sulfolobales > Acidilobaceae > Caldisphaera. The sequence continues at coordinate 2,688 of WALX01000125.1, forward strand.
TACCTTAGTTCCCTCGGGACAAAAGGCCTTGGCTTTGTGAAAAAAGCATCGTATAGCTTTGGCCTGTTCTGCCTCCCTATCTCTATAATATCCCTAAAGCCCTTCGTTGTTATTAAGGCCACTCTAGGTAGCTCCAAGTTTATTTGGCCTAATATTGAATTCGTCGCTATAGTAGTTGCGTGGAGCACCTCTTCTACCTCATTTAAGCCTTTGGACTTCTTTATGGAATCTATAACCCCTAAAGCTGGATTTAAAGTGGTTGTGGGAACCTTTGTTACCCTCAATTTCCCTTCATCATCTATGTAGATGGCGTCAGTAAACGTACCCCCTACGTCTACTGCTATAGTTGACATTATTGCATCCCCCATCATAGGATCCACTTTAGGCAATTAAACAATACTCATCAAAGGTTAAGAATTTTGTATAGCATCTTGATATTTTATCCTTTCTAAAAATTAGAACTGGGTGAGGCGTAGTGGGCAAGGTACTTCTATCCACGGTCAGGCTTAGGGAAGAGGCTTTATACCTTGAAGCGCATGGCCTGCGTATCTTAAATCCTCCGGAAGCGATTGCAAGCAAAGAATGGATGGAAGAAAACATCAAGGAGGCAGACATTATGCTTCTTTCTAATCATGATCTGGAAAGGAGCACCATGGAAAAGGCTATCAAGCTAAAGCTTGTGGTTACAACAACGAGCGGATATGACCACATAGATGTAGAGTATGCAGAGGAGAGAGGAATATGCATAGCTAACCAACCAGAGGCCATAGCCTTTTCTGTGGCTGAGCATGCAATAGGTATGACAATAGCGTTAACAAAAAACATCGTTACTGGCTATAACTATGTGTGGAACGGCCTATGGGATAGGTATCCTCGCTTCCTCTTAGGAAACCTGATTAGGGGGAAGTGCGCCTCAATCATAGGAATGGGAAGGATAGGTGCATTGATATCAAAATACCTTAGAGAACTTGGTGCAGGGAAAATACTATATTATAGCAGGAGAAGGAAGCCAGAGCTCGAGGTGCTACTTATGGCAGAACCCTCTTCCTTAGAAAGGATATTCACGAGTTGCGACATAATATACATAACCCTCCCCCTGACAAAGGAAACAGAGAACCTAATTATATATGATTTGCTGAGAAAAGCAAAGAAAGGATCAATAATAGTGAACCTAGGGAGGGGGAGGATATTAAAGCTATCCGATATAATTAAGTTGCTTAAAGAAAGGAGTGATGTGAAGCTTGCATTAGACGTCATGGAGAATGAGCCTTTTTCAGATATAGAGGTTCTTAAAGGTTACAAAGAGAGGGTATTGCTTAATCCACACATTGCAGGAGACAGCTATGAATCGTGGAATGCAACGCTAAAGATGGCGTTGAGGCAGATAGTTGACTATGTTGAGAAAGGAGTGGTATGGAATCCTGTAACTAATGCTTGTAGAGGGAGCCACGATATTAAAGACTATTGGGAAAGCTTTGCCCTAGCTTAACGCACTTGATGGCTCGTTTTCGTTACCCCTAGTAAGGGACGTTAAGGCTGCAATAATCAAAATCCCTATTAAGAATATGAAGGAAAAGTGCATCCCATGCACAAAGGAAGACGAGACTCCACCTATGAGTTTTGAGGTGCCAACAAATATCTCAAAGGCTACTTTTCTTGGTATGACAAGGGTAGATGCGATAATTACTATTATGAAGCTTCCCATTATCCCTATGCTAGAAAAAAGCCTTGATAGACCTGAGGCTGTTCCAAACCTATCAGCCTTGCTGCTTTTCATGATAGCGCTATTATTCGCAGGCCAGAACATGGATGCCCCTATACCAGTTATTGCAGAGCCGAGTAATACCAGGTCTATACTACTATTTACACCCAGTCTCATGTAAACAAGGATGCCAACTATTATGACTAAGGTACCTAGGGTTGCTAGCCTCCTAGCCCCATACCTATCTGAAAGCCTCCCCATTATTGGGGCCAACACGGAGCTTATTAGATATCCTGGGAGGAGGAGGACCGCTGCGTAGAAAGGAGTAAAGCCCCTTACGCCCTGGAGGTACATAATTAGCATGAAATTAACGCCGATATAACCTAACGCTTGGAAAAAGAGTGCAAGGATTGAGTTCCTGAATACTTTGTTGTTGAACATCTCCAGCTTAATTATTGGGTTTGGGTTCCTTTTCTCTATTACTATAAGCGGGTAGATGAGCATAAACCCTATCAGAAGCATTGCCAGGTCAAGGCCATTAATACCAATAGAAGCAATCGTTACCCCAGAAAATAGGATGAGCGCAAGTAGGCCCCCTATCAATATAAGGCCTGGGAAGTCAAGCTTTTCATAAACCCTTCTATTTATGTTAATGTACTTGACAGCTAATAAAAACATCACAGCGCCTATCGGTACGTTGATAAAAAATATATACCTATAGCCTACATATGTTGTTATTATACCGCCGAGGATTATACCTACCATAGCGCCTATGTTCCATCCCATGCTAGTAAAACCATAGGCCCTTCCAAGCTTGCTGTGCTCAAATGTATCTGCTATTATCGCCCCACTGTTTGAGGACATCATGGCCCCTCCAAATGCCTGGACTGCCCTAAAAACGATTAGGGAGAATGCGTTTGGTGCAATGCCGCAAAGGAAGGAAAAGATGGTAAAAATGGCTATCCCATAGTTGAAAACCCTTGACCTGCCAAAAATGTCCCCTATCCTTCCTAGTTGGGTTGCTGCAACCGCTGAAACTAGCATGTAAATCAATATTACCCAAATAATCGTTGCTAAGTTTGAGTGTAGGGCCTGTGTAATCGCAGGGAATGCCAATAATACTATAGTTGAGTCTATGGAGGCCATGAAGACGCCCATAACTAAGACTCCAAGTATTATTTTTTGTTGTTTTTCACTAACCTTTCTCTCGCCCTTTTTTATGATAAGCTGTTCCATCTTAATCCTTAAATTTATAGACAAGGGTGAGCTTTTAAAATTTAGCCAAGGAATATATCTCTGCCAAATATAAAAAATGCGTAGCGCTACCTTATCAGAAGGCGTTAAGAACATAATTAGCCTAGAGAAGGTGTTAAGTAAAACAAGCAAATCGATACCTTTCTAGTTGCCCAAAATATTACAGAACCTTTACTATTTTCTTTGAGAACCTAAGCTTAAACCCATATCCCATTGATATCAATTCATATACCCTTTCCTTATCTATAATGGACACGCCACCAATTATATTTGCAATGCCTTGAAAGGCTTCTGAAACCATAGGTGTTGTCGGCCCCGTTACTATTAGGTAAGAATTTTTCGAGTGCTCCGCTATCCTATCGATAGTCTTCGTAGCGATAGTCGACCCAGAAGCTATTATATAGTCCATATCGTCAAGCATGTATTCCTCTTCATACCAAGGATATACAAAACCTTCCCTTTGCGGTCTTAATTCGAAAACGTATAAGCTAACTTTATCCTTCAGCCTATCAATATAATTCTTAAAGTAGCCTATTATCGCTACCTTTGAATTGTTTTCAATTGTTATGTAATCCAAAGGATCTCCATACAATACATTAGATTTATCGCTTAGGGCATTTATTGTAGCGATTCCAATACTTACCTCCACTGGATCATGAGAGTTTATTAGTTGTGAGGCTAGGTCTGCCTCCCTAGGTACCTCCTTTATTTCCCTCATAGGATTTACCCATTCTTTATAGACCCAGGATACGCCTGCATTACCATCATCTAGCTCGACGTATGCATATTGACCTGCCAAGACCCTCTTTATCTTCTTGTTCTTTCCCTTATCAACGCCATAATCTACTAAAGACTTGAGTATGTTCATTTTCGCCTTCCTATTTAAAGTAATCATGGAAACTAATTAATAAATAAGATCAAAGGTGCCTAGCGCAAGCATTATAGCGAGATGAAATAATAGTTTTGGCCTATTTGTTATAACAAAGAAACCTTATATAAAAAGAATAAAAGCCAACTGCCCTATCTCTAAAACGGTGTCAAGGTTGGCAAGGCTTTTTGGAACAGACGGCATTAGGGGCATAGTCGGTGAGTTGCTGACGCCTGAATTCTCACTAAAAATGGGTAGGGCCATAGGCGCATACTTTGGGAAAGGTTCTAGAATCCTTATTGGTAGGGATGTGAGGATAGGTGGAGACATGATTTCAAGGGCCTTGGCCTCGGGCCTCATGGCAGAGGGCATAAAGGTATACGACGCTGGGTTAATTCCAACGCCTGCTCTTCAGTTTACCATTAAAAGCCTTGGATTTGATGGAGGAGTTATGGTAACTGCCAGCCACAATCCACCCCAATATAATGGCTTAAAGGTTATAGCGGGCGATGGCATCGAAATACCTCATGAAGAAGAAAGCATAATAGAAGACTATTACTTTAGTGGGCATGCTTCCAAGCTTCCAATAAGGTCATACGACAATGAAGTAATGCAGAGGAGAGACCTCATAGAAACCTATGTTAATGCCGTCTTACAGCAGGTAGATGTAGAATTAATATCAAAGAAAAATTTTAGAGTTGTTATAGATTGCGCAAACAGCGTTGGAGCCCTCACATCCCCGTTGTTGCTAAGAAAGCTTAATGTTAAGGCCCTCTCTATAAATTGTAGCCTAGACCCATACTTTCCGGGCAGAAACCCGGAACCTACTGTAGAAAATTTAGAGCTGACATCAAGGTTTGTCTTAGATTCAAAGGCTGATGTTGGGTTTGCCCATGATGGAGACGCCGATAGGGCGATGGTTATTGATGATAGTGGTACAATGCAGTGGGGGGATAGGACTGGGGCAATTTTAACTTACTTCTCCTCTAAAAGGTGGAAAGAATACCCAAAGGTTTCATACACTGCAGTTTCTAGTGGAATCCTAGTAGAGGAATACCTAAAGCCTAGAGGAATAGATGTCATCTGGACGCCTGTTGGTAGCGTTACTATAGCTAGGACGATAAAGTCAAAAGGGGGTGCGATAAGTGGATTTGAAGATAATGGAGGCTACTTGCACGTACCGCACCACATAGTCAGGGATGGGGCAATGACTATAGCCCTTGTATTGAATATGATGGCAGAATCGAATGAAAAGTTGAGCAAGATTTACAATTCAATTCCGCAATACTATGCACTAAAATCAAAAATAGAGGCAACAAAAGAAGAAGCCTCTTGTGCTGTAGACGTTGTGAAGGAAGCATACTCTTCTTACAGGCAAATAACCATTGATGGTGTAAAGATAATAGGCGATGATTTTTGGCTTCTAGTAAGGCCGAGTGGTACTGAACCTCTTCTCAGGGTTACTGGGGAGGCAAAAGATAAAGAAAAAATAAAAAATCTAATTGACGAAACAATAGCCTTGGTAAAAAAGAAATGCATGGGGTGAAAAGATGAGGTATTACTTCTTTGAACTCCTTGCCTGCCCGGAGTGTAAAAGCCCTGACCTACTCCTCTATGAACTAAAGGTAGAGGAAAGCAAGGCCAACGTTGATCCTGAGAGGGTAAGGTGTAAGGAATGGTGCTCTTATTTAAGGAAGCCTGCTGGCGAGGTTCCGCTTGAGACTTGCAAAAAATGCGTAAACTTAGAAGTAGTAGATGGAATAATAATATGCAAAAACTGCGGCAGGTGGTACCCAATAATAGATGGAATACCAAGGATGATTAACGACAAATATAGAAAATATCATGAAGATAAGCAATTCCTAAGCAAATACAAAGATAAGATACCTGTTGAGATAAGGAAGCTTATGAAAATACCAGAAATAAAATAGGCTTTAGGCATAAATAGTATATTGGTGATGTATATGGCAGGCACCCCCATTTGGCTTACCATAGGCATAGCGCTAATAATTATAGGATTTATTATAATATTCGCGTTTTCAATATATTCTGCCGCGAAGTCTTCTACTGAAAGCAAAAGCGAGGTAGGGGGTGTGATCATGATAGGTCCGATACCAATAATATTCGGCTCATCATGGAAGGCAGCAACGCTTGCCATAATTCTTTCGATAGTCCTGATAGCCATAGCAATAGTCTTCTTGATGATGGGTAGGTATCTTTACTTAAAGTAGATTTTATCTTAAGACAACCTCCTAACAAACTCTTCTACCAACGCCTCGTACTTCTCTTCCAGCATCCTAATTATACCTAAATAGTGGTCTTCGAGCTTCCTTCTGTTCTCTTGATACAGCCTTGTTAGTAGCTCCTCACCCATTTCCTCTGCCCTACGCTTTGCCTCTTCCATAACGTCCATGCTCATACCCTAAAGAATTCTTGCAGAGCAAGACTTTAAAGCTTCCGCATTTTGTTAATTTCAGCATCAAACCAGAAGTCTTTAAGAGCTGTTACAGGAATTTTGGCCTCCTATCGTGAGCTTAGCATGCCACATAGGTTTAACCCCCACAAGCCCTCCTCCCCGCACTCCGTGAACGCCTGCATCCGAGCATAGGTTGCTCCCTTCCGGGCCTGGCCAGGTTATCTCGGTTAGGGTCGTAGGATCCTATCCTCCGATAGGTCCACGACCTCTGCAGACTCCACGGCGCGGAGTTCATAGGGGTTATGGGACCTCTGCAGCACGCTGAGCTCACGATAAGATTACTGGCCCCGCGTTGCGCCTTCGGTATAGGGGACGGCGAACCCCCCAGCCCTACCCATCCTTTTTGTAAAAATGAGATTATAAAAATGTTTTCCTAAGGTATATATTGGAGCGCTAATTATAAGAATAGCTCGGGCAGAAATGGGCATCGTTACAACAAAAAACCTAACGAAGGTCTATCCAAACGGGACGAAGGCATTAGATAAACTAAATCTAGACCTGAATTCGAGGATATCATGCATCATAGGTAGAAATGGTGCAGGCAAGACAACACTTATAAGGATCTTATCTACACAGCTAAGGCCTACTTCTGGTAAGGCGGAAATTATGGGCTATGACGTCGTAAGGGATAGGGAAAAGATAAGAAAGATTATATGCAGCATACCACAGGAAGTGAAGCCTGTAGGTATAGCTTCACCCCTAGAGCACGTAGCTATGTATCTCACCGCAAGGGGGTTTTCAATAAAGGATGCGTTAAAGGTATCGAGAGGAGTGTTAACAGAGCTGGGGCTAGGGCATTTCATGAGTAAACCATCAGACGAGCTTTCTGGAGGCATGAAGAGAAAGATATTTGTTGCGATGGCTATTGCCTCTAACGCAGATCTCGTTTTTCTCGACGAGCCCACGGTAGGTCTAGATCCAATATCAAGGCTGGAAGTGTGGGGGGCATTAAGGAGGTTGAGGAGCAGGGTAGTATTAACAACACATTACATGGAGGAGGCAGAGGCCCTCTGCGAAGAAATAGCCATAATAGAAAAGGGAAAGGTTGTGAGTTCTGGAAGCCTAGAAGAGTTGATGGAACCCCTTAAAGGAAAGGTTAGGGTAGAGGGATATGGAGAAATGAAAATAGGGAGTATGAACATCACTTATCTTAGCAAGAAAGAAGCCAAAATGTTACTAGACAAGTATAATAATGACCGCAGGATATCCATAAAGCCTGTAAGCTTGGAGGATGTTTTCATACTTAGTGGTGTCGAGGTTGAAAAGGATTAACTTTAATTGGAAGTTTGTATTGGTTTATATATGGTTTTATGGTTATTCTTTTATAAAAAGGGGTCCGATATATGTTCTCTCGTACCTTGCATTACCCCTTTCATTGCTATTCTTCATATACCTAATCACAAAAGGTAGCCTCATCTATTTTGCAGTATTAGGTGGGATGATATCTATTGTAACAAACAACGCCTTAACTGCCGTGGGAGATATATCATTCTTCAAGCTGGAGCTAAAAATTCAGGAGTTGTTAGTATCAGCTGGTGTTTATCCAATAGAATATCTCTTTGGCATAAGCTTGGGCAACCTCCTCTTTTCATTACCTGGGCTACTCCTTTTCATATTTTTGGGTTTCTTTTACAAGATATTTGGTATCTCCCTCTTCCTTTGGACGCTACTTAACCTCTTCTTAGTAATGATTTCCTCTACAAGCATTGCATATTTGGTTGCGAGTAGATTAAACCACGTTAGGAGTTCGTGGGGAATTGGTGCCTTGCTTTCAGTTATATTAACGATGCTACCTCCCCTCTACTATCCCTATAAGCTGCTACCCACAGCTGCGCTTTACTCCCTTCTCTTCTCTCCAGCTACACCTGCATCCGTTTTCTTACAAGGAATCCTTATTAATGGCAAGGCTAACTTCTTTTATTTAATCATTGTTATAATCGAAACCATGGCTTACCCGATCATAGCACTAAAGCTTGGTAGATGGGAAAGCTAGGTATGCATTAAGAGAAAAACAAGAAACAGTGCAATACTAAATAATTTCTAATAAGCTTATATTTATTGATGCTCCAACAAAAATTGGTGTCTTGAATGCCTCATGAAGTCTACATCGAAGATGACCATCTAGTCATTCACATACATGGTTTAGAAGAGTTCGCATCATTGCATAAAAAGCTCTACATACCACTATCCCACATATCTTCGGTCTCTACGGAAAACCTCACGTGGTGGGAGCTTGAAAAGGAATGCCCGTTGAAACTCTTTGGCTCTAGGATGATAAAATTGATGATGGAAGGCATTTTCTCTGGTAAGAGGGGGAAGTGCTTTGCACTAATCAGACACCCAGAAAAATGCATCACCCTACAGCTAAACTCTGAAGATTATAACAAAATAATTGTTGAAGTTGAAGACAAAGAAAAAGTTGCCAATGAAATCAAAAAGTATATTGCTTCTTAATAAAAAAGGTTATTATAGAGCAAATTACATGTAATCCCATACGCCTCTTCCTTTATAATTGTATACTATAGATTTTATCGCAGTCACCTGCTCTATGCTATAGCCTATTCCTTCCCTCCCTATACCGGAAGCCTTCCTCCCACCAAAAGGATAGTAGTTTATTCCATGCCTAGGTATGTCATTTATATAAATAGCACCAACCTCTAAGTATCTGATGAGCTTTCTTATCTTTACTATGTCTTCTCCAAATATGGAGGCATCAAGGCCATACTTCCTTCCGTTTGCTATTTCAATTGCCTTATTAAGGTCTTTAAAGCTTGTTATTATGGCAAGCGATGAAAAAATCTCCTTTTTATAAGCTTCTAGGTTCATGAGCTTTTCATGGTCCACGCACTCTATTATCGCTGGTGTTATGTATGTCTCATTTAACCTCTTGCCACCATAGAGGAGCTTACAGCCGTTCTTTAGTGCATCATTAACAGCTTCTTCCCATTCATCCGCGCTCTTTTTATCGATAAGAGGACCTATGTCTGTTCCTTCAACCCTAGGATCGCCTATCTTAAACTTTGAGAGCTCTTCAACAATTTTGTTTTTCAACTCTTCATATATAGTCTCTTCACCTATCACTACCTTCACAGAGTCACACCTTTGTCCGGTGTAGCTGGCTATAGCCAAGGCTATCCTCTCCGATGCCCATTCAATATCTGCGTCTCCGAGGACTATTGCTGGGTCTCCTCCCCCTAGCTCCATTATGTATTGCTTTATTCCAGCTTCTTTCATTACTTCTATGCCGGTCTCTGAGCTACCAGTTAGATTGATCACCCCGATCCTTTCATTTGAAACCACTCTTTTCATCATGCTCCCTGGTATGGTTATTAACGAAATACTTTCCTTCGGAAGGCCAGCATCTATAGCCACCTTCATAAACAGTATAGAGGGTATAGGGTCAGAGCTTGGAGGCTTCAATATTGCCGCATTTCCAGGCAAAATTGTGTAAACCAATTTGTTAACCGCATCAAAGAGAGGGTAGTTAAATGGTATGATTATTAACGAAACTCCATATGGTTCCCTCCTTATTAATGCTTCTGTTTCAACGGCGTCTAAGCTCCAATCCCCTGGAATAAACTCACCAATTATTTTCCTTAAATCTAGGTGGGACTTTCTCAGCCTTTCTATCGCTGCTGAAACTTCTCCTTTTGCATTGTTTAGCGTTTTGCCAGAGTTTATAATTAGAGCATTCTCTACGTCACGCCTAACGCCTTGTAATATGTCTGCCATTCTCTGAACTACGCTTAGCCTCTTATCTCCTGGCATGTCCCTGATCTTCCACCTGCCCTTACCATAAAGGTTTTCTATGGCCTGCGTTACCTCTTCAATTGATGGCCTGTAAATGTAGGCTATTAGGCTGTTGTCAATTGGTGAGTAGACCTTTGCTTTTTCCTCACTTTTCTTCCATTGGCCATCTATAAAATACTTGAATGCAGGAATTCCATCTTCAATATCATATATCTCTTTAAAGGAACTGCTTCCAATTCTTAGCTCCACTTTGTCGCTAATTTTAAACAAGCAACCTCCCCCTTCTTATAGGTAGAAAATACTCTTATTATTCCTTTTTGTACATATAGCTAATATATTGGTATAAAACCACCTAGAATAGAGATTTATTAATGTATCGATGAATTTTTCTATTGTTCATTAAAAGATAAAAGGAGCTATTAGTATAAAATTAGAATAGGATGATGCAATAATATAGCTGAATCTTGATGTATGGTGACGGCTCTGACCAATAACAACTATAAAAAGTTATCAAATCAGTATAATTATGGCATGCAAATTTAATGTTATGATACAATAGCGGAAGTGAACTACCCCGCCCTTATGGGCGGAGCTTCTCCCGTTCCATGCTAGTTTTTCACCAGCACTTCATTTGGGAGTTCGGGAGGTTCACGGCTCCCCCATCCCATACCTCTCATTAAGGTATGGGCTATGTTTATTGCGGCATTCAAATCCCGATTGTAAACCAAACCGCATTTAGGACATCTAAACTCTCTTCCATTAGCTTGGGCAACATGCCCACATCTATGGCATCTTTTTGAAGTGTTCTTAGGGTTTACATATACAACTGGGATACCCTCTAAATTGGCTTTGTATTTGACATACATCTGAAGTTTTCTAAAGCTCCAAGCATGTAGCCTTCTATTGAGTTTTGCTGAGCTATTCATGCTATCCCTTATCCCATCAAGCTTTTCCATTACTATTATTGGTTTCTCAAACTGCTTAGCATAAGCAACGATTTCCTTAGCTACTGTGTGCAATTGTTGGTTCACAATTCTCTCCTCCTTATGACCAAATCTTTTAACCAAATCCAACCTCTTCTTCCTCTGTAAATTCCTTCGGATGTGTGCATATTTTCCTCTAATTTCTCTTATCTTTGCCCCGCTCCAGAACTTGCCCTTCATAGGCTTTTGGTTTTGCTTAGAGATAGCGACAGCAGTAGCAACATTCCATTCTCCAGAATCTACACCGATGACCGTTTCCGGTTCATCAAACTTAATCTCTTTCTTAAGTGTAAAATGTGCATACCATTTTCCATTTTGCTTAACCATTTCTACTGTGCAAAAATGCAATTCTCCTCGTAAAGCATCTTCTATGAACTTTTGTTGCCTTTCGCCAAAGATTATCGGTAGTGTTATCCTCTCTTTATGGCTCAGACTTAGAGTTAACCAGTATGGGCTGTTTCATAGATAGCAACAAACGAAATATTTAAATATTTTCCAAAGATAGTCATGATTATAGGATGGCTTTGAAGATGTGGGATTTCATAAGCCCGAAAGCCATCCGAAGATGTGGGGAGTTTCCGTTCCCCCCGAAAGCCAGCTAATGAAGGTGGGAGGTTGGAAGGTTATCCGCTACGATTATTTCAAAAGTTCCAAAAGTAGCGGATAATCAGAACGGTATACCAGAGCCAAAAGCCTTAAAAGACCTATGAAACGAGAACTGAACCTAACCC
>WALX01000126.1 GCA_015522625.1 Candidatus Hestiella sp.
GATCGTTGGAGGGCACACAGAGTCAACCCCAGGCCTGAAATCCCCAATAATAATCGGGACCTCATTGGGATGTGCATGCAGGGGTTGCATTTATCCAACAAGGAATGCAAGGGAGGGGGATATAATATATCAGATAAACCCTGCGGCCATCGAGGGAACCGCCATAATTTCTACCGATTTCAGAGATCTGGCATTGGATAGGGGTGTTGATGAAAAGATGCTTGAGAGGGGTTCAGAGTTCATAAAGAGGATAAGCGTTGTGAACGAAGCCATTAGCATATCAGAACTGGGCCTCGTAAATGCAATGCACGACCCAACGGAAGGAGGAATCATTGGGGGGCTTTATGAGGTTGCTTTTGCATCTAGGCACAACGTTGAGGTGCACCTTGAAAAAATTTTTGTTGAAGATGAAACGATGGCGCTTTCAACAGCCTTGGGAGTAGACTACACAAGGCTTATAAGTAGTGGTACAATAATTGCGAGCGTCCCACCTTGTAATAAGAGGGGCTTCGAGGAGCACCTTGAATCATTAAGGCTCAGATACGATGCAATAGGAAAGGTTTTGGGTAGGGATGAGAACCCAACCCTTATTATTCTTAAGGGTGGGAAGCATATTGGTGATGTAAGTTCTTCGCCAAAGGATGAGATATCGAGGCTGTGGGAAGGAAGGATATGATGTTTATCATAGTTTCTGGCACGCCTGGCACTGGAAAGACCTCAGTTTCAAAAGTCTTGGGGCAGGACTTAGGGTGTAGTATTATAGATGCCTCGGACTTTGCTTTATCGATAGGAGCAGTTTTGTGGGACGATAAGCGGAGGAACACCCACGTTATCGATGAAGAAAAGCTAAAGGATGAAATATTCAAGGAGGGCTTGGCCTCTGCGTGCATTATACTTGCAACGCACTACCCGGACCTATTCTTGGAAGATAAGAGATTCTATGAAAACACCCCATTTGCGATACTTCTAAGGACAAACCCCCTCGAGCTAAGAGAAAGGCTGAGGAAAAAAGGATGGAGAGAAGAAAAGGTAGTTGAAAATGTCTTGGCCGAAGCCTTTAATACAATAGCGGAAGACCTATACCTTTATAGTGACATGGTAATCGAGATAGACACAACAGCTATAAACCCTCTGAGCGTTATTGATGCGATTTTTGAGAAGCTACGTAAATCGGACTTTGGGATAAAGGTCAACTGGCTCCTTAAAGGAGAGGTTGTCAGGCTAGCTTCTGAAATGCTTAGCTGGCTCGATTCTAAGAATTATAGGGTTTGATATCGAGGGAGATTGTAACAACGCCTCTCCGGGTTCAAGCTTGTCTAGCTGCGATATTATCTCCTTTTTAAGGTTCATGGAAAGGGAGATGATCTCTTTGTCCCTGGCACTTTTTAAGGAGTGGACTATTTTTGTATTAGAATTCAGCAGTATGCTGTTTGGAATTAAAGCTGGAGATTGCGTAGAAATAACTATGCTCATCCCATACTTCCTCGATTCTGCGAATGCTTGCTCAAGGAACCTGGCTTCTCCTTGAAAGAGGTTCTGCGCCTCATCTATTATTACGAGCACGTTTCTGCCCTTCTTCCTTAGATAGAGGAGTGCTAATAGCAGCAAGGCGAATGCCCTCCTCGAACTTATGTTTTCTATTTCGCTCAGCCTAACGATATTTATCCCAGAGCCTATGTTCAGGAGTCTGGCTTCTTTAGGAATCGATTTTTTAAGTGTGTTGACTTTCCTTAATAACCCCCTCTTTACTTCCCTCCCCCAAGCATCTGCCCCGGCGTAGTTTTCTATAGACTCTACTAGGTCGTGGATTGACGTAGGTTTATATTCCTCTATTACCTTCTCTAGCAAGTACTCTTGAGGGGGCGTAAGCCCGAGGCTAAGGCTTAGGGAGTCGATGAGCACGTCCTGCCTTTGTCTGAATTCTGGAAGTTTAAATGGGTCTATAGATGCCTCCGTGCTTGGGATTACGTTTGATATATCCTGAAAAACATTCTCATACTCGCCTGTCCAGTCCAGGATAATGACGTCAAAGTACCTCGAAGACCTGTATGCTATGCTTGCAGCCGTTGTAGACTTGCCATTGCCTGTAGAGCCAAATATAGACACATGTCCTTGGACGTCCTTAACCCCTATATAAACATCTTTTTGATATGCACCCTCGTAGGTTTTCCCCATATAAATTTCCCCTCCTTCAGGCAGTAGCCCCTTCCCACTTTCTATAGCCAATATGTCACCATTTCCTACAGGAGAGATATTTCTCAAAACGCAAGAAAGGGCCTCTTTGTCGTCCTCGCTAAGCGCCTTGATTTTTACCTTTTCCATAGATGTTGAGACAACGGTTTTTATAACTTCGGCCTCTACTTTAGCTCCCTCGTTGCTAGTATCGCTAATTAAGATAAATGACCTCGTATACCCGTTGCTAGAAATTGAGAAGACTCCATATCTCTTCCCTACTGCTCTAGACCTCTCCTTTATCAATTGAGGTATAAGTTTTCTAAACTTTTCTTTTTCTTCCTTGTCTTCAGGGACTTCTATTTCAAAGCCTTCACATGCTTTCGCTTCGTTTGGTTTCTTCTTAAAGATGTTCCTTGTCAATATTAAGAAAGCTATGGATAGCGCTATAATTGGGATGAAGCTCATAAGGGAACCCAGGATCTTCTGGGCGTTTGGGTCGGCTTCACATAATATGATGATAGCCCCTATCACTCCGATTACTGGTCTAAAGCGCCTTGGCACCTTATCAACCAGCATTTCTCCTCAAGAACAAGTTACTTTTAAAGCCAGGGAGAGCAAAGAGGCTCTAATGTACTCCCCGCACTAAGGTACGAGGATTCTGCACATAGGCTCTTTATAAAGAACCGTTTCACGTATATACTTGCCGTGCTCCGACAAGGGAGCAATTTATTCCAATCCTCTTTTGATCTCCAAAACATATGAATTCTCATCTCCGTCTTAAAAGGCGAGGCTTTCTGTGATAATTGACTTTCGTTTCCTAGTCCTTGCGAATTGCATTATTTGTTAGCAAAACAATAGCTTTATATTATTGGTGGTCGGGATATCTTGTTAGCATTTCAAAGCCACTTTTTGTAATTAGAACTGTGTCGCTATGCCTAAATCCTCCATACTTGTTGTATATGCCAGGCTCTATTGTTATGACTACACCTGGCTTCAGTTCAAAATCATATCCAACGTCGAGGAGGGGCGGTTCGTGACCTTCTAACCCTATTCCATGGCCTGTATGGTGCTTCAGGAACGCATCAACACCTATTTCTTTAGCTTTCTTCCTAACAGCACCATCAATTTCAGAGACCTTTCTTCCCGGGGTTAGCAAGTTAAACGCTTCCTCCCTTAATTTAAGCATTTTATTAAAATATGTAGCAACTTTTTCGTTTTTACCAAATATAAGCGTTCTCTCAAGCTCAGCAAAGTAGCCTCCTATTTCGGGTCCTGAACCTATACCTAAAACATCACCTTTCCTTAAAGGCCTTTCGCTTACTAGTGCATGTGGATATGAAGAGAATTCGCCGACCTGTCCTCTAAAGCCAACGATTGGCTCTATCGGTCCTCTTAGTGGTATGTAGGGCTTGTATTTTTCATTCATCTCATAGATGGTTTTCCTGCTAGCTTCAAAAGCTATCTCCCAATCCCATCTGTTTTCTTCCAAGAGCGGTATTGAATTCTCTATTGCTTTTGATGCCCAATACGCGCTTTCCTTAATTAACTCTATCTCTTCGCTGGATTTAAAGAGCCTCATCTCATCTATTAGCCCTTCTACATTTCCCGTGCGTATACCTTCTTTGCTTAGGAGTTCCGAAAGGTTGGGGCTACTATATCCCCAAATAGGGTTTGCTCCTAGGAGGTTGTCCATGAACATAGCTTTTGGTTTTACTTCCTTCTTAATCAACTCTTTTATGACGTTCATTGGGTGTTTTTTGCCCGGGTAATCAAAATAATAGTAGACCTGTGAAATAATGTTACCTGCTAATGAATTCCTGTATTCTAGGTGATCTTTTTCAACATATGGAGAAAACGCTACTAGGTTACGATCAGAGTCTATGATTACGGAAAAAGGCCTTTCCGTAGGGATGACAGATACATTAGTTAGATAGAATATATTTGTTGGCTTTGTTAGATATATTGCATCATAGCCAAGGTTATTGGCTTTATCAGCTAGGGCTTTGATTCTCCTTAAAAGCTCTTCCCTGCTTATCTTCGGGGCACTCAACTTAGGGGTCACCATTTCTATTAGCCACATAGAATCTTTATCTTTTTTCTTGCGTAGTAGAAGCCTTAGGATCAGCTTAAACTGTGGTTTTGACCAAGGACTACTTTAATGTTAATGATAAGTATGCGAACTAAAAAATATGTTAGAGATAAGACTATCTCCTTCTCGCCAATAGTGATGCCACAATAATTATCACAATAATTATGATAGCAACGATTATGTATATTCCATAGTCAACTTTTAGGGGCTTTGTGCTACTTGTCAAAGGCTTTGTGGTAGTACTGCTTGTTGTGGTGCTTATCTCAGAGGTACTGCTTGTTGTGGTAGTGCTACTTTTGCTCGAAGTAGTTGTGCTACTTGTCAA
>WALX01000127.1 GCA_015522625.1 Candidatus Hestiella sp.
ACAATAAGTTAACAGAACCTCTCTCAGCGTCATTTCCTTAAAGGCTTTATTAGTTTAAAGGCATGAAATGATAAGGGTGCAATTAACTTAAATATAGCTGGAATTAAGAAGATGAAGCCGTGGCGTCAATAATTTTCTCACTTTATTTAAAACCTTTTTTCAAGACACTTCCCATGATAAAGAAGAAATGATAACAGCCTTTATGAAAATATATATAGTGGTGCGGTGAGAAGGATGAGCATAAGGGGAGGATTTAGGAGGTATGGCTTAAAGATTGTGTCTGTCGTGCCTGCGATAGTGGCTGTTGTAAGCATAATACTTTCGCTACACCTAGGCATGCCAGCAACCCACGCACACCTAGGCGCAATCAGTCCAGTAAGCGGAGAAGACGACATATTCATGTAACCTTTACTTTTTGGTCTTATTGTTTTCGTTTTTGCTAAACTTTTTGCTGTAATATGCATTGTACCACCTTTCAAATTCATCGAGCTTTTCCTTTGCCTTTGCTCCTAAGGGGAAGTCGCTCTTCGTCACCCAGCTCTTTGATACAGGGTCATACTCCTTGAAGGGAATTACATACCTTTCCGCGATGTCACGCCCCAACAGGCTAAAGTAAGTTACTTCGTCCCACTTGTAGTTCATATACTCCCTAACTATTGTAAAATCAAAATACCTAACGTCTATAACGTAGTTGAAGTATATAGCGTCTTCACCAACTGAGATCTGGCCGACAAAGGGAAAAGTCATGAGTCTCCTAAATATGTCCCTTACATCCTTCTTTGAGCCTTTGAGCAAAACGTATCCTGCTGTAAACGGCATGAACTCATTATACCTTAAGAGGAAGGAATTGAGCTTCACCAGCGGTAGAAATCTACCACCCCTAGCAAATTGGATTACATGCTTCATGTGGGCCTTAAAGGAAACGATAGGCTTCATCCTCCTTAATGGGCTAGGTCCCTTAAAGGCATCAAGGAGCATGTCATAGTTCCTTAAGGCATTGTCTCCTAAGAATGCTATAATTATTATGTCCGTAGCGTCAGGTTTCCTCGTCGGTTCTTTATCAGAAACGTCTATTGGAGGGTGGTCATCTAGCATCTTATATATAACATCTATGTCGTATAGCTTATCCTTGTCCTTGTCATAATAGTAGAGCCAGTTCGGCTTTGTTATATACGTTTCATCGAATACATATATCTTTGCATCCTTAAGCTCATTTCTAAGCCTTTCTAAAGGTTCTTCATCTTCTGCAGGAAGGTAATAGTGGAGCACCGTGCCTATAGAGGTGTAAAATCTTCCTAGGAGCCAATACTCCTTGAGCGGCGCGCTTTCTAGCCTCTTCCCATTTACAATTGCTACCACAACCTTTAGCCCCAGCGCCCTCCTAGAATAGTCCAAAACCACGCGAGTAAAGCCAAACGTCTTTAAAAGGTCAAAGTAGGGTTCAAAGGTCGAGTCTGCTACCCCCAAAGCATCCGAAATCTTTGTCAAGGTATAGGGAGGCATCATTTCATGTATCTTGTTCATCGCAGCCAACATAGTCCTCCTGTTAAGCCTTGGGTTGAGCAGTTGCTTCTTATTCTCTGACATCCCTTGCCTCCATAGTTTTATTTCTGCCCAAGATTTATATGGGAAAAGCCCTAATTTCTTTGTTAAAAACGCTTGCAACAAAGGAAATTATTTTGAAAACAAGCACAATTCTAGTTAAAAACGCCTAAAGCCATTGTAAACCGGGGAGTTAACAATAATAGGCAAGTGCCAACAATACCAAAGTTTAAAAAGGTAAAAAAACAGACCTGTAGATGCTAGAAACCTACGCAAAAAACTTCCCGCTTCACAGGAAGTTATGATAGTTCCTAATATTAAAAACAAACGGAAGAAAAAAGAAAAAAGATATTAATGCCTTCACATTAATATGAGCTAAACGATGACATGCATGCATTGATTATGTATTCCCTTAGCTCCCTCAGCTCTTCTCCCTTTAACATTGTCTTCATTACAAACATAAAG
>WALX01000128.1 GCA_015522625.1 Candidatus Hestiella sp.
GTAAACAGCCTATAGCTAATTTCCAGCAGGAATTCTTAATTTCTAAATGCTAGCATGCAACACACAAAGAATGCAAGCATGCAACATAATTTATGGCTTAAGGCAAGCAATAAAACTTACTAAAGTGAGTAAAAGTTTAAAGCTCCTTAACAATTATATATTTTAGAAGTTGTTAATGAGCACCTCAATATTAACTACAAAACTGGAAAGCTTTTTAAAGGAGCTAGAGGAGGACTTATCCAATGCAAGGAAGTTCAGGCCAAGGTATATAGAGATCTCAAGGTTCATACCGACTAATGACTCAGACGTTGACAAGCTAGAGGAGAATATACTGGATGAGACGATAACGCTAAGGGCTGAGCCTTCAGAGTATAAGTCACTAACTCCAGGGGACTATAAGAAGTCTCAGATAGTTTCAATAGACACATCTAGCCTGAGGATAGGAGAGACTGAGAGAGGAATAGTTGCAGCATACAGGGCATCTATAGTGTTTTTTGATGGTGAGGGATACAGTATAACTAAGCTAGGCCCATTCATAGTAAACATCTCTGAAGGAAATAAGGCTTACATCTACAACTACTTCAGGAGCCTATTGGGTTTAGAGGAGGTTGATGAGAGGAAGGTTCCCATGCTTTATAAGGTTGTTGACAGGGTTAGGAACTTCATCGAGAGGTATCTTCAGATATTAACTGCAGGTCTCATTAAGAATGGAATAATACTCTGGGATGGAAGCTTAACTAGTGGCACTGTTGACACTCCCAAGGAGATACTAGTAAGGGCATTGAAAAGGGCTGAGCAATCGGGAAACTCAGTGATTGGAGTGTCAAAGTCAAGCTACTTAAGGACCATAAATGGCCACAGGCTGATAGATTTGTTAAGCGACGTCTACATGCCATCTTACATAAAGCTTAACGACCTAATAAGGAGTGAGACTTTGATGAGGATACTAGGCGATGTATATGCAGTGAAGTTCTCCCCTCATGGATTTACGTTTAGAGTAGACGTGCATTCAAGGGATAGCGAAGAGGACCTTAAAAGGACTTACTCCTTATGCCCAATGTTTAACGGATATCCTGATCCCCTTAGGCAGGCACATGTAAACTGCTACTTTACTGCCAATGAAGTACTGGCCCTCCAATCCTACGTTATAAAGAAGTACAACCTTGAGGTGCTTCCCGAGTTTGACATAAGGAAGTTCATACTTTATCCATTCTAGGTGATATAATGCAGGTTTTGTCTAAGTCTGGGGATGAGATTTACCTCATATACCATCCATCTGAAAGGCTAGAGGTTGGACAGACCATAAAAGTATATGACAAGAAGGAGGATAGGGGTCTTTTACTACAGGTCATAGAGCTTAACTTAGTAGACCTGCCTGGAATTTTAGAGGACATAGTTAGGCATGAGGCTGTAGTTTCAAGGATTAAGGTTAACGAGGTATCTAGCCCCGAGGTAAAGAGGCTGATAACGGATATTAGGGACATGAAGGTTGCTAGGTCAAAGATTAGGTATGAGATAAGAAGTGGTAAGATAGTACCGTGGAGCGGATGGGCACCTTCAAGGAGTTCTGAAATATCTAGCATTAGGCTAGCGGATTTAATAGATAGCCTGAGCATAAAGGGAAGGAGGAATATAGTAATTGGAAGTAGCTTTATAGATAACAGCGAGTTCACGATTAATGCCTATGACCTTCAAGGAATAAGCATAATAACTGGAAAGAAGGGGACTGGAAAGTCTCACCTTGCTAAGTCCCTTCTCCTAGGCTTAATAGACTATGGTGCTCAGGCTGTAGTCTTTGATATAAACGATGAGTACTCCAACTTAAGGTATAAGGGTGATGGAAGTAGAAGCCCTTACTATGATAAGATAATTACTCTTGAGCCAAACCCACTTGAAGGGTCAGAGTACAAGCCCTTGAAGTTCACCCTGCCTTATATTGGCCTTGATGTCTTCTATACTGTGATGGTTGACGTGCTCAAGCTACCTGATGCATCTGCCACTACTCTTAGGTACATATGGGATAAATTATCTAAGGCTAACTTATTAACCCTAAAGGGCTTATTCAATGAGACTGATAAGCAGTCATCCAGAGTTAGAGAAGCTCTATACAGGAGGCTTAAGGCAGTTGAAGAGACTAATATAATAACGAAAAATGAGAGTGAGGAGACTAAGATAGAGGATTATCTAGACAGGATAAGCAGTGGAGGAGCACTAGTGATATGCCTAAAGGCAAAGAGCAGGGTATCTCAGGGAATAGTGGTACAGACAGTAATAAGCAAGATAAGGCAAATGCTTGAGAGCAAGAACTCAAGGCCGTTATTCATATTTGCTGAAGAGGCTCACCTTTACCTTGATAGGACTGCCTGGATAGATCTTGTAACTAGGATGAGGCACCTTGGAGCATACCAGTTCTACATCACAAACACTCCAACTAGCATAGATGAGTTAATAATAAGGCAGACTGATAACATCTTCATTTTTAACCTTACTAATAAGAAGGACATAGAGCACATACTTCCAGCTACAAAGATAGACTCAGACACTATAGAGTCGATAGCTCCCTCTTTACCCCCAAGAAGATTCCTGGCAATAGGTGAGGTAACAAGAGGATATCCATTCCTTGTTAATACTAGGGAGCTAGAGTACCAGACTTCTGGAAAGACTAGGCTCTTATGGGAAGATAGGTAGCTCTAGCTCGATTAAGAATGCGATAAGGTGTGTAAATACACACTATTAGATTTCATAAAAGAGCAATTTATAATTCTAAAAACTCAGTAATAAAGCTCCTAGCTCATCTCTTACCATAAATATATTTAAGGCTGTTAAGCGAAAGTTATTAGAGGATCTACATTTATTAGAGACTTTTGCGACTAGTAAAAAATATAAGTTAACCCACTATCCTTATGCCCTCTACAGCTATTGAAGGTATCAAGAATGAGCCTATCATTGTCTGATCGTTTCCAATCTCTAAAATCTTTTTAAGCATATTATAGGCATTTCCAGTAACCATTCCCCACCTAACTGGTTTACCTATTTCTCCATTCTCTATAATAAATGCCTGTCTAAGCTCTGCTGAAAAGTCACTAGTAACTGGGTTCATAAATGATGGAGGAAGCCTTGGGATATAAACTCCTTTTCCCATCTCTCCTATCAGCTCTTCAAGGCTTTTCCTGCCCGGCTTAACTATGATGTTTGTAGGAGAAATAGAGGGTAGTGGCCTGCTACTAGCTGAATTTCCTGTGCTTTCCGTGTTCATTAACCTTGCAGTATAATAGTCATAAAGATAGGTCTTGAGAATGCCGTTTTCTATTACTGTCTTCCTCCTCATAGGATATCCTTCTCCATCGCATGGAGCAGTTCCTAATCCACGAGGTAGAAGCCCATCATCTATTACTGTTAAACTCTCTGAAGCTACTTTTTGCTCTATTTTATCAATCCATGGAGACCTCTTCTTCCTTACATTATCGGCGTTGACGGCAAACCCTATTACTGATAGTATATCAGAGGCAGCATCTGGAGCCAATACTAGGTTATACTCTCCTGGCTCTATCTTCCCCGGTTTTAAAGTCTTTGAAGTTAACTCAGAGACCTCAGTAATGTTATCGAGCAACTTCAGGTCATCCAAGTATACTGTTGATCTATACCTAAAGCCTTCAGATCCAGCCCCTTCACTATAGACAGCCAGAGTTATGGAGAAATTAGCCCCTGTCTTGTTGTACTCTACATCAACTCCTTCGCTATTGATAAGCCTGTTCTTTCTAGTAAATAAAGTCTTAATGTCTATGAGAAGTATAACATAGCAAGTTGATAGCATTTTCATACTATGGTTTGCTGTGTTCATTCATTATTTCATGAATATCTCTAGTAGGATAATGAAGAGAAGAGTAGTGACATGGATTCTCATCGTATAGTGCTTGCTTTATAAACCATAAAGGAATGTATTTCTTTGGTACAATAGTATATGATAAAGGCCAAGAAAGTAACTGTGAACTATTAAACCTTATTAAATATGTATCGATAATTTTTCTATTCGTAAGGGTTAAATAGTAAGGCCTAAACCAACTATTCTGAACGTAATAAATTGTAACATTACCTGTTTTTTCAA
>WALX01000129.1 GCA_015522625.1 Candidatus Hestiella sp.
ACTTCTGGGAGAAGAAGCTTAAAAATGAAAACATGAGGCTTGCAGCATATTCAATAGCTGTTGAAAGGGTAATAAAGGCAATGAAGCTAAGGGGATGGATATAGCTTTTTATTCTTTTCCTATTATTTCTTTATTCCAAATAGGAGAATAATTAGCTATCATAGAGCAAGCTTAGTTTTTACCAGCTAAATGCAAATGCCTCTACTTAGTTTTGCCATGATATTTCAGATGCAAATCCAGGTACCACATACCCTTCATCCGAGAGGAACAATACGCCTCAAGTAGCATGATGAAATAATGAAAAAGTATATGCTGGATAGGCACACAGCATCAGCTTATCTTATTGGCTTAAAATGACTAAAACAACCCTAAAAGACCTTAACCATAGAAACTGCCCCTCGCAGACCCGTTGGTCTCCATAGCGTGGCTCGGTGTTGAGCGCCAGTCATCGGGGCATGTTATATTGAGCACTAAGGCCTTAAATAGTTCACATAGCCAACAAAAGATCCAAAAGGTTTTAAAGAGTATATCACAACACAATACGAGAGGAGATGAATATGGCTGAAAGCAACCTGCAGACCAATACGTTTAGGGTAATAAGCAACTACCTAAATACAAATGTGCTTGTTAAGATGAAGGGTAACAGGAAGGTAAAGGGGATACTCACCAGCTTCGACCAACATCTAAATTTAATATTAGATAAGGCGGAAGAAGTGGGAGAAAATTCCTCTAAGCCTATTGGGCTCGTCCTTCTCAGGGGCGATAATGTAATAGCAATAAGTCCTGTGGGGTGAAATAAGATGACAAAGGGAACGGCTTCCATGGGGCTTAAAGGAAGAGGAAAGACCCACATCGTATGCAGGAGGTGTGGAAGGAGATCATTTAATGTTGCAAAGGGATACTGTGCAGCTTGTGGCTTCGGTAGGAGCAAGAGAATAAGGAGGTACAACTGGCAAAATAAGAAGGTAAATAGGGTTAGGATAGTTTAGGCGACGTCTAATGAATCCTAATTGGGATGGCAACAGGAAGAAGGTCAAAGATTTAATGGAAAAGAAAGGCTTAGATGCGATAATCCTTACAGGCCAAGCCAACATAACATATTCGACTGGGATAAGGGATCCAACGGAGGTTCTCATCATCTCAAAGAACTGCCCAGACTACCTCCTGACTTCAAGCCTTGATTACTACAGGATGTTGAGCAGAACACCGAAAGACGTCATAATAAAGGCATTCCACAGGCAGGGGGAGAAGGGGACAGAGCCACCAATACCTAGGGGTGATATCATCGACGGTGGCATTCAAGAAGCCATTAAAAAGCTGCTATCAGAGTGTGGCGCAAAATATGGCTCTGACCTTGCTTGGAGCCTTTACCCTATAGGGAAATACCTTGTAGAACTAGGCGTTATTGATATAAGCGATGAATTAGCAAAGGTAAGGGCAAAAAAGGATTCGTGGGAAGTGGAACTCATAGAGGAATCCATAGAAGCTTCTGAGAAGGCACTAAGAGAATCCCTGGAAATGCTCGAGGAAAAACCAACAGAGAGGGAAGTAGAGGGAAAATTCTATTCCTCCCTAATGTCACAAGGGGCTTGGGGCGAATCTTTCCCAACAATAGTGGCATTTTATGAGAACACTGCCCTTCCACACTACAACCCTGGTAGCGTAATACTAGAGAGGCCTGGCCCTGTGCTTATAGACTTTGGGGCAAACATGAAAGGGTACATGAGCGATATGACCAGGTCATTGTGGTTTGGGCCTGGTGGAAGAGAATACAAAAAGCTGATAGAGACTGTGGAGGAGGCACAATCGCAAGCCATAGACATAATAGAACCTGGAATAGAAGCCTGGGTGCCAGACAACGCTTCTAGAAAGGTATTTGAGAGGGAAGGGATCCTCAGGTATTTTAACCATGGACTTGGCCATGGCGTGGGAGTTGAGATACATGAAAGGCCTTATTTAAGGCCCAACGGAAATGAAGTGCTCGAAAAGGGGATGGTAGTAACAGTAGAACCTGGTATATATTACCCCGGGCTCTATGGTGTTAGGATAGAAGACATGGTATATATAACGGAAAGAAAGGCAAGGATTATCACGAGGTTTTCAAGGATAATACACTAACCTTACTTTATCACTTCCTCGTAGCATTTATGATTGCCCTAGTGTAGTTGTATTTCTTTATGTTGTGCCATTGGATGAGCATCAAGATCCCTGGTATAAGGTAAACTATCGTAACAATACCAACCACGACCTCTATAATTCCTATTACCAAGGCTGGATTTTGGGCCTTTTCCGGCAAGTCGTGGGAAAGCGGGAGATATACGAAGGGAATGCTGAGCAGTGCTAAGGTCAAGTACACGAGACCATAGCCATAAAGCACATTGGATGCGAAAGCTTTTAAGAACCCAGGGGTTATCCCGCTTATATTGTAGTGATCCGTTTTTGTGATGTTGCTAAGCTTTTGTGATATAATGCTATTGGGTATAGTGCTCACCGCGTAACCACCTAATATAACTATTATGGAAAGGAATATGGCTATTGCTATTGATGCTATAGTGTAACCCTTGCTCAAGCCTAGCGTGATTTTGTCCTCCATAATGCCTCTCCAAAAATAATTAACCTTAGCAAATATAAATTTCTAAAGGATGCTACTAACGTTACGTAAACAAATAAAAAAAGGAACTGAGGTTTTTATAAGCTAGATGGTTCCCCTTTCTCTTCTTTACCTTTGATACCAGAAACCATCTTCGCATTACCTATAAGCTCTTGAATCCTAGACTTCATTTCGCTCCTCAACGACAGCAACTCCGCCGCGGGCGAACCCCCTCCCTGTATAATCCCTACTAGGTGAGGACCTGCTACCCATAGTTGAAGCAACCTAATCGCCCTCAGCCTTTCCTCTGGCGTATAGGAGCTGTTGCCTCTTAGAGCAAGGGATATATTTTCACCAACCTTTATGTCTTTGATGGAAGGTGCGTTAACAGTTATTCCACCGCCTATGTCAGCCGCCGCCACTATAGCCTCCTTCAAATGCTCTATGGCATCTAGCTTAGCAATGTTTGCCAGCCTAAAGTTTGGTATGTACTCCCCGCTAGGGTGCCTCCAGCCCTTAGCCATAGCGGCTATGCCAGAAGCGTAAGCAGCCTCGCCGTGCCTCATGATGTCTAGCAACCTACCTTGGATGTAGCCTGTGTTCAGCACACCATTAACGTCCGCGGCAAGGGCTGCAGACCCTAATATGGAATCTGCAAACCCTGCCTTGCAAGCCCCTCCACCTGCCCTGTGGTGGGCAGCAAAATATTCAACGAGCTTTCCAGTAAATTCATATTGACCTTCCATAAACACCCTTTCCTTAGGTACAAAGACATCATCAAATACAATTGTGTAGGTGCTCCTGTGGCCAAACGGCGAGGGATAGTCGGACTCACTTCCCATATCGCTTGAAACCTTTTTCATGACATCCATAGGGTGCCACGCTGATATGAAGTAAATGTTCTCTACATCTGGCTTTATTGAAAATGCAACAGCATAGTCTTTCTCTGGCTCCTTCATCCCCTTAGTAGGTACGACCAAGAGCTCATCCGCTAGGGCCGCGCCTGTAACGTGCATCTTCGCCCCCCTCACAACTATTCCATCCCTCCTCCTCTCGACGATACGGAGGTATGCCATCTCATTACCTTGCTCCAAAGGTCCTTTAGACCTGTCCCCTTTTGCATCAGTCATAGCTGTCTCAACTACCAGGTCTTTTGACTGTACTTCATCGAGCCACTCTAAGAACCTCCTGTGGTAATCAGTGTTATATTTGTTGTCTATATCGAAGGTAGACGCAAACAGGGCGTTTATCCCGTCATGGCCGGTACAACGATAGTTACAATTCGAGATACGGTAGTTCAGTATCCTTTGTGATTCTGCTCTTAGGAGTAGATCTTCTATACTCATTTCTACGTTTACGAGCCTACTTACCTCTTCCCCTTTCCAGTTCTTTGCTACCAATATGCCCCTATACTCTTCGTCTAAGGTGAGCTCATATGTCTTCAATATTACGTTAATAACTGGCTTTAGAACAGGGTTAGAGATTACATCGTCTACCTTTTCTCCACCGACGTAAATATTAAGCCTATCCTGTCTGGCCCTTAACCTGTCTAAATATTCGCTTGGGGTGCCTAACGCCAACGAAAACCACCAATAACTATGTGCTAATAGAAGTTATTATATTAAATGAGATGAGAAATATTAATGGATTTTATAAACGCTAAGCCTGTTGCGCCAACGTCACGATTATCAAGCAAAAGAAATATGAGGCGATGCGAAAGAGGTTCTGTCCTTTTTCAATGCAGGCATAGGAAATTTAGGTGTTAAAAGGAGGCCTATAGTTCCCCTTCCTCTTCTCATATTCTTCCAAGTCTTTTTTAACCCTATCATAGGTAAAGTCGGAGATCCTCCCCTTGCCTCTAGCCTCCTCTATAACCCTCTTGCTCTTTTCTTCGAGCATCGAAATTATTGGTATCCTTATACCCTTTTCCCTAGCGACGCGTATTGATTTTGGATAGCCTGCATGCGCATGTCTTATAACTCCCATCCCTGGATCGACCGTGAAGACCCTTAGTGCCTTTTCCTCGGCTAGCTGAGACCCGTCAACAACCATACCAAAGCCCGTGTGAATAGCATAGCCTATACCAACCCCTCCGCCGTGGTGGAAGCAAGTCCACGTGGCACCACTAGCCGTATTTAAGGCATAGTCAAGGATCGGCCAATCACCTATTGCATCGCTTCCGTCTATCATGTTTTCTGTTTCTCTATATGGCGAAGCAACACTCCCGGCATCAAGGTGATCCCTTCCAAACCATATCGGTCCGCTCAACTCCCCCTTTCTTACCATTTCGCTAACTACCTTCCCAAACAACGCCCTCTCTCCATAACCAAGGTATACAACTCTTGCAGGAAGCCCTTGGAAGTGCACATAATCATGAGCAGATTTTATCCACCTATATAATTTCTTGTTCCTCTCGAAAAACGTTATTAAAACGTCATCAAGCTTAAATATGTCCTTTTCGTTTCCAGTTAGGCTTGTCCACCTAAAAGGTCCCCTTCCTTCTTCAAAGAGGGGTCTCATAAACTCCATCTGACCTGGTATCTTGAAGGCCTCCTTTACACCTGCATCATAGGCCTGCTTCCTGAGGTTGTTTCCATACTCAAAGGTGACTGCGCCTCTAGCCATTAACTCTAGCATAAGCTGGATGTGCTTTTTCATCGTTTCCTTAGACTTTGCTATGTAACCCTCCCTGTCTTCCTTCCTCAGCCTCTCGGCCTCCTCCACGCTTATGCCCTCAGGCACATAAGATAGGGGATCATGGGCGGGCGTTTGATCACTTAACAGGTCTGGCGTTATACCTTCCCTTATAAGGGCCCCAAGCAACTCGACAGCATTTGCCTTCACCCCTATGCTGGTCGGTGCTTTGGACTTCTTTGCTTGCAAAGCCATGTCTATGGCCTTGTCTATATCATCTGTCCAAGTATCTAAGTAAGCAGTTTCTATCATCCTGTCTATCATCCTCTTGTCCACGTCAGCTATCAGCGCAACTCCCCCAAGCATCTTTATCGCAAGTGGCTGTGCGCCTCCCATGTTTCCAAGCCCGGCACTAACAACAAAC
>WALX01000130.1 GCA_015522625.1 Candidatus Hestiella sp.
ATTAGTATTAGCATCACAACAGCTACTATGTCTGATATGGCCCTTTCTTCCTTCTTAATTCTACGCCTCCTCACCAAAACCTGCACCTGTTCTTTAACTTACTATTTTAAGGCATATAAGTTTTTTTGCTAAGTATTACGTTAAGTTTCTTTAGAGGTCCAAAGGGAATTAATACCTGAAAGCCTTTTGGAGAGAAGAGGTGCACGTAGTGGACCTGCGCATAGCTGATCTAAGGCCTAAGATTAAGGAAACGAAGTGGGATCCAAGCCTTGAAGAGAAGTTGCTTGAGCAGTGGGAAAAGGAGCCCCAAGACCGGGGAGGGAAGGGGGAATTATTAGTTATCGACACCCCTCCTCCATATGCAAGCGGAAAGTGGCACATAGGTGGGGCAGCCCATTATGTTCAAATAGACATGATAGCCAGGTACTTCAGGCTTAAGGGCCTAAAAGTCTTGTTACCATTTTATGTTGATAGGAATGGGCTTCCAGTAGAGGTTCAGGTGGAAAAGGCATATGGCATAAGGGCCCATGAAATCGCCTCTACCCCGGAGGGGAGGGAGAAGTTCCTCTCCCTTTGCAGGGAGTTTCTCGATAGGGCTGAGGAAGAAATAGTAAAGGTTTGGAAGAGGCTTGGCTGCTCCTTTGATTACTGGAGAAGGGGGACTGATAGCGAGGAATATAGGAAGGTAACGCAGTCCACCTTCATAGACCTTTACAAGAGGGGGTTAATCTATGAGGCGGAGAGGCCTGTAAGGTGGTGCCCTAGGTGCAGGACAACGCTTGCGGAGGCAGAAATAGAGTACAGGGAGGAAGAAGGCTACCTCTATTATGTAAAGTATAAGCTCTTGGAAGAAGAAAGATACCTTATCGTCGCAACGACGAGGCCAGAGCTCTTAGCCTCGTGCAAGGCATTGATATATAACCCAAAGGATGAGAGGTATAAGTGGCTGAAAGGGAAAAAAGCCCTTTCCCCGATATATGAAAACGTTGTGGAGATACTTGAGCACCCCTCTGCAGACATGGGATTTGGAACAGGCCTTGTTATGATATGCTCATATGGCGATGAAAACGACATAAGGCTGTTTAACGAGCTCGGGCTCAAGCCTAGCGTTGTTGTTGACGAATTCGGTAGGATGCTCCCCTCCTCCGGGTTCCTCTCGGGCCTTCCCGTAGAGGAAGCGAGGAAAAAGATTGTGGAGGTGCTGGAGAAGAGGGGATTATTGGAAAAGAAAGAGAAGATAAGGCACAAGATCCCAGTCTGTTGGAGGTGCAAGACCCCCTTGCAGATAATAAACAAGAAGGAGCTTTTCCTAAAGCAACTCGAATTCAGAGATGGCATAAGGAAGATCGCAAAGAGCATAGAGATAAGGCCGGAGATGCACAGGAAGAAGCTCCTAGACTGGATTGAAAGCATCTCAATGGACTGGCCGATATCTAGGGATAGGTTTTACGCGACCGAGATACCGCTTTGGAGGTGCACAAAATGTGGCTCAATACTGCTTCCAGAGAAGGGGAAGTATTATAGGCCATGGAAAGAAAAGCCGCCCTTTGATAGGTGTCCAGTATGTAATGCTCCAAGCAACTATATAGAGGGGGAGAAAAGGGTTCTAGATACTTGGTTCGACTCAAGCATATCAATCCTCTACATAACTAGGTGGCTCCATGACAAGGAATTTTTTGGGAAGGCTATTAAAAATTCCATCAGGCCACAGGGCGAGGACATAATAAGGTCGTGGCTTTACTATTCCCTGCTCAGGGTCTACCAGCTTACTGGAAAGCCTGCTTTCAGGCGCGTGAGGATAACAGGTATGGGCCTTGATTCCAAGGGCAGGCCGATGCACAAGTCCTTAGGAAATATAATAGATCCTGATGAGATGATATCTAAATATGGGGCTGATTCCTTTAGGTTCTGGTCTGCAATATCATCGAGGCTCGGCTACGATTATAGGTTTGATGAAAAGAAATTCATAACCGGAAGGAACTTCGCGACCAAGATCTGGAACCTCACCCGCTTTGTTTCTTCATTTCCCTATGAAGGCGAAATAAAGTCTAGAACAGACTTGGCATTCTTAGCCCTCTCCAAAGAGTATTGGGAGAAAATAAAGAGGGGTTACGAAAGCCTAGACATGTTTGAGCCTATAACGCTGTTGTACGAGCTGATCTGGGACATCTTTGCATCCCACTATGTCGAGCTCTCAAAGGCAAGGGCTTACAATAGGGATGGCGAATATAGAGGTGAAGAACAGAGGTCGGCGTGGAGAACGTTGCATGAGATCCTGAGGGGTTCATTGATGCTCCTCTCCCCAATAATGCCTTTTATAACGGACTACTCCTTCAGATCCCTGTATGGGAAGAGCGTCTTTAATGAAAGGCTTCCAAACGGCCTTATGGAGAGCGAAGAAGGGCAGCTTGCAAGGGATGCGAGGAGCATAATGGAAGTAAACAAGGCGTTGTGGGCATACAAGAAATCCCGGGGGATGAAGCTAAAGGAAAGCATAGAAGGTACCGTAGCTATAGATGGGCGGCTGAAAGGCTATATAAAGGATTTGGAAGCTCTCCACAAATCTACATTCACGGTTTATGAAGGAAAGGGAGAAAGGATTGGGGAAGGCGTTTATATAGTCTCCGCTTAATGCTTTTTTGTTTGTAAGGGAATTTATGGAAGGGGCGCAAAATGGAGAAGTACGACCTAATGGTAATCGGTGGAGGTCCTGGGGGCTACCCTGCAGCGATAAGGGCCTCCCAGCTCGGTATGAGGGTTTCCTTAATAGAGAAAAACAGGCTTGGGGGAGAGTGCACTAACTATGGTTGTGTTCCAACGAAGGTGTTACTGAGGCATGCTTTCATAATGTATGAGGTACAAAAAATAGGAATAAAGGTGGCAGAGGAATTTCCAAGGATCTTAGAGGCATCGCTTGAGGTAAGCAAGAAGGTTTCTGAGGGGGTCTCCTACCTTTTGAAAAGGTATGGTATAGACGTCTTTTATTCGGAGGCAGAAGTAGAAGAGAAGGGCGATGGTTTCTACGAGAAAAACAATTCAGTAAGCGCAGGAAAGCTCATACTTGCTAGTGGCACAGACCCTTCCGATTTAGGCAACATAAAGGCTGATGGTGAGCTGGTGCATAACAACAGAACTATATTAGCTTTGAGGAAAAAGCCCTCAAAGGTATTAATAATAGGAGGGGGCTACGTAGGCATTGAGTACTCCACCCTCTTTTCTTCTATAGGCAGCGAGGTAACGTTGGTTGAAATAATGCCCACCATCCTCCCCAACCTAGATAAGGAAGTATCGAGGCTTGCAGAGAGGTCATTAAGGAAAAGGGGGGTGAGGGTGCTAAAGAAAACCTCAGTAAAGGGCATAGAAAAGAGGGAAAGGTACATAGTTGCGGATTTAGGCGGCTCTCCTGAAGAGTTTGACATAGCATTTATATCTGTGGGAAGGAGATTAGTCCTTCCAAATGTAAGCGTGGAAAGGGATGAAAGGGGGTTTATCAAGGTAGATAAATACCTGAGGACTTCCAAGAAAAACGTCTTCGCCTCGGGGGACATAACCGGGAATCCGATGCTTGCCCACAAGGCCTTCTTACAGGGGGTGCAAGCAGCTGAGAGCGCTTCAGGCCTCTTCTCGGAAATAAAATATGTAGTTCCGAGCGTGATATTTTCAAGCCCTGAAATATTTACCGTGGGGTTTACATTAGACCAAGCGAGGGAAAGGGGGATAGAGGCGAAGGAGGCAAAGCTACCCCTAGGTGGATTGGCGGCTTCCCAGATAAAGGGAGAGGAGCTTGGGCTGATAAAGGTCGTTTATGAAGACAAAACCAAGAAGGTGATAGGGGTGCATGCAATATCTCCTAATGCATCGGAGCTGGCCCTCTCGGCAGCCCTAGCGGTAAGGCATGGCATAACGCTCGATGAGCTTTCTTCTTCAACACCACCTCATCCAACAATGTCTGAGTCCATGAAGGAAGTTGCCGAGTTGGCTTTAGGAAGGCCAATACACTACTTTAAAGGGTAGATATAGCTATTTGTTCAAGTTTTTTTAAATTATGGTGAGTTTATTCAATACATCTCCATATTATAAATCTAATTAGGCCACCTCTCACTATTAAGCTTGGTGGAAGAAAAGTGATAACTGTTGTTGGAGGAGGCGGTAAGGTAGGCGTTACTACGGGTGCTTTCCTTCTGATAAGGGATGTAGATGATGTGATGCTAATAGACATAATTAAAGACAAGCCGCAAGGCGAGGCCTTGGACCTTGGTCACATGCTCTCTGTAATTAGTTCTAGCAGGAGGGTTACCGGCTCAAATGACTACAAGGACATGGCCGGATCCGATGTAGTTATAATAACTGCAGGCTTTCCAAGGAAGGCTGGCCAGACAAGAGAAGAACTCTTAGCTATGAATGCAAAGGTAATGAGCGAGGTCTCCGCTGCCATTAAGGAGTATGCCCCCAATGCAAAGGTATTGGTCTTAACGAACCCGCTAGATGCTATGGTTTATGTTGTCTATAAGAAGCTCGGCGTTTCAAGAAACTCTGTTATAGGGTTTAGCGGCATCTTGGACTCCTCGAGGCTTTCCTATTACGCATCGCAAAAACTGGGCATAAGCCCCGCCTCAATAACCCCAGTGGTCTTGGGTATGCACGGGGAAAACATGTTCCCAGTTCCTAGGCTTTCAATGGTAGGAGGAGTTCCTTTAAGCAACTTAATGCCTAAGGAGCAGGTAGAAGAGGTAGTTAATAGGACAGTGAAGGCAGGGGCAGAAGTAATAAAGCTAAGGGGTTACAGCAGCAACTGGGCGCCAGCTGCAGGTCTAGCCCTTATGGCAGAGGCCATAAAGAAGGATCAGAAGAAGGCACTGATAGCCAGCGTGATCCTTCAGGGAGAATATGGGGTTAATGATGTGGTTGCGGAGGTACCGATAATACTCGGAAAGGAAGGCGTAGAGAAAGTATTAGAGGTTCCGCTGACAGGGGAAGAAAAAGAAGGCTTCATGAAGAGCATAGAGGCAGTAAGGAAGCTCTTGGCCTCCCTCCCTCCAGAGTACAGATAGTCCAAACAAAACACTTTTTTATCGGAAACGCCTTGTTTTTTAAACACTTTTAATAAAAATTTAATAGCTTTTTGCCTATCTAAACAACTATAGAGGGAATTAAGTATGGACGAATTAAAGGAAAGCGATGAGGCGATAAAGGAGGTATTGAATAAGCTGCGCGAGAATGAAATGAGGATGACACCTCAGAGGATATTGATATCTAAGACCATACTATCAATGGTAAAAGACCATGTAACACTAAAGGACATATATGACGAGACTGAGAAGGTATTGCCAAGGGTCGGCATGTCAACGGTATACAATACCATAAAGATGCTGGAGTCTTTGGGAATCATAGACACGTTTTACGTAGATGGCAAAATGAGGGTCGACAGGACGCACCCTCATATAAACATATTCTGCAAGAACACCCAGGCAATAACGGATATAGATGGCAGCGCTCTGGAAAAGATAAGGGAGGTTCTGAGGGACTATGGTCTTAAAATGGATATAAAGAAGGTAGTCATAGAGGCAAACTGCAAATAACCATAAGCCAAGAAACCTTATATCCAACCTTCTTATAGTATAGACCGGGGTATCAATATGAAAGAGAAGAAATGCTCAAGAAAGCTATCCCCCTTCCAGACTCTC
The DNA here is from genome assembly GCA_015522625.1 of Candidatus Hestiella sp. Taxonomy (GTDB): domain Archaea; phylum Thermoproteota; class Thermoprotei_A; order Sulfolobales; family Acidilobaceae; genus Caldisphaera. Next base: position 5,685 of record WALX01000130.1, read on the forward strand.
ACGACAACGCTTTTTCAAGTAATGCCTATGCATGCAAACCCCCTTGGACTGCTTTTTGGCGGGGTAATGGAGGACTGGATGATTCAGGTTTCTAACATGGAGGCTACAAGGGTCGCTAGGAGGCCTACACTGCTGGCCGGCATGGACAACATATTTTTTATATCCCCGGTATTGGTCGGGGAGAACGCAATGATAACTGCATGGGTTGACTACATAGGAAACACTAGCATAGACGTAAGCCTCCTAGTTGAAGCAGAAAACCCAGTGCTTAACGAAAGAAGGCTCACGACACTGGCGCACATGACTTATGTAGCAGTCGGTAAAGACCTGAGGCCTGTTGCAACGGATGTATGCATAGAGCCGAGGAGTGGCGAGGAGGAGTTGCTATATGAAGATGCAGTAAAGAGAAGGGAGCAGAGGCAGAGGAGGATTTCTGATAGGAAGAAGAAGGCCTTAGACGTTTCTCCCCCAAAAGGTTTGGGCAACAGCTACACTATAACAAACTATAGGGTTGTCATGCCAGAAGATGCAATGGGTACCAACACCCTCTTTGCTGGAAAGCTTATGAAGTTGTTGGACGAGGCTACAGCCCTCGTCGGCGTAAGGTATTCAAGGGGTCCTGTTGTAACGGCATCTGTAGACACTACAGATTTTTACTCTCCAGTAATGGTGGGGGACACATTGATAGTCTACAGTACTTTGACTTATGTGGGAAAGAGTAGCATGGAAGTCCTTGCGAAGGTAGTAAAAAGGGATGAGATCAATGGAGAGGAGAGGCATACAACTACGAGCTATTTCACGCTTGTCCACATAGGTCCTACAGGCAGGAGTGAGCCCATCCCTGCCTTCAATATAAAATACAGGTACCAGAAGGAGATGTTTAGCAAGGCCGAAAAGAGAAAGGCCTCTAGGCTTGAAAATCTCAATACCTTCAAAGAAAATGCGGAAAGGGTTGTAGAACTTGTAAACGCCAAGAGGATTTGAAATTAGCTACAGTAGCTCTAGGGCAATAGCAGAGGCCCCGCCAAGCCCATGGCATATAGAGGCTATGCCCCTCTTCCCGCCGTGTTTTTTCAATACGTTTATGAGCTCTAGGGTAATCCTTGTGCCACTCATTCCAAGTGGGTGGCCTATGGCTATGGCCCCTCCGTGGACGTTCATTTTTTCATATGGTATGCCTACCTCTTTGTGGGCGATGAAGTTGTTTACTGCAAATGCTTCATTGTTTTCCCAGTAGTCTACATCATCAACGCTCCAGTTTAATGATTTCAGCAACTTTTTGATCGCACCGACCGGAGCTGCTGGGAACTTCCAGGTCTCGAGGGCGTTAAACTCAAATCCAAGGATCCTTGCAATAGGCTTCAGACCCATCTCTTTTACGGCATCCTCCCCTGCAACAAGTATTGACGCCGCGCCGTCACTTATCTGGGAGCTGCTACCAGCTGTATGCACGCCAATGAATGCCGGCCTTAGGGCTTTGAGCTTTTCCAGGCTAGTATCCCTTCTAATTCCTTCGTCCTGGTCTATGATGGTTTTCCCATCGACCTCATAGGGTATTACAAAATCTTTCATTAAACCACTGTCCCAGGCCTTTCCAGCCCTCATATGGGATTCATAGGAGATCCAATCAAGCGTGTCCCTATCAGCGTTGTATTCCTTTGCCGTCATGTCTGCCTCTTCTCCCATTATTTTATTAAACACGGCATCATACAAGCCGTCGTATATCATCGAGTCGAGTATCTTCATTTCCCTTCCAATTAGGTGCTTGACCCCCCATCTGACCTCCCTGCCTAAGAGGAAAGGCGCCCCGCTCATAGACTCCATACCCCCAGTTGCTATTAGCTTAAAGGAACCTGTTTCTATGTAGTTTGCCGCAGTTATAATGGCGTTCATGCCACTCGCACAGACCATATCAACAGTCATAGCATCTATGTATTCAGGAACCCCGGCCTTTAGGGCAGTCTGCCTTGCAGTATCCATACCAGTTCCACCCCTTATCACGTGCCCATAGATCGCAAACTCTATGTCCTTCGGTGATATGCCAACCCTTTCTATAAGTGATTTGAGGGTGTATGCTGCTAGGTCTGTTATGTTCACGTTCTTTAGCCTGCCCCCAAACTTTCCAACGGGAGACCTTAAACCATCAACTATATATACACCGTTTATTTTAGGCACCAAAACCCACCATGTAATGTGGTTTAGCAAGGCTATAAATATGCTTAAACATGGTTTATTTATAAGATACAAAGCTTTATTTTTCTTAATGTTATCCTACATTGGGGATTGATGGAGAATGCTATGGGGCAGCGTGCTAGGTGGATATCCAAGGTCTGGCTATGTGAGGCATGAGATGAGGGACGCGGAACGTGGCGATTCTGCTTTTTTATTTCATGAAGCAGCAATAGCGCTGGCTTCCGCCTCCGTAATAGGGACACAGGTTGCCTCAGGAATGAGATATGCAACCGATGGAATGATAGACTTTCACGACATTTTCAGGCCCTTTGCTAGGTCTTGGAGAAACGTTTCTATTGATGGGTTGATAAGGTATTTTGATAACAACTTCTTTTACAGGATACCTGTTTTTAACGGGGAGCCGGACCCAGCCCGGTTCGTCTGGGCCAGCAGGGTAAAGGCTTTCAAAAGCATCAGCTCGCCCATTGGCATGAAGGTAGTCATTCCAGGTCCTCTCAGCTTCTTGCTTATGGGTAAGAACGAGAGCGGGTTAAAAGAACGAGAGCTGGGTTATAGCATTGCAAAGGCCATCTCTTTGGAAGCGAAAGCTGCTGAAAAGGCAGGTGCAGCCGTTATGCAGATAGACGAACCTATACTCTCTGATCAGGAAATAAATGATGACCTTGGGGACCTTGAAGTTGAGCTCCTTTCAATAATATCAAGCAGCATAAGGCTACCCACAATCCTTTCCATTTATTTTGACGTGCCAAGGAAGGAGATCTATGAAAAGATAATCAATGCTAAAGTAGATTACATTTCATTAGACGTAGCAGACTCTCCTAGGAGGGCCATGGAGTTAATAAATGCTAAAGGCTTCGGGGATAAGAGACCTGTGCTAGGCTTGATAGATGCCAGGAGGATACATGATGACAACTACGATAAAATAAAGGACATGGCCAGAAGCGTTGCAAAGAACCATGAAGAAGTAGGCATCACAACAACGACTTGGTTCGACACAATACCATATAGCTTTGCCATAAGGAAGACGCAGCTGCTTGGCATATATTTAGAAAGGCTGGGCAATGATTTAAAGCTAGAGGTTATCAACCCTATAACGGAGGTAAGGTAGACAATGACATACGAAGTCCCCAGGCTTTTCCCCACAACTGTTGTGGGTAGCTACCCGAAGCTTGGTAATGCGACGGAGCTGATAAAGAAGAGGGAAAGGGGTGAAATCGGGGAAGAAGAGTTCCACACGAAGGTGAGGGCTTCCATAGATGAGGTCGTGAAGGATTACATAGATGCTGGGATAGATATTTTGAGCGATGGTGAGCAGTCGAGGGAGGACATGGTAGTTTATTTTGCGCAAAGGCTTAAAGGATACGGCAAGGGGGACTGGGTAAGGATCTTTGACAATGTATACTTTAGGAAACCTATCATAAAGGAGAGGCTCGAGAGGGCTGGGGAAATGATAGTTACTGACTGGAAATATGCAGAAAGCGTTGCTGGAGGGAGGCAGGTAAAGCTAATAATAACAGGCCCGTATACAATGCTTGAGTGGTCATTCGACTTGTTTTATAAAGACAGGGAAGAGCTCATAATGGATTTTGCGAAGATAATAAGGGAAGAGGTTTTGGAGGGCATCAAGGCAGGTGCAAGATACGTGCAGGTTGATGAACCAGCCCTTTCCACTAGGCCTTGGAAGGAAGAAGCCTACTTGCTTAAAGAAGCCTTAAAATACATATTTAATGGGATTGATGCAAAGAAAATAATACACATATGCTATGGAAGGCTGGAGAGGATATTGCCTTATATATTGGATTACCCTGTTGATCAATTTGACCTAGAGTTTAAGAACAGCAACTTCAGGCTGTTACCATATTTGAAAGAGTATGGGTTTAGCAAGGAGCTCGGCTATGGGGTCGTCGATGTCCATACGTTACAGGTAGAGACTGTTGATGAGATTGTTGAAGCAGTTGAAAGGCTCATGAAGCTGGATTTAATAGGGCCTGAAAAGGTATACCTAGACCCTGATTGCGGGCTAAAAAGGCTGCCGAGGGATGTAGCTAAGGAGAAGCTCTCAAACATTTCAAAGGCTGCCACCTCTTTGAGGAAAAGGTATGGCTGAGGGATACTTTTTGCACACTTGGACAGGCAAGCTACCAACAGAGGTGCTCTCCGAAATAGTTTTGGATAGGGTAAATTCTTTAAGGAGTCCATCAACGCTCATTGGAGGAGAAGTAGGCGAGGACTCAGCATTAATAGACTTGGGTCATTGCGTTTTGGCCATTCACTCAGACCCTGTCACTGAGGCAAGGTTCCGCTCAGGTTCTATTGCTGTTGACGTTTCTTCAAACGACTTGGCAGTAAGTGGGGTAAGGCCTAGGTGGTTCATCCTTGATATACTCATGCCTGGGGGCTCTTTGTACTCATCGCTAAGTAGCATAGTTGAGTCTGCCTCGAGGGAAGCGGAGAGGCTAGGGATAGAGATCGTTGGAGGGCACACAGAGTCAACCCCAGGCCTGAAATCCCCAATAATAATCGGGACCTCATTGGGATGTGCATGCAGGCTGTCTCTTATACACATCTG
>WALX01000131.1 GCA_015522625.1 Candidatus Hestiella sp.
CTCCAAACCTCTTGCAGCTTTCAATAGAGGCTTCAGATGCGCTAGTCCCGGCGCTAATAGGGATTCACAGTGAAAAGTCATCAGCCTACGTATTAGGTAGGGGCCTTGGCTCAGCTATAGCAATGGAAGGGGCGCTGAAGATCAAGGAAATAACGTATATACATGCAGAGTCGTACCCGGCAGGGGAGAGCAAGCACGGCCCAATAGCGCTTGTGGAGAGGGGATTCCCAGTATATATAGTTGCTACGAGCGATTCTCCAGAAGTTGCGGGTAACGCAGTAGAGATGTCAGCAAGGGATGCTAGAGTCGTGGTTTTGAGGCCTGCAGACCTTTCGTTAGAAATAAGGGGTGGAAGGGAAGGGCTATCGTTGCTCGATATGCCTCCCTCAGGGGGCTTAATAGAGCTAGAGCCCTTTATACTCACGCCGTTTTTTCAAATATTATCTTATAGGATCGCAATTGAAAGGGGTTACGATCCGGACAAGCCAAGGAACTTGGCGAAAACGGTAACCGTGGAGTAGGTGTATGAAATGTTAGGGGTTGTGTTGGCAGGAGGATATGGTAAGAGGCTTTTGCCTATAACAAAGGAAAAGCCGAAGTCTTTTTTGGAGCTCGCGGGCAGGCAGCTCCTTGATTATAGCGTAGAGGTGCTTAGGAGGGGGGATGCAAAGAAAATACTTATCGTAGTCCCTAGGGGATTTACAGGCTTGGTAAGGTGTAGCTATGAGAACGTATTTGTAAGGGAGCAGGCAGGAGAAGGGATAAGTGGGGGTATAAGGACTGCTGTGGAGTTCGCTAATAGAATTGACGAAAGGCAACTATTGATATCATATTCAGGCTTTCTAACAAATCCCCCAACGATTTCGGAAAGCCTCCTCGAGTTCTATGCCTCCTCGGGCTTTCCACTAGCGATAGCAGTTTCTCCCGTCTCCACTGGGCTGGAAACCTATGGCTTCGTTTCGCTTGACTACAACGGGCAGATAAAGGGTTACATGGAGGCAAGGGAGCCCTCCAGGCTTTGGCTGAAGAACAGGGGCTATGTATTTGCTGGGCTCATGGTTGGAGATATAGCCCAGATGGAGAGGCTATCCTTAGGGGGCTTTGAGGAATCAATGATGAAGCTTGCGGAGGAGGGCATTATAGGGGGCTTTATATGGAACTACCCTTGGATAGAGGTAGGGTATCCTTGGGACCTCTTAGATGCGCTAAGGGTGGTGCTAAAGGATGCAGGGATAAAGATATCTAAGCGCTCTACAGTTTCAAGATCATCGATAATTTCTAACGACGTTATTATAGATGACGGAGCCATAGTAGAAGAAGGAACGACGATAGTGGGCCCTGCATACATAGGGAGGAATGCTATAATCTCCGCAGGGAGCGTGATAAAACCCTTCACTAGTATTGAGGAGAACGTTATAATAGGGGAGAACAGCATCATTTCCTCCTCGTTAATAATGAGGAACTCCAGCGTCGCACCGCTATCAGAGGTGAGGTCTTCTGTTGTTGGTGAAAACGCTAGGATAGGGCCTTCCGTTCATATAGTAGAGGGGGTTCCAAAGAAGTTGCCAGAAAGGCTTAAAGGCCTTTCAGAATTTTTGGGGGAAAATGTGATGCTAGGAGCCATAATTTCTCCTAACAAAGAAGTTGAACCGTTTAAGGTTGTCGGTAATGGGGAGGTAATAGAATAGCTTCCCTGCCCTCTGAGCCCATAATTCTTTTTGCCCTTGTTCTCATTAATACCTTCGCTTCGGCCAGCCCTTGCTTCACTTTTCATCTTCTTTAAAAGGCCTTTTATTACAGCTTCGCTAGCCTTAGATGTGGAGCCTATTATATAGAAGTTGTATTCCTTGAGGTGCTTCGCTACCTCTAATATATTTTCTAGGCCCTTCTCAGGGGTGAACCTTGAAATTGTTACTACGCTTTTTTCCTCATGATTACTATAGGAGGCCTTGGAGAAGTATCTTATGTCCACTGGGGGGTACAATACATCAGCTACTATCCCAAACTCCTTGTATACCTTTGATGCAGTCCACTTAGAGTTTGTCAATACCATACCATGTAGCTTTCCGTTAGAATACCTTTTTAGGAGGTGGTTGCAGATGCTCCTCCTCAGGAAACCTTTGTATGATTTGTCAAGCCTAGCGGTTAGCGTTGCCGGGAAGTGGATATAGCTTATATCACTTTTTGTCGGCACGTTTGCCTGCGTATCTATAATAATGTCAAAGCCTTGCTTTGAAAGGTAGTGACTTTCCAACGCTTTTCTATATATAAGCCTCCTAAGCGATGGCGTGTTGCATAACCTTTCTAAGGGGGCTTGCTTCCCTATCTTAACAACTCTGATGCCGCTCAAGTCTGCCTTGAATATTTTCCTGACCTTTTTCTCGTCAAGCTCCGCAGTAAGCAACGTGACTTCGAAGTTGTTTCTTTTCAATAAATCGAGCAAGGTGAGGGCAAGCCTTTCACCGCCGCCAGACACCTCGAAAGTTTCATGGACAACGGCTGCCTTATATTTCATCCCCCTCACCTAATTTATTATATATATTGTTTAAAGGAAATATAAACATTTAATAGGGAGCAGATATATTTGAGATGTGAGATATTTTGCTTACAGCAAAAGCAGTTCCATAAATGTGGAAGCATGCTTTACTATTGATTAAGGCTTCGTCCTTTAGGGCCGAGAGGGGGTCAGCCTTTATTAAAATTTAGCATAGCCCTACCTAGAAAACCTTAACCTAGAAACCTGCTATTGAGATGATACGCTAGATAGAAGTAAGCAATTCTATCCTAGCCAAGTCTTCTAGGGCCTCTATTACCTCTAGGGCTTCATATATGCTTCCAGCGGAGACCGCTACAGCCCCGTGCTCTTTTAGCAGGGCAGCGTTGCAGCCCCCTTTCAGCGAAGAGGAAACAGCATCTGCAAGCTCTTGTGTGCCTGGTTCTAGGGCAGGCACTTCCGCAACGCATTTCACCCTTAGGCGTGTTTCTGCAAGCGAAGAGACTTCCGGCTTCCTTTCAACCTTTTGCAATGCAAGTAGGTGAGGTGGGTGTGCATGAACCACGGCGTTTATGCCTTCCACTTCCTTGTATATCGCTACGTGCATCCTCCACTCGCTACTAGGGCTACCTACTATGGCCTTCCCTTCCATGTTCACGATTGCTATGTCGTCGCTCGATATTAGGTGCCTCGGAACCCCGCTCGGGCTGATATAAATTACTTTATTCTCCCTATCTATTATGCTTGCGTTTCCACCCCTTACTTGGACTAACCCCCTCCTATAAAGCAACCCCATTACGTCGCTTACTTGCCTCTGGTAATACTCGTTGAATTCCAAGTGACATCCCAATTATCTTTGCCTGCTATAGCTATAAATCTTATGCTTTTCCATTACTGCCTTCCTTGCCTCTATCCTTTCTAACTCCCTCTTATACCTGTTTATAACTAAATCCATCACACGATACCCTATTTTGAGTATAGCACCCTTTACTAAGGGATTTTCCATCTTTTCAACGGCAAGGTTTAGCGAGCTCTTGGACTCTACCATGGCCTTGTATAGTGCCTTAGCGATGAGCTCCCTCCTAAGGGGATCGTTAAGCATTTTGTCAAGTATAGTAAAGTCCCTGTGCCTCAGCGCCCCCATTGGTATAAAGGGTAGGGGGAAGGTTATCACTTTAAGCCTCTTTATCCTATCGAGGAGCTCGAGCGTTTTCATTACGTCTTCTTCGGTCTCCCCAGGTAGGTTTAATATTATAGTCCCAACGACTACCCACCTGTTGTCGTTAAGTATCCCTATGCCTTCTTCCACAACATCTGGATACTGCTCCGGGGTAAATGGTAGTGCTTTCCCCCTCATGAGCTTCCCGATTATGCTCGGGGAACCGCTCTCTATCCCGACCTCTATAAATGTCCACCTACTCCCTTCATTTATGTATTCAGCAACCTTCTCTACTAGCTTTGGATTCTGCACCACGACTGCCGCCGTTGTAAAGTCGGTAGATATATGATAATCATCGCCATATGACTTCACCAATTTGTACGCCTTTTTGGTTAGGTTCAGCACCTTCTCAGGGTTAGGCTCTATCCCATTGGCCCCATATCTGAAGTATTCTTCGCTGTGCAACCCTATGTCCTTTACACCGCCCTTCTCTATGTTAACCTTTATCTCCTTCTCTATGTGCCCTTCAAATGGGAGGGACCTTATCATGCCACTTAGTGTAGGGGTGCAAAATGCGCACCCTCTTCCGCAACCCCTAGTTACTTCCACAAGACCTCCGTTAGAGGGGGTGAGTATTGTTTTTACTTCCTCTATCTTAGCTGGCCTGCCCGAGACGACGCGTGGCACGCTCTTCCCGCTTAACAAGTCATAGAAGAGCTTTGGACCCAAAGATTCGAACTCCCCCTCATAGACAACGTCTATTCCAAGCTTTCTATTGTATCCTGTATCAACGAGCTGCCAGGTGGCAGCCCCGCCAACAACTATTTTTATGTGGGACCTATGCCTTCTTACTGAGTCGTTCATCAATATGTTTAGAAAAGACCTAGCTATGAATGGTAAGCCCCTATAAGAAAGGCCGGCAAGCTTTAGAATCCAATAGGTTATCCCGCTGCCGTAGCTTAGACCTAAGGGATCCATAACATATATTCCGAGTATTTTCGTTCTATTACCTATAAACCTGTCTATGTGGTTTGGATCCGCTATGACTATCTCATCTCTAGGAATTCCGTTAGCTACTAGTGAAGCTTCAACCTTTGAGAGGCCATAGGGTGCGCGTAGGGCAACGCCGTCTTTGTTCCTCACATTAAAATAAAACCTTGAAATTGAAGGCCTCATATAGTTATCAGGTAGCGCGCTTATAAAACCGGCAACGGTCGAGCCCTGGGAGCCGCTGGCTGTAGCGCCTTCGGCCGTCAACACTATCCTATAACCGGCTTTCAATATATCACCTTCTCATGGTAGATACACTAAGAATATATTATATTATGCTATCCTATTAAATTTTTACATAAACGCACATAGTGTTTTTAGCGGGGTTACTTAAGTATAGCTTCTATCATATCATAAAACTTAAGCCCATTGCCTGTCAGCATTAAAACAAAACCGTCTATATCGTAGCCAAGCTCGTTCAGCTTTTGTAGCGCGACCAAGGAGGTGGCAGATGTAGGTTCTACCATGTAGCCCTTCCTCCACAGCAATTTAAGCCCATTTTTTATGTCTTCATCATCTAGAACCACTAAACCTCCATTGCTCTCCTTTATAGCGTGGAAAGCCTCCTCTGCCCTAGGAGAGCTTGAAAGGGCAAGGCCGTCCGCAAGCCTCGAGGTAGGACCTTTTGACTCGTAGACAGGTCTAATGTATTTTTTTAGTGACGCAGTCTCTTTCCCTTGTACAGCAAACATCATCACCTTTTTCCCTATTTCACTAAACCCATAATACGTTCCTAGGAAGAGGGAAAAGGAGGAAGAGGGTACTATAACCCCTCTTATATAGAGGTCTTTCAGTTCTCTTGCTACGCTCTTTATGCCCTCAATAAAGAATGAGTTCCTTGCATGAGAGACGTAGAAGCAGTGCTTCGAGAGCTTTTCTGCTATTTTGGTTCCTTTGTCTCTAGTTTCTGACTCTATTATCTCTGCACCTAATGCCCTGAGGAGGGACTTCTTACCCTTTGGTGCGCTGGCTGGTATTATTACCTTGCTTTCCATCCCCATCCTAGAAGAATATGCTGCCACAGAAATTCCTGTGTTCCCGCTGGAATCCTCTACAACGCACCTATAGCCTAGGGATGAAGCAAGCGATATATTATAAGAAACCCCCCTGTCCTTGAAACTACCGGTAGGGTTGAGGTACTCCAGCTTGTAGTAAACCCTATTGTCGCCGAGCCTTTCCTCTACTATAGGTGTGTTTCCTTCTCCAAGTATTGGCTTAAACGAAGGTGCTTTCCCCTCTATTGACAGGGGGGAGCCGCACCTAGGGCAGTAAGGGTAGTATTTTTCCGCCTCTCCTTTAAAACCACAATTCTTGCAGGATAACCTCCACATGGTCTCACAAGTTTTTAGTATTTAAGCACACATTTTACATTTATATCGGGTATTAGCCATGGATGATTCGAAAAGGTTTTCAAGGCAAATACCTTTGCTTGGCAGCGATGGCATGAAAAGGATAAGGGAATCCAGCGTTGCAATAATAGGCTGCGGCGCCTTAGGATCGGCACAGGCTGAGATGCTCTCCAGGGCCGGGGTTGGCCACATCAAGGTTATAGATAAAGATGTTGTTGAAATAAGCAACATACACAGGACCCATATGGCTTCGGAGGAAGACGCTAGGAGCTCAACGCCAAAGTCCCTTGTCTGCAAGAGGGGGATAAAAGAAATAGATAGTAGCATTAGGGTCGACGCATTTATAGAAGAGTTTTCTCCCAGCAACGCAGAAAAGCTCTTGAATGGCGTAGACCTGATAGTTGATGGTACCGATAACATGTTATCTAGGTATTTAATAAATGAAGCTTCAATAAAGCTAGGCATTCCCTGGATATATGCAGGCATATACTCTTGGTATGGGAGCGTAATGCTAATAAAGCCAAATGAAGGCCCGTGCTTCAGGTGCCTCATGCCTGACTTGGAAGGAGCTATAAGAGGTGCTGGACGTGGATCCAGAGAGAATTTCATACCTTCCCTTGGCTCGGTCACAACGCTCGTCTCCTCGATATCATCTACTATAGCTATAAGGCTCCTCTCCGGGCTGAGGGTTGAGGGCGGAGTGCTTTATGCAATAGACGCAAGCAACATGAGCATAGAAGCGATAAGGGTCGAGAGGAACCCTAGGTGTCCTACTTGCGTTATGCATAAATACCAGTTCCTTAAATAGTAGTATTTACATATATTTATAAAATACACATGTATTAACCTCCTTGGTAGAAATGCTAAGGGCTTTCAGTAAGCAGGAAAAGAAAGTAATAAGTATTATCTCCAGTTTGGAGGCAGTAAAGCTACTGGGCCTTTTCCTTGTAATGCCTATATTTACGGTTTATGGTCAACTCTACACGACCTCCGGGGTCCTCGTGGGCGTTGCCTTTGGCATATATGGCCTTGCAATGGCTATATTCCAGTTCCCGTTTGGTCACCTTTCAGATAGGATAGGCAGGAAGAAGAGCCTGGTTATAGCGATGATACCATTCATAGTAGGAAACCTCATCTGTTGGCACCCGGGGAATATATACATGCTAATAGTCGGGAGGTTTATTGCAGGAGCAGGCGCAGTTTCTTCCATAACGGTGGCATTTATACAGGAATCCGTAGACGTTGAGAGGAGAAACTTGGCAATGGCCTTCCTAGGTATTTCTATAGGGGCTTCATTCATGCTAGGGATAATAATGGGTCCCCTCATATCAGCAATAATAGGCATAGGAAACATATTCTTACTAACGGCAATCCTCGGTGCAGTAAGCTTGCTTCCCTTGATTTCCATAAGCGAGCAAAGGCCTCTAGAAAAGGTTAAAGAGGAAAGCAAGCCTATGCTTAAAGGGGTTGAGAAAAGTAGCATAGGCCTCGGTATAGTAAGCTTTTTCGCTTCTGCATTGATGTATTCCTATTTTTACTTTGTTTCCCAATACCATGAGCAGTTTGTCAGCAAGTTTAACCTAACGGTAATGCTCTTAGTTCCAGTCATTATTGGTGACTTAATTTCCTTAATACCTTGAGGGGGCTGAGCCTGATGATTTCCAAGGCTTTATAGGCGTAAGGCCATGAATGTCTATGAGCACCTATCAAA
>WALX01000132.1 GCA_015522625.1 Candidatus Hestiella sp.
AGCGGGAACCCATACATAGTCTATAGATTAGCAATGGAAAGTGGTGCCCTAGCTGTGCTCCTCTACTCAGATGACTTGCCTCCTCAAGCAGTTCCTTACAAGTCGCTCTTCATAAACAGGGAAGAGGCAATGAAGTTCGACATCCCAGCAGCCTCAATACCGAACTACTTAGTAAAAGGCATAGATGGGAAGGAGATTTCCCTCTTTTTGGACTCAGATTTAAAGAAGGATCCGGGTTTTCCATATATAGTTGCTTGGATAGGGGATAGGAACTCTAAAGGACCTGCAGTAATTGCACACATGTGCCACCCCAGCCCTGGGGCAAACGATAACGGAAGCGGTACAATTTCAACGGTTGAGAGCGCCCTAGTATTGTCAGAGCTAATAGAGTCAGGGGAGCTTAGGTCTCCAGATAAGACCATAAGGTTCTTCCTCTTCCCAGAGTATACTGGTAGCTCCGTGGTGCTTCAAAGGTACTCAGGGCTAGTAACTGAGACCATCAACTTGGACATGGTCGGCGGCAGGCCCGGCGGGGAAAATGGGCCTTTAAGGCTAGTAGGGAGTAGCGTATCTATACCCTCTAGGTCTGCTGCATCGCTCTATTATTCCCTTACTGCAACTTCAAAAATAATGAACTTCGGTGGTTTCAGCCTTGTTGGATATGAGGGTGGTAGTGACCACGACGTCTCCATTTCCTATGGCATACCATCCGCTATGCTAAACCAATGGCCAGACAAGGTTTACCACAGCGACCTTGATGATGTAGACAGGATATCAAGGGAAATGCTAAAGCTTTCTTCTTCCTCAGCCTCCATATCGCTATATGAGCTCTCGAGCTTGGAAGGCATCAATGAGGAGGTGAAGTCTTACTATAGGGAGCTGCTGAAGGAAATAGTTTATGATCATGCCTCGCGAGGTGAAATGGCTTCAGCTAAGCTTGCGCTATCGTTGCTTGCAGAAAGGTTTGGCATAGAAAGCTCTCAGCCACCTTCAGAATGGAAGGTGGAAGGCGAAGAAACAATAAAGTCAAACTACCCGATGATAGGTAGCTTGAACTTCGTGGCAAGGAAGGACTTAGATGTTGCCCTAAGCCTTGCAAGGATAGTTGATGGTGGGATCAGCATGAGCGCATACCTTCGAGAGCTCTTCTTCCTATCGAATAGCAGCGTAAAGGATCTCTACTCTTTAATAGTAGCTGAGTATGGTGAAAGGCAAGTAAAATGGGAGGACTTCACCAATGTTATTAAGTTGCTTTCTGGAGTAGGCATTATAGAGGTTGGATAAAGTAACTTTAATTTTGTTGCTTGTAAAACCTTACCTTTTAAGGTATGGGATGGTGGAGAGTGATCAAGTTTAAATGCTTTGCAGAATAAAAACAAAGATAATCCCCGGTCTTGGGAGGATAGTAGCGCTGCGAGTCCTCCTAGGAGGATAATGGTTCCTCGTTAAGCTATAGCTAACTCTCTCAAAGCTCTTAAGGGTGAGGTAGAAATGTATGAATTTAATACCTTATGGAGGCATTTCTTTTCTTAATGCCGTTAATCAGAAAGGCGAACAGGTAGATTGCAGGGAACGCGTAGAAGCCTAAGACCATTAAGACGTCTAGAATAGTAATCATCTTATTGCTACCGAACATCAGCAACGCTTTATCATGGGCTGGAGATGAAGCAGAAATTATTATTGATATTATTGCTAGTATAGCGCCTACCTTAACGGCCTTTGCATACCCTTTCTCTATAAAGTAGGCAACCACAGCCAATATGGCAACAGCGATATATGTTAGAAACGTTAGCGTTATTGGCACGAGGCCATAAAGCAATACCCCACCTATAGCTAAAGATACTATTGATCCTATAATTGAGAGCGTATACGTTTTCATTTTGCTCACCCCTCGATGAATGCACCTCTCTTTAGTCTAGGCGCTGATTGGGATTTGCTAACGCGAAGCAAGGTATATTCTCTGCTTTGGTACATTACTTTAATTAGCATGTAATTACCCCCAATCCTTTCTAGCTCACCTATTAAAGTTTAATAAAAAAAGAGAGTTTTTAACTGTTATTTCTATTCATTTAAAATATAATTAGAATTTATAAACATTTGCGATGCTTTTTATGCTTGTTGAAACCTCAGCGCGATTGGTATTATTCATTTTTCCTTGATAAGGAGGTTCTAGTCTTTCTGCGCAAAAAGTAGGAGAATACTGGCACCATAGGCGGGATTTGAGTCAAGACTTTCAATTCTGCAGCTGAAGAAATATAAGCAAAGTTTTCCAGAAGAAACCATGGTTTGGAAGCACCGTTTGTCCACAGAGGGTCATTCCATACATTTTATGGGCATTTATGGTCTTCTCTGTGGACTTCCGCCTCGTCCAAAGGGATTTACTAACCCCTATGGGGTCATGAGTGGCATTCGTCCCCAACGGCACGAGGGACACATCTAAGTCATATCCTAAGGGGCTTGGAGTATCGTTTCCATCGCCCTAACCAACGATAAACTTTCCTAATTGACTCTAATAGATGTTTCTGCTCACAACCCAGCGATGTAATTATAGCATTAACCAGTAAGCATTATGGAGTAAATGTTATCATAGTGTTTGATGAGGACTTCAATAGAGTGCCATGGTTAAAGGTGATACCTTAATCCTGTAAGAAGTTATCAGGCAAGGACTATCAGTAGTGAAACTAAAAACTAACTTAGTTCTTGTTTTAGCTTATGGAAACACTTAGACTAGAAAAGGCTAATTGCTTCGATGCATACAGTAATATTAGGTGGAGTCTAGGATTGTCCAGGATTATAAGGGTGAAGTATGAGAATGGTGTACTGAAGCCCCTAACTAGCATTAACCTTGAAGAGGGCAAAGAGTACAAGGTGATAGTTGAGGAGGATATCGATGAGCTAATCAAGAAGTACAAGGGTATTCTAGGGAAGTCCTCCATAAAAGAGTTCCAAGAACTCGAGGAGGAGGCACAAGTGCAGTGATGTGCTTTGATACAAACATAGCCTACCATTTCCTC
>WALX01000133.1 GCA_015522625.1 Candidatus Hestiella sp.
GAACCGCTCATCATACAGGGAGGCCTTGCACCTAAACGCCAAAGGATCCACCCAGCCTCTAGTGCAATAACAAGTTTATTAAGGATATGATAACTAAGTTATTTTAAAGGTATTTATGCCGAAAGCTAAAACTCATGACCTCACTTAGTGGTGTTCTATCAAGCCGTGAGCGACCTCTTATACACTACAACTTTCTCTTCAAACAAATTCTTGTAGTACTTGGTTGTATCTTCTCTTTTCACCTTCTTCTTTTTGTATTCTCTCAAGAACCCCTCAAACCCCTGATCCCAGCTTAAGACAACATCGCTAGGGAATAAACCCATCACCTTATTTACATCCTCCTTAACAATGCCCATACTTCGTAGTAGTTTGGTAGTGCCTAGGACTTCCCTAAACTCCTTTTCGCTAATAAGCAATAGCAAGATTTTTAGTCTGTTATCATCGATTTTTGATTGTCTGTTCATCGACCTCCACATCATAACCCTGCTAATATCTAAGGCTCTCTGAACCTCTGCCTTACATTTCTTACCTATCACATAATCTAACAACTTGTACCTATCCTCATCACCTATTTTACTTAGATCTAACTTCTCATACCACTCCCCACTCATATCCCCCAGATTTCATATCAGCGGATATCATCAGATATAAGTGTTTCATTTTCTCACATAAATACTGAAATGGATTTTCTCAAGGTCTTTCATGTGAGAGGTGAACTGAAATGGAGCCGCCGGCGGGATTCGAACCCGCGACCACTGGCTTACAAGGCCCTGAGATATAAATACTGGCGTTTCAGCCAACATTATTAGTGAAACATTTATGCAAAATTGATTATTAAGACGTGTAATCATATATGTCTACTGAAATATTACCTTAGACATGACATATCGTTAAAAGAGCATGAAGTCTCAGAAATCTTTCATAGTCTCCCTGGAACACGTATGCTACTATACGCAAGTATATGCTCTCTTCAGTCTTCATATTCCATCTCTACTCCATTCCAGACCTGAGCGACATACTGGCATAATTTCTTTCAAGACATTCCTTCATGAGGTGTTAGTAGTGCTCGCGGATGTGTCACTATCTCAGACTTGCTGAGTCATGTTTGTAGGCGAAATCGATATTAGGACTTTCGGCAACTTGAGAACCTACATTAAACTACAGTAAGCGAGCTCATGTAAGCGTAAGTGCTCACGAGGGTCTTTAAGGTTTGGGTGAGTATTTACTCTTTGGAGGGGTGATTGTGATGAGTAGTAAACCAAAAACCATCACGGTTAGGCTACCTCCGTGGGTCTCAGAGGAGGAGGCCCGGAGAGCTATAGAGGAGGTAGTAGCGAAGCTCTGGGGTCGGATTAGTATCGAAGAGGTTAGAGTGAAACTCGGCGTGAAGAGGGAGCAGCTATTAGAGGATATTGAGGTGGGAGAATACGACGTAAAAGAGTTACGTAGACATGAGAGGGAGCGGCTATCTTGACAATATTAGATACCAGTATTGTGATAGGCCGGATCCGCGAGAGGAAGCTCATAATCGAGGATATAACTGTCGTGACTCTTGTAGAGTACCCTCGAATAGTATACTACAAACACTTCCAAGGCAACGTTATATTCCCCGTAGAGCAAGACTACCTTACCGCCCATAAACTTCAATTGCAACTACTAAAAAGAGGACAGCCTCAAGCATTCGCCGACTTACTAATAGCTTCCATAACACTAAACAGAGGAGAAAGGCTAGTAACAAGAGATAAAGATTTTAGAGTGATAGCCGAGGTAGCCTCCGAACTAGGCTATGAGTTCGAGTTAGAACTGAAAACGTGAAGATTGAGATTGAAGACGTAAGGACATCCCGAAGAGGATGTAGCACTAATTGCAGAATGTAAGCGCGGAGTATAACATGTGGTAAAACATAACGTGATCTTCTCCTCGCTTCAAAAAGTCGGTCTTCCACGGTGGTTGCCTGTGTATGGTATTTTCGTTATTTTGGTAACTTTGGTAACCATACACAGGCCCCTCCCTCATCCACCTCATCTTTGTCGGTGGTTCATCGAAAGCTACATCGACAGGTACCACTTGACCTGCCTTACGGGAAGTTAAGCATAACCTCCAGCCCCTGATGGTAACCTTACTCTCATCGGTGCAGGAGAAGAGAGATGTTACCATTCCTTCTTCTTATTAATAGACCTTTCCCAAGTATTTAAATGCTTCCCTAGTTGTCAAAATACATTAAATACTCAAATAAGCAGATAGTCTATATTTCCTTGAGGCTTCCATAGTAAACTGAACCAGTCCGAAGAGCTAGGTAATCAGTTAGTTGTCAATAAGGAAACCTTATATGAATTGGAGCCGCCGGCGGGATTCGAACCCGCGACCACTGGCTTACAAGGCCAGCGCTTTCGGTACCCACGCAGGATCCTACCGGTCTGAGCTACGGCGGCACCAAGTATCTTTCACATAAAGAGGTTTTTAGCATTTACTCTCTGCCTAGAAAGAAGGTGAAATGGATTTGGGCAAGGAACAAATGGAATACTATGCATTGCTCTCTGGCTTCCATCCAACGCTTCCTAATGATGAACTTAAGGCCATACTAGAGGCAAACGACTACGAATGGAATTTCATATATAGGTTCGATGAGGTTTTCCTAATACGTGGCGAGATCGATCCTGAAAGAATAATAGAAAGAGCTGCTTATGTAAAGGAGATTGGAAGGCTCATTGCCTATTATAGCGTAGAAAGCATTGACTTCACCGGGGTAGCCCAAAAACTTAAGGTACTTAGATTAAAGGATGCAAGGGTCGATGCAATTAGGCTCAAGGGTTACTCCTCTTCACTAAGCCTAAGTAAAATAGAAATATCATTAGCAAGGGAAATAGAGAAAATAGGTATAAACGCTACTACAAAATCGAAAAACCTTGTTAGGGTAATAATTACTGAAGGCGTTGCAATATTTGGCCTTCTACTATCTAAAAAGAAAGGTACCTTCTCTAATATAAAGAAACCTTTCAACAGGTCAGGGCAAATAGACCAGTACCTATCAAGATTGTTTCTAAACTTGTCTAGGGCTAGAAAGAACTCTACTCTTCTAGATCCATTCTGCGGTACTGGAGGCATAGTATTAGAGGCCTGCTTGCTTGGTATAGCAAGACCTCTCTGCATGGATATTAGTGAAGAAATGGTCCTTGGCTCAAAGTCAAACTTCCTTGCCCTAAATGAATGTAGATCATTTTGCATAGCAAGGCATGACGCCTCAAGGCTCCCTATAGTAGATGAAAGTGTTGATGCAATAGCCACAGATCCCCCTTACGGAAGGGCTTCAAGCACAAGGAAGATGGGGTATGATTTCATCGTTTCTGAGTTTTTGGAGGAAGCAATGAGGATATTGAAGAGGGGTTCATATATAGTTTACGCAGGACCTTATGAAAAAAGGCCCCACTCATTTGCATTGGATAAAGGCTTCAAGCTTGTTAAGCATTACGCTATGTATGTTCACTCTGGCCTAAATAGGGAAATAGTAGTAGCTAAAAAGCCGTAACGAAACAGTTAAATATCTTATAGGCGAATGTAATAATTGATAAGCAAAAATGGAACAGCTATATACTATGAAAGAGGCTTCAAAGCTGCTTGGAGTTCACGTAAGAACCATTCAAAAATGGGATAGGGAAGGTAAGATTAGGTGCGTAAAAACTGTAGGGAGGAAGAGAAGGGTTCCAGAATCAAAAATAAGAAGGATTTATAAGTATTAAGAAAGTAGTGGAAAATGCAAGGAAGCTCTTTGAAGACCCTTAGCTACAAGATAAAGCATGACTATGATACTAGTGGGTTCTTGTGTAGCTATAAGCACCTCCTCCAAGAAGCAATAGATATCATTTGGGATAACATTAGTTGGGTTGAGAAGGAGCAGAGGAAGCATTATTACGTTAGGAAACCAATTCCGATAATTCCAATGCCGAGGGATTTTAAGAGAAACCTAAGAAATGTCTTGCTTAAAGATTGGGATTACGCTAAACATTATGTAGACTCAGAAAGGGGAAAAGGCTATAATACCTCAAGCCTGATGATCCCCAAGGCTTTGATAGGCGTAAGGCTGCGAATGCCTATGAGCAACTATCAAAGCTGAATCCCCTAGGAAGGATTTTAAGTTGCAATGCCCTTTTTCTCAAATGGTGGCAACTGTTGAAAACCTATAAATCGAAATATGGATTCCAAGAACTCAAGAGGAAGGTGGAAAGCCTAATAATAAGAAACGGCATGAACATAATGGCTAGGATAGATTACAGTAGCATTGCGGAAGGCATTGGTATGAGGCTAAATAGCTCTATTCTCTACCTCTTCGGAAACCCAAGGAGGTGCACTATGATAATGAGAAACAATATGAGGGCTGGCCTTTATCTACCCCAAAAGGTACTCCTGTGGGAAGACAAAAATAAAAACTCCTTTGTTTCCTACGAACCATTAAGCGAACCTCTCTCGCAGCTTAGCGGATCTGGCAACGAATACATAAAAAGTGCAGAGGAAGTCTTAAAGGAAATAGTCTTTGAGGTCTCTACTGGAGAACCTTCTTAGACTTTATTAAAAGTTTATCCTCGTTGGAATCCCACTCGGTTTCATAAATTATAGGTTGCCCAGTAGGTATCTCTACTTTCGGTATAACGTCTTCTGAAATGTTCTCAATGTACATAACTATTGACCTAAGGCTGTTGCCGTGCGCGACTACCAAGACATTTTTCTGGTATTTCAGGTCCATCACTATGGCATTTTTGAAGAAAGGAATAGTTCTCTTCTGAGTATCTTCAAGGCTCTCCCCATTTGGAGGCTTCACCCTATAGCTCCTCCTCCATATCCTTACCTGCTCGTCACCATATTTCCTTGCAGTTTCGGCCTTGTTCAGACCCTGCAGGTCTCCATAGTTCCTTTCATTCAGCCTCCAATCCTTTATTACTGGCATTTTATATCCAAGAACCATCAATACTAAGTCAAGCGTTTCTATAGCCCTTTGCAAAACGCTAGTATATGCCACATCGAACTTGTAGTCCTTTAAAAGGAAACCAGCCCTTATTGCCTCCTGCCTACCCTTCTCTGTTAGAGGTACGTCAACCCAACCGGTGAACCTGTTTTCCTTGTTCCACAAGGACTCTCCATGCCTTAGCAGGCAGAGTATTGCCATTTTGCTCACCAAAAATCTTTTGGATATATCTACTTAAAAGTTTTGGTATATTAATTTATTGAAACATCAGATCAAGCAGCTAAATAAAAATAGAGAGGCCCGCGCTAATGCCGCGGCCGGGATTTGAACCCGGGTCACGGGCTCGAAGGGCCCGCATACTGGGCCGGGCTATACTACCGCGGCTCCCCCAAATAAGTAATCGAAAATTGTTTTAAAATGTTTCTACCTAAATGGTAATCATCTAAAGTAATCGAAAATTGTTTTAAAATGTACCCTAACTATTTCTTTATTTAGCGGTAACGCAACATTGTATATAGGTATTCCCTTAAGGAAAGCAAACTTTGTTCCATTATGAGCATGGCCATGGATTGCCACATCAGGCCTAAGCTTTACGATAACCTGCTCCATTCTAGAGCTATAGAGCCAGTTATAGGCAGAGGATCTTTCTCCCCTTAAGGTAACCTTAGAGAGGCCATAATGAGAAAGGAGGACTACTTTGTTGGCCTTCTTTCTGGCCTCCCTTAGTAATACCTCTACATTAGAGATTCTTTTCTCGTATACTTCTTTAATGTTTTTTATGTGCAACGCCTGCCACCTAGTAGGTCTTTCCAAGGCACCCGTAGTACCTACTATTGCAATCCTACCGCCACAATCTATTGCTGTGCACTCATCAGAAAGCCAGGTTACTTCAGGATATGCTTTCCTCAGCTCCTCCCATATCTCTGAGTATTCTTCGTTCCCAAAGACTGCTATTATCTTTGTATCTGGGAATTTTTTGCTAATAATATCAAAAACAGGGCCGGCCTGTTCTTTTTCTCCTCTATCTATTATATCACCAGCTAAGAGAAAAACGCAGGGTTCTTCCTTAAGGTTTAACCTTTCCATTGATTCCCTAAACAGTTGAATATACCTTGGCGAATGTATATCGGCTGTTGCAACCATCTTGGACCTCAGTTCTGCAATATCTCACCACCTTTCAGACTGCCCATCGTGCTTCATTGGCCCAAGAAGAATATTATGCTCAAAGCTTATTTGGTTATAAGAAAAGATTATAATCAGGCTAGGCCTTAGCTTCTCCCTTAGCCTCCCTTTCTTCCTTTTCCCCTTCTTCTTCCTTCTTTTCTTCCTTTTCTCCGCCGGCATACTTAACCTTAATATTAATGTTTACCTCCTTCGAACCGATGTATTGGTAAATGTCCCTAAGGAGGAGCTGTAGTTTTGACTCAAGATCAACCACCCCTATTGCCTCTCCTGGGAGGTTTATGTTTAAAGAGTCGTCTTTAGACTCTACGGCAACCTTGTCCTTTAGACCAAGCCACCTCTCTGCTAGGTATTTCACTTTATCCTCCATA
Source organism: Candidatus Hestiella sp. (assembly GCA_015522625.1). Classification (GTDB taxonomy): domain Archaea; phylum Thermoproteota; class Thermoprotei_A; order Sulfolobales; family Acidilobaceae; genus Caldisphaera. The sequence continues at coordinate 6,511 of WALX01000133.1, forward strand.
GTATCTATCTTCCTTACGACTTCTAGTGATATTGATAGCTCCTTGCCAGCTAAGGGGTGGTTAAAGTCTATATATGCAAACCTTTCCGCTATTCTCTTTATAACCCCAACCCTGCCACCGAGTTCAACCTTCTGGCCGACCCTAGCAGGTATGTTGTACCTTTTAAGCTGCCTCAAAGGTATTTTTATTATAAGATCCCCCTTAACTTCCCCATAGGCTTTTTCTGGTGGGGCCACGATCTCCTTTTTCTGCCCAACTTCCATTTTTTTAATTTCCTCATCGACGGCCTCTATCAAGTGGCTCTTCCCGACGACAACGAGGTATGGCCCATAGCTCCTGTTTGGGTCAAAAACTCCCGAGGCCTTTGCCTCTTCAAGATACGTCGTGTCCTGCACCTTATAGTCTCCGTCTTCCCTTACCCTTATCGTGTAGTTTATCAGTACGAAGTCTCCATCATTAAACACCATCTCATCCACCTCTTCTTAAATACCATCCCAAATCTTTTAGTGGGTCAACTACTTTAATTTCTTTATTTTTCATATATATAGCTTTGCCTACGCCCCAACCGAGGGGCTCGCCTCTTTCATTTACAACAATAGAGATACCCTTGCGGAATTCTATTATGTGCCCTTCTAAAACTCTCCTATTATACAAAAATACTTTTTCTCCAAAGCCATCAACCCTGTTACATATTCTTAAAAAACACAACCTCGAAAGCCTCTTTGATAGCATTAGGCTTGGATAAAAAACCTTGCCCTTGATATAACCTACATAAAAGCCTAGCGAATAAAGGTATTTTTTAGTAACAGGCTTCGGAAAAAGGGGTAAATCAAAGACATCTTTTCTCCCATTTCTCGAGAGGAATACTGGGTTTGAAAGAAAAGAAGAGAGAGATACTCCAAGTGCCCTCGCAAAGCTCTCTACCTTTTTCAAGTCACTTTTAGGAAGTAAAGCTAAATCCTCCTCATCCTGCATATGAAGAACCCCTCCGTCCAGTGCCTGTGCGGCCAGAGCCTTATGCATTTAGACACCTCCGCATTAAACTCAACCCCATTATACTCCACAAAAGCCTTATCTCCAATAGGCGAAGGGGTACGTAACACCTCGACATCCTTTCTCCTCTCTAAAACCTTGTGTATTACGTATTCGCCTTCCTCTACAGCTGTTGAACACGCTGCATACAGAACCTCACCGCCTTTCTCTACCAAGTCGAACGCCTTGTTTAGAAGCTCATATTGAATTGTGTGTATTTTCTTTAGATCATCCCTAGTATACCTTGCCTTCCTACCTGGATCCTTCCTAATTATTCCCTCGCCTGATGAAGGTGAGTCTAGTAAGATCATATCAGCTCCCTTTATTTTGAGTTTTCTGGCATCATGTCTTAAAATTAAGTAATTTGAAAAGCCCATCCTCTGTAAGTTTGACCTCAAAGCCTTTATCCTCTTCCTCTTATATTCAACTGCTATCAACCTAGAGGAGTCCTCTGTTAGCTGTAATATCTGAGTTGCCTTTCCACCTGGCGCGGCTGCCATATCAACTATTGTTGTATATTTTCTTGGATCTAAGAGGTATGCTACTAGCATTGAACCCGGATCCTGTATATAGTAATACCCCATCATGTACTCATGAGTCGCGCCAAGGCTGTAGGGGGAGAAGGTGACTTCGTATCCGTGGGGAAGAAAAGGGATCTTGCTTACCAAGAACTTCTTTTCCTTTAGCCTCTTCTCTACTTCATTGCAGGCTATCAGAAAATCGTTGCACCTATAGCTTTCTGGCATGGGTTTCTCATTTACCTTTAGCAATTCCTCTGTCTCTTCCATGCCTAAGAGCCTTAAATATCTCTCGACTACGTAGCTGGCGTATCCAAACCTTCTCGACAGCCCTAGGGCCTCCTTCGAAACCTTATATCCAAACACCTTTTCATCTATAGTTTTAAACGTTTTCATTATGCTCCAATATTATAATATTTTATAGGCTAAAAAATTCTATATAAAGGGGACATATAATGAAGACATTTAATAGGCTCGTGTTTCCAGGGAGGTTCCAGCCAGTACACTACGGGCACATAAAGGCCATAGAATATGCACTGGAATTCTCAAGAGAAGTTATAGTTGTAGTGGGGTCTGCGCAAGAAAGCTACACCATAAGGAATCCGCTAACTGCTGGGGAAAGGATAATGCTACTAAGGGTTGCATTTGAAAGGGAGTTTGGAGATGACTACTGCAAGAGAATATTCATAGCACCGATTATAGACACTGAGATGAACAAGGTTTGGGTACAATATTTAAGGATGCTACTGCCAGAGTTCGACGGGGTGGTCTCTGGAAACCCATTGGTTTTGAGCCTATTCAAGGATATGGGGTATTCAACGCTCATTCCAAACATTTATAAAAGAGACACATGTAAAGGAACCATAATAAGAAAAAATGTAATAGATAATGGAGGAGAACGAATAAGTTGCGTACCGGAATATCTCTTGGAATTACTAAAGAAAGTTGGATTTATCGAGAGGCTAAGATCACTCTCACAAGAGGATTAAGTAAAAAGGCATTTAAATTTCTTGGAACATCAATTTTCTTGGTGAGAAAGCTTGGAAATAAAGGTTTTGGAAGTACCCATTCCTGAAGAAACAAGCATAATAGTTGGCCAGAGTCACTTCATAAAAAGCATCGAAGATATATATGAATCGTTGGTAACAAGCTGCCCATCAATAAAATTCGGGCTAGCTTTTTGCGAGGCTTCTGGAAAGAGGCTCATCAGGCATGAAGGAAATCATGAAGGCCTAGTAAGCCTTGCAATAAATGCATGCAAAACAATATCAGTAGGCCACGTATTTGTTATTTATATAAAGGAGTCCTGGCCAATAAACGTGTTAAACTCCTTGAAAGGCGTACAGGAGATAGTTTCGCTCTACGTAGCTACATCAAACCCGCTAAAGGTTATTGTAGCAGATCTTGGAGAAAGCGCCGCACTTTTGGGAGTCTCAGATGGTTTTAAACCACTCGGCGTGGAAACTGATGATGACAAGGTAGAAAGAAAGGAGTTGCTGAGAAAGTTCCGATACAAACTGTAAGGTGGACAAAGCTGAAGGGAAGGCTTGCCATAGCAATTACCGGTATGCCTGGAAGTGGGAAAAGCTACTACTCAAAGCTCATTTCTGATGCTATGAAGGCACCTATATTTGCAATGGGGGATGTAGTAAGGGAAGAAGTTTCCTTAAAGGGTCTGCCGTTAACTATAGAAAATGTTGAAAGGGTCGCAACAGAGCTGAGGGAGAAGCGGGGTAAAGGTATAGTAGCATTGCTGCTCCTTAAAAAAATAGAGGGTTGTAATAGCAATATTATATTAATAGATGGTATAAGGAGCTTGGAAGAGATTGAGGTTATAGAGAAAAAATATGACGTGTGCCTAATCGCAATTCATGCACCGCCAGCAATAAGGTTTAAAAGGATCATGGAAAGGAATAGGGGTGGTAAAGGAATAACACTCGACGAATTTAAGTTTAGGGATATGAAGAACTTGGAGTATGGAATTGGGGAAGTGATTGCTCTCTCCGACTATATAGTAATAAACGATGTAGATAAGGGATCGAGCGAGACCTTTAGGAAGGTACTTGGTGCAATAAAAGATGGCTCGTGGAAAAGTTATTGTAGAGGCGGAGTTAAGGCCTACAGAGGATGAGGAAAAGGTATTAAAGGCAATATCAAATGTCTTTGAAGCAGAGCAGCTAGAAATCCTAGACCAGGGAGATTATAAGCTGATAAGAGGCTACTCATCAACCCTTCGCTCCCTAACGAAGTTCCATCGCCTGCTCAGGATTCAGGCTATACTGGAATCCGCTAGGTCTTATATGATAAAAAGGACAAAGGGCAAAATGCTTTCCATAATGATACACAAACAAGCTGCATATGTGAATAAAATCAGCTTTATATCATGGGAGGAAGAGTCCCCCCTAGGGGCCATAAAAATCTACGTGAAGCACAGAAATATAGAGGATGTAATCGACTGGCTTGCTCCACAGACCTCTAGAGGTAAGCCTCTATGGGAAAGGAGTTTGCCAGAATAATTTTGCTGAGATAATTTAAATGGTAAACCTGAATCTGGCTAAGTCCCAAGCCAAGACAGACCTTGGAAAAAGCTTCCTAGCCTCTCTCTCTATTTCATAGGCTTCATATCCCTCATACCTAGAACTTACATGGGTCAATATTAGCAACTTAGCGCTAACACTTATAGCTTCCTCGGCAGCCCCCTTACCTGTGCTGTGACAGAACTCCTCAGCCTCCTCCCTATTTTCCTCCGAAAAGGTAGACTCATGCAACAAGACATCAGACTTCTTGATGCCATCGACCACCTTTTTACACGGTCTAGTGTCACCGGTATAGGCTATTCTAAAAGGGTCAAGCTTCACTAACAAACCTTCTTTATTACCATTAAAAAGCATTTTCCCTACATGGGGTCCTGGCCTGATACCTAGCCTTTCCATTTCAGCTTTGTTTATTCTTGGCCTTAAGTTCCATTCCAATACAAAACCATAGGACTCCCTTGAATGGCAAGTCTCATACCAATAGAGGAGCAATTTATCCTCCCTTTGATTGAAGAGTTGCATATTGCCAGAGCCCTTTATTTCAAGAAGCCTCACCTCGAAGCCCAGATTCGAGCCCTCAAGTATTAATGCACCCTCTATAAAATTAATGACGTCTTTTGGGGCAACTATTGCTAATGGCATCCTCCTTGAATTCAAATACATCGATTGGAGAAGACCAGGCAAGCCATTTACATGATCGCCATGTCCATGGGTAATCAATATTGCATTAATCCTTGTTATGGGTATCGAAGCCTTACTTAACCTTATCTGAACGCCTTCACCGGAATCCAGCAAAATGATATTCCCAAGCCAATCCCTCAAAACATGGGATGATGTAAACCTTCTCTCCCCAGGGAATGCACCACCCGTTCCAAGGGTAATGAGCTCTATCCACCTCGACAACTCCTAATACCTCTGCAAGCAAGTCAAATATGCCTACCAATCCGTCCCTTTATCTTATTATAATAGTGTTCCCAATCAATCTTAAATATTATTATTCCAAAAACTATGAACGCTATCGTTAATATGGCACCAATTGTTGGTTTCGCTAGGGTAAGTAGAGAAGATATTGCTAATATTACCTTTAGTTCTATGTATACCTCTAGCGCTGTCTTTATCAGCTTTGCAACAACTAGGGCGAATATCGCTTTTAATAGAGAAACTTCCACGGCCCCAGCTGCAATAAAGAGATAGTCATCGAATGGAAAGATGGGTATAACCGCTAATGTAAAAAGAATTATATAGAAAGTGTTGCTGTCTGACACCTTAGAAAGAAACATAATGTTTCTGTTCTTCCTAAGGCTTTTCTTAAAAAACTTTCCAGCCAAGTATATTATGATCTTAGACAATATAGCGCCTAATGAAGCCAGCACTATTAGAGGCCAATAATAAGCGTCCCCCAATTTTAGTATAGCCGTTGCAGTTATTATAGTATATGGAGGACCGCCAAACGGGATCACATTAGATACAAAGGAAATTGAAAATATGGAAAGGTAAATGAAGCTGTCTGTAAGAATGGGCATACCAGCTATTCACTTATTCTGCTAATGCTTTCAACCTCGACCTCTTCGACTCCATCAACATCCTTTATCTTTGACTCTAGCTCCTCGGTACCCCCCTCCGTGTTTTCCTCCATTGATATCAGCAACATTAAGGACTTTAAACCAAATGCTATCGGCTCTTCTTTGCTGTCAAGTATCTTATATGATCCAGGCAACTTTTTTTCTATTGCAACTTTAAGGTCGCCTAGGTTTACATCCAAAGAATTCGGCATGACCTTTAAGAGAACAGCTACCCTTGCCATTCATTATCACCCTGCTAAGGTCCTATGAAACCGCAGTTGGGGCATTGATACTTGATGCCCTGTTTCCTGCACTTAGAGCATCTCCATATCAAGGCACTTCCGCAATTTGGACAATAAAAGACAACAGCTTTTTCCTTGGGATGTATTATTTTCCCACAGCTCGTACATATAGGTGGCTGAACCGAATCCAGCATGTCCATCTTTTTTACCGTGGTCACTGTCATCTCATTTACCCTCCTATCTAATTCGATTCTAGGTTTTAAAAATATAATGTATAAGGCACCGCACAAGGATAGAAACTATCAATTCTTGAGGCCTTTGCCTTTTTATTATTAGCACTATATACCTCTAGGCCTCTTCAGCCCTTTATTTTCACCCTTTTTTATATAAGATACTGAAGACTTCCCTGGAAGCCTAGAGATGATTTCCTCTTCATCCATTCCCAGAATGAGTAGTTGGGAATCTCTATCTAAATTCTTTGAAAACTCCCTTTTTAGTTTTTCTGAAAGATCCTTCTGCCCAAGGCTACCCGGAACGATTTTTGCATAAATAAGTGACTGCTCCCTAACACTACCCTCGCTACCGGATATTATTACTGGTAAGCTTTCCTCATCAAGCGCTACACCAATAAATATACTTACCTCAACGTGGTTTATGAAATTCTTCCTACCATAAATCATGAAAGACCCCTTCACCAAATACTCTCCAGAGGGAGGCGACTTTGAGACCTGGTCACCATAGACCCAATAAGCGTCTATGCTTCCTATGCCTGCCTTCCATGCCTTGCTATAAGCAACGGCTATCTTTGAAGCCTCTATTAGGTCTTCTTCACCTACGTTTCCATCGTTGAAAACAATAACAGCGGGTGAGCCATGAATGTCTGCATGAATAAATATATCCCTATCCCTCAAATACTTCCTTACAAGGCTCTCGTTCTGATCTGAGTTTCTACCGCCTATTGCAAGGTAGCAATTCTTTGTTATAGTCCAGTGGTACCTTTCATACCATTCTCTTTTTCTGTTTCGTATCCTCTGTTTAACCTCTCCTAGCATGATTTTGCCGTTTATCTCCTCTAGCTTGGTTTCCATCTCTCCTATAGATTTCCATGCCCTCTTGGACTTCGACTTGAGCTCTCCTGCCTCTCTATACAGCCTAACTATAGCCTTGTCCAAAGTACTATCATAATATAACTTGATTTTGGTTCCATTGTAGTCTATTATAGCATACCTCTCCTTCCTGTTGTCTTTAAGTACACCCCTACAAGAGATTCCATTAGCCTTCAAACAAGCTAGGATGCCGGAAAACTCAGGGTAATTTTCACCTATTATTTCTGCTTGTTTTTCAAGGTCTTCAGCCTCCTCCATGAGCTTCCTATACAAAAGCTTATTTTCTTCTATACTGTGCATTAATTTTGATCTTTCTGCCTCCAGCCTCTGCTCAACACCGCCCTTTAATATGAGGTTAAAATAGTCATCTAGCGCAGCGTCAAAGGAAGAATACTCTACGAAATTTCCACCATTTTCAGCAAATGATCTTGGCATGAAAGGCGTCACCTGGATAGGCAAACCTTCTTCACTATAAGATATATATCCCTTCCCCATCAACGCCTCTTTGACTATACCCCTCATGCTATTGATTAATGTATCTGCATCTGCCATTTTTAGCCTTTCAGGCCCCAAGCCTTTGTCTAACCCGGCTAAATATGTGACCTCTTCAGCGACTTCACCAGGTATTGATAGGCCTAGGATCAAGCCCCTTACCACATCCCTATAACCCTTTATTTTCTCTATGAGCAATTCACCAGTAAGATCCCATGGCCTTTCCCTTATGATGCTCGGGGCCACATAACTCGTTTTTGGTCTCACCACCCTGTCTTTGAAGCTTACGCTCTTCGTCGTACCTATTATTATACCATTTTTATCTAAAAGCACTCCTGAACCCTTAGGTAGGAGTTCTACAACAAAAGAAAAGTCACCTATGTCGATTTTAACAACCCTGTCAAAACCAACTTGATAAACATCCCTTATTCTCAAGCCCCTAGTGTATTTCCTCATTAAAAGCGCAAAGTTACCTTCCTTGAAATGCTGAGAAGGCTTAATTCTCTGTGTAAAATAAACCCTCTTGGCAGGTTCTACTAGCATAATGTTGCCCACGTCAACCTTTACCTTCATCAACACAACATCGTTTTCTTGGTAGATGTTGTCTATCCTTTTTCCCCTCAGTTTTCCCCCTGTTGTATTAACCCATGAATATACGTCGAATGAAGACATGGATTTCCTTGCCATTTTTAACTCCTTTTTGAATTACAATTCCCTTACAACCTTTTTATCCTTGAAGATCCACCTATACTTTTCGTAGACAAAACAGTCTAATATGACATCTTCGCCCTCTCTAACTATAGAAAGACCCTCCAACGGGTTCTCTGGGGGATTGGGCAGAACTCTAGGCTTTGTAGTACCGGAATAGATAAGCCTACCTCTAAGCCTCTTCCACCAATACCTTCCATAGTATTCATATATTGTCTTGCCACTCTTGCCTTTTGGTTTATAGACCTTGTGAACAGGCTTTAAATAATAACCTTTTTTAGATGCCAAAACATTATACCTATAGATCTCTTCCTTCACACTATCGAGCAAACCTACTATGTCGCCATAACCACCTACGACCCTTACCCTACATTCGGATAGGGGCTCCTTCGGCTTTTCTAAATCATCCCCCAACGCTGGTCATCTCGTCGCTGGGAATTTCACAGCCCTGTTATTTAACCTCTACGCATCGGTCTTAAATTATAATGAAGCCGAGGCCGGGATTCGAACCCGGGTTGTAACGGGTCTCTGGCAACGATGGGCAGGTTGCTCGCTACTGCAGCCCGCCGCCTTAGACCGCTCGGCCACCTCGGCTTCATTAGGATATGTGCCTTTGAGGGTAAATAAAACCTAACGTTCAACAGACAGCCCTTTCTTCAAGAACACTACCTTAGATGGGTCTATGCAAAGCCTCACCCTTTCCTTTAACCCCTTCTTTTTGCTAGAAAATGCCATTATCAAAATGTCGAAGAGTCTTATCGAATAGAGGTAACCATAGCTAGTTACTTGTATGTCTTCGACAAGCCCCTCATAACAGCTCCAACCATCGATCTTCTTATCAAGCACTACGTCAACAGGTTTAACGGCAATATGAGTAGTTTTGTCGTTTACTTTAATCTTTTCCCTATCTACAGCAAAACATACGCGACCCTTAGGGCATATAAGCGATCCTTTCTTCTCATACACTTCGTATATGTTCCAGTTTGATAGGTAAGTTGCCAGCTCAAGCGTTGTAGGATTCGAATATACCTCAGAAGTTTTACCCCTTTCCAAGATCTTTCCCCTATACATAAAAAGAAGCTTAGAGTCTGGGTAGAGTACATTCTCAATAATATGGGTTACGTGTATTATCGAGGTATTGAACCTCTTTAATGCCCTAAGGGCCTTCATTATAGACAATCTTGCATTTGGATCTAGGTTAGATAATGGCTCGTCGAGCAGGAGGAGGCTTGGTTCTGGGGCTATTGCCCTTGCTATGGAAACAAGCTGCTTTTGCCCATAGCTCAGTTCCCTTGGCTTTTTATCCAAAAGGTTTCCTATGGAGAGTATCTCTGAGACCCTCTCAACTCTGTTTTTTCTTTCCTCCTTGCTCAATTTCTTAAATTTTAACCCAAACTCAATGTTCTGCCTTACTGTCATGTTTTCAAATAGAACTATGCTTTGGGGCACATATCCGATATTTCTCTTCTCTATTGGTAATCCCGTTATATCTATTCCCTTAAAGAATATCCTGCCTGAAACTGGCTTATAGAAGCCTAGTATTGTTTTTAAAAGGGTTGTCTTTCCGCTACCATTGGGCCCAAAGAGGACTACGTAATCATTATCTTCAACTTCAAAGGTTAATGGCCCTAGAGTGAAGTCACCCAGCTTCATTACCAATGCCCCAACCCTTAATAATGTCAATATATCTGCCCTCTTACCCTGAATATGGCCCTGAACAAAATAAAAATAGCTATGACTATTATTACAAGCGCCGCGGCGAATTTTACTGCCTGAAGTATTCCAAACGTGATATAACTTTCATAAATGAAAATAGGCGAAGGATAAACCGTTTTTTTATAAAAGAAAACGTAGTATGCAATTATGAAAAGCGCACCAGCCTCTGATGTGGCCCTTGCCCATGTTAACAGGGCCCCATTTAGTATCGATCTTTTGATACTAGGAATCGTTACCCTAAAAAAAGTTGCAAATCTTGAAGCACCAAGGCTCCTAGAAACGAGCTCTACCTCAGGATCCACCATGGCTATAGAAGATTCCACAACCTTTATAGTATAGGTAGATGAAAGGTATGAGACTGCTAAGATGGCACCAAATATAGTGTCTAATACCGTTATTCCAAACCTGTGTAGAAAAGGACCTACACCATATTGTGAAGAGAAGGCAAGCAAAACCATTAACCCAACGACTATGTGTGGTATAACTATTGGTATATCTATTAGCGTTTCGAGGAGACTTTTGAACTTAAAATCATATCTTGCCATTACATAGCCTAATGGCACACCGAATAGGACTGCAAAAACCGATGTAATTGTTGAAATTATTAGGGTAACCTCGATGGATAGCATAAAAGACCTGTTCTCTAGGGATGTAACAAACCCACTCCCGCCAAGGACTAACAGGAGCACTAGCGGATAGGCAAAGAAAAGCAATATCAATAAAGAAAAAACAACAAGGAATGCAAAAAATGGTAGGGAATTTAAACTCCTCACCACTGCACCACTCATTTAAATATGCTTATGAGAGTCGTTTGATTTACTGGCTTGACAAACGGCCTTACCTGTGCTGGGACGCCTGAATAGTTACCATAAACTATTCCAGGGACTATCGGATCAATTCCGTAATGCTTCAATATCGTTTGACCCTTGGGGCTGAATAACAGCAAAATAAAATCAACCCCCGCCTCCTTATTCGAGGCCTTGTTTGGAATTGTTATGGTATATACTACCGGATTACAAGCAAAAGTTTTGCTTGTTCCCAGCTCTGTCCACGTCACGTTAACTCTATGATAATAGGGAACGTAGCTTAAATTTCCTAGGTTTATTAATGGTGGTAAAGTGATGTAAGTTATATTTACACCTTTGCTCCTGTAGAATTCTACTTGAGGCATTGCGTTTGATAAATAAGAAGAGAGTATGAAATTTATAGAATTGTTTGTTGCCATAAGGCTCAACAAGTCTATTTCTGTGTTCCTCATATAGTATTTCTTTGGGTTTTTATATACATTATTATATAAATATGAGGAGTTGCCAAAGAAGGTCAACCCGGCCAGTTTTAGGACGCATTGCGCTTGGTAACCACTAGGATCCGTAAAGGGATTTGACACACCTATAATCGATGAAGGGTTGAGAGCTATGATAGAAAATATTTCCTTCCAGGTCTGGTTCCATTGGCTTGTGTAAGGCTTAAGCGTTTCTGCCTTTTTCCACAAGGCATATACCTCTTTGCCAACCTTGGTTTGCAAATCTACTATTATTACCATCTGTGTTGTCCCAAAGGCTATCTCATAGCTAGCTGTAGCAGGGAACAGGATAGATGGAATGCTTGTAGTGTCAGCAGAAGCTACGGCACTGAACTCATTTGTAGCTTTCTCTTCATGAGCTACCTCTTCGCTGCCTTTAAATAAAGGCGTTCCTAAAGGTATTTTGTGGTATATATTGGCAAATTCCTTTAACATAGCACCAAAAGAAAATTTCAAAGTACCTGCCGCGCCTATAGTAAACACGTTTAAGCCACTTGAACTGCTGGTCACATTTGGTTTAACCGTAGGGGCACTACTTGAAACCCTATGGGAAAAATAGTACGTAGTGGGTACCCCTACAACCAATCCAATTACAATTCCTATAGCCAAGTATGCCCAAAAATTGCTCATAGCAACCACGGTTAGGTAAACTTTGCTACAAAAAATTTATGGATGTTTGTATCTTACACCTACATATTTTTTACTGCTTATATATTTCTGCGTCCAAATAACGCCTTATAGCGTTCCTTATGATTTCGCTTCTATTCATTCCTCTTTTCAATCCTTCTTTATCTATCTGGTATAGGGTACCAACATCTATCCTAAAGCTTATTATCCTTAGGTCTGGCGCTCTTCTTGAGCTCTGCATAGCCCGACACCATATCGGTAATACCAATTATAGCAAAATTAGCTTCCTGATATATTACATAACCATAGTCAAATCCGTAAGTATCATTGTTACATACGAAAGTATTTCTAAGAAAGGCTTAAATATTATTAAAACATAGAAAATCCTATTGGGCCGCCGTAGCTCAGGAGGTTAGAGCGCCGGACTCATACGGCCCTTTAACCGAAAATCGTGCTCTGGGAAATCCGGAGGTCCCGGGTTCGAATCCCGGCGGCGGCACGTCCTGCTGGCTAATCCAACAAAAAATCAATAGTATATGCTTGATATGCTCTTAAGTAAGAAAGGAGAATATATACCAAGTACTATGATGGCTATTGCACCTATCAACAGCGCCACTGTGTATGTCTTGCTTAGCTTTACGTTGCTCTTGCCCTTAGATACTATTTCCCTAGAAGCTATTATATAGTAAACTGAGCTTATGCCGCTGTTGATTAATGCTATTAATACTAGCCATAGGCTATAGCCAGAAGTTGATATGAAAAGGTAAACCTTACCCCAGAAGCCCATAAATGGTGGTACTCCTAGGAGGCTCAACAGCAATATTAATATAGAAACAGCAGCTACTGGATGGCTGCTTAGCATGCCCTGTAGATCGCTCAGTCTCTTGTTTGAGTCCCCAACAAAGGCAAACAAAGGCGTTTTTGCTATCCCATAGGCTATTGTCTGCAAAGCAACCGCAAAAAGCGCTAGTTTCAAAAGTACAGGATTACCTATGCCAGCAAAATATGCCGCAGCAGCAATCGCCGCAAAGATATAGCCAGTATGGGCCATGCTGCTATATGAAAGTATCATCTGGAAATTTCTTGTTGTCAGTGCGGAAATGTTTCCGTAGATCATGGTTGCCACAGCAAAAACAGCCACTATTATTGCAGTATAGTTGGAAATTGGGTCAGCGCCATGGATTGAATAGCTAAACACCACTATGGTTCTAGCGATAATAGCTATAAAGCCTAGCTTTATTACCCCTGCGACGAAGGATATGCCCCTGCCGTCTCCTCTTCCATAGACTTGTGGTAGCCACCAGTGGAATGGGAACAGACCAACCTTAAAGCCTAATGCTGCAAGGAAGAGCAACACGGCCATGCTTGCAATCCTTATGCTACCTTTAGTTAACGGTAGGAGTGATGAGAAGGAAAACTCCATAGGGGCGTGCTTTGGCGTGATAGCCAAAAATGCTATCCATGCTATTAATATAAGTGTTGCTATCATGCCTACCATAACGTACCTTATAGCAGCTTGTTTGCTTTCTTTTGCATCTGGAAGGGAAACAAAAATATAGCTAACTAATGAAACAATTAGCCATGATGCCAGCAACATCAAGGCATCGTTTGATCCAGTCAAGAAGAATAGGCCAAATAGGGTTAACGGTATAAGGCTATACATAGCTGGACTTGATCTCCACCTCGCTCCAACGTTTCCTACCGCTACAAGGAATATTATGGATGTTATAGAAATACCGAGCAATATCACTGATGTAAATGAGTCCTGTATTACTAAACCATTATAGAATACAAGGTAGTGAGATAGAGAAGCGTATAGTGTCAGTATTGCTACTATAAAGAAGGTCCCTATGCTTATCGCTGAAATTACTAGCGGCCATATGCTTTCCTTGTTTGACACACCCGTTATTGGCGCTATCAAGCCGAAAGCAAGCGTCAGATAAAGGAAGAATTCTATAACGGAATTTATACCAATCATATCTATCACCATCCGAAGTATATTAATAACATTACTATGCTTACCATCGCTATGTATATTGCTACAAGATAGTCGGTTCGTCCCCTGAAGAAAGTCCTTAATCCGAGCGATGTGAGTTCTCCAGCTTTCACCAGTACCCTATGATAGAAAAGATCTATAGCAACGTTGATAACGTTAGATATCCACGATAGCCCCATAAACGGATATAAGAAGAGATAGTAAAGGCCAGAATTGATGAACCACCTATCGAACAAGAACGTGTGTATTGCCCTTAAAGCTGAGCTCCTCTCCAACAAGCCCATGAAGTTGTACCGCCTGTAGTAGAGCAACGCAATTATTATGAAGTCTATTATTATTAATGTAGTTATGGTTATCGTTGAGGCATCTATTGCTACATTAAATACAGGGAAGGCTTTTATACCCAACGTCTCAAACATGCCTATAGCTAGCCCCTTTCCTGTATAAATCCATAACACCCCCAAGACTATTGCTGCTAAAGCCAATACAGTATACGGGGCAAGCATAAGTATTGGCGCTTCCTTTAGATGGTGCTTGGATTCCTTGTTTTTAATGTAAGGGGGTTCATGGAAAACCCTTATTATTAACCTCGAAATATAGGCTGCAGTAAAGAATACCGCAAAAACCGCGAAGAGGTACAGGCCAAGATAACCAGTTTTGCCAACGTTCTCTAGTACAAGTTCCTTACCGAAGAAGCCGCTAAAAGGTGGTATGGCTGCCAAGCTTAATCCAGAAAGCCACATGGCAACGGCAGTTACCTTCATGTATTTCGAGTAGTTGCCCATATGATCTATAAATCTGCTATTGGCCACATGAAGGGCATACCCTGCTATCAAGAACAGCGCAGCTTTAAATATAGCGTGTGCCAAGAGCATTGCTATCCCTGCAACCTCTGCGTCAGCCATGACGTGAAAGTTGTGAGTCGTAACGAAAAGGCCTCCAGCAGCAACAGCAAGTATCATGTAACCCAAGTATTCCGCCGTTGAATATGCCAGTATTAGCTTAAATTCATTGCTTACTATCGCCATTGTAGCCATAATAAATACAGTGGTTACTGCTATTCCTGCAAGTATGTAGAAGTATTCGTGCGTTTGAGAAACAGCTAGGGCACTCGCAGCCACTGCCCCTACAAAGAATATTGGTGCAAACCTCAATACAAAATATACACCAGCCTTTACCATCGTTGCTGCATGTATTAATGCAGAGACTGGCGTTGGACCGGTCATAGCAGTTACAAGCCATTCATGGAATGGAAACTGTGCGCTTTTTGATATGGCTCCTAGCGTGAATATGAGCAAAAACGCCGCAAGCATACCTTTAGATGCCAGCTCCCCCATCCAAGCACCTGCGCTTGAATAAACTGAGAGGAGATTCATCGAATAGTGGGCTAGGAAGAATAGACCGGTTATCCCTATCAAGAACCCTATATCGCCTATCCTAGTAAATATCATTGCCCTAAGACCGCTATTACTTGGCTCAAAATACATTGGTAGGCCCAATGCCTTTCTGTTTGGAACGCCTACCCAGTACTTTTCTTCATCTGTATACCAATGGCCTATTAGCGCATAGCTTGCAAGGCCTGTACCCTCCCATCCTATAAACATAAGGATTAGGTTGCTAGCATCCACAAGGAGCAACATGCTGCCAACGAAGAATGACATGAAAAAGAAGTACCTTTGCACTCCCCAATCTTTCTTCATGTATTCAATGCTATATGCAACTATTAAGAAGCTTAGCCAAGAAACTATGGTAGACATTATTGCGCCTAGACCGTCTAAGTAGGCACCTACCTTTATTTTGAGGAAGGTTACCCAATACCACGATGTCTGCGCTATTATCACTTCGTGCCTTATCAATACATAATATAAAGCAAATGTTGATATTATCGAAGAGATAAGTATGCTCAATACACTTATTAAATCATATACCTTTTCATTTCTTACTCCTACGAGCCACAGTATCGCCAGTACGCCTGCTGCAAAAAATGGGGACAGCCATATTGAATTCCATTCCCACCAGTTCCCATAAACAACTACCATAAACATCACCTACCTAAAAAAGATATGATAAATGATATTGCTGAGTGGTTTAGCCCATTCATTAGCGGATTTATGTACAAGAAAAATACAAACCCAAAAACTGCAATTGCCAGCATGGAAAGCTTAAACCCATCAATCTTTTCGTGTTCCTTGACCTCACCTCTCATCTGTCCATAAAATACCCTACGCATCATTACAAAAGAATAGGTTGCCGTTATTGTTAGGGATACAATTAACAGGAACGTGAAGCCTATCAACCCGCCTAGGCTACTTAGCGCAACCGACTTAACCACACCCATTACAATTAATATCTCACTCCACATGCCTATTGTTGGTGGTATGCCGGATAGGTTCATAAAGCCGAACAGGGCCAAGGCGGCGGTGAATGGGTACATCTTTGCTAGCCCTCCCATCTTCTTTATGTTCCTTAGGTTCCCAAGTTCCGTTATAAACACACCTGAAACCATGAAAAGTATGGCTTTTCCTATTGCATGAGAGAGATATATTAGCATTGCGCCTGCAATACCATAGGAAGTCAGGGTCGATAAGCCTAGGAGCATATATCCCATCTGGCTTATACCAGAATACGCAAGAAATCTTTTGAAATCAGCCTGGCGAACGGCAAGAAGACCTCCATAAATGAGCGTGAGAAATGCTATGCCGAGCAATATAGGTCTCCAGCTAAGCATTATTGATGGGAAATACTGAAAGACAAACCTGGCTAACGCGTATCCTGCCAAACCAGTTAGGTTAGAGGAGAGGAGGGCCGATATGGGCGTTGGAGATTCTGCATAGGTATACGGGGCCCACATATGGACACCAAATATTGCCATTTTCACGAAAAGCCCAATGGTCATCAAGAGGGCAATTGCAACAGCTGCCTCCCCAAGCTTTGCTTGCAGGGAGCCCACAGGCGACAGAACCCCATTGCTTAACGTCATATAATTAAATGACCCTATCACATATCCAAGGTAAAGAATGCCCGTGAGGAGTATTACAGCGCCTATGTGGGTCCAAACGAAGTATAGCAAGGAATACCTTTTCCTGTTGCCATAGCCGTAATAGGCTATAAGCAAAAACGACGAAGCCAGCGTTCCTTCAAGAAATATATAAAATTCTATTAGGTTTGTGGAATATGCAATGCCAAGCATTGTTACAGCGAAAAGATTGTATAGAAAAGTATAGGCCCCTAGATTAGGAGCAGATACTTTCTCTTTCTTTAGTTCCTCTATCCTGTTCTTCATGTATTTAATGCCATAAAATGCTACAAACGCTGTAACTATTGAAATTCCTATAACTATTGGGGCTGAGAGACCATCAACGGCAAAGTAGAAGGTACCTATCTTATACTTTACCAAATTTATTGACAAAGGATCGACTATCCCCTTGTAGATTTGGCCCGTGGCATAATAATATAAAACCAAAACCAATGGGATAAGCAATGATATGGCTGATATGTCGATCAATGCCTTTACTGCCTTTTCGTATCTTCCAAGACCCCAAGCTATAATGCCCAAAAACAGTGGAAGAAGAAACGAAAGCCAAAGGTATGGAAATGACAACATCATGGTTATGCACGCTCCTCCTCGAGCTCATCTGAGCTAAGGCTGCCAGTACTTCTAAGGTATGCAACAATAATTGCAACAACAACTATAATTTCCGCCGCAACCGATGAAACTATAAGTATACCGAAGTAGGTCGCGGCTATTGCATTAAAAGAGAGGAGGGACAAAACAAGGAGTAAAAGGCCATTAAATATTACCTCTATCGATAAGACCTGTCTAAACAGGGACCTTGACGATGCCACACCATAAGCCCCGATTCCCATTATAACCGAAGAGACGACCATCACAACAGCACCAGTTAGCATATCTAATGCCATCATTTCTTTTCACCCCTCTTTGAGATACTTATAGCTTCTACAATTGTTGCTGCTTGTGCAATTACTATTAAGACTATTACAGGGAAGTAGTGGCTTAACAAGCCAGCTGCTGCCTGCGATGGGCTTACATACCCTGGATGTGCATAGAGCTTAAAGAGCCCACCTCCCATTACAATAATTATTACTGCAATCGATAAAAAAGTACCTGTAATAAATCCTAAGAATGGTTCTTTCGTCTCCTTACCCCTTGCACCTATCATCGATATGGTAATTATGATGAACATAACCGCAGCCCCTACATATATTAATACCTGAAATGCTGCAACTATACCATACCCAATTAATGCCAGCATAGAAGCTATTATTGAAGCTAACACATCTAGCATGACGCTTGCATAAACTAGGTCCTTAATTTTTACCACATAATATGCAGCAGCTATTGATGCTACACCCAATGCAATCGTGAAAAACGGCAACATTGTATACATATGCATCTAACCCGCCCCCTTTTCACCTTCTCCTTCAACTTTTTGATTTTTTTCTTCTTTCTCGCCCTGTTTTTCAAGCTCTTCCATATATGGCGTCTTTACGAGGCCCCTACTTTCATCAAAGTAGTATTTTACTGGTATGCCCTCCTTAAACTCTATATTTTCCGGTTCCTTTTGAAAATCTTCAAGGGAAAGTATCATATCATTCATGTTTTCATAAACTATATCGTGATAGGGCACATGATATAACGCTTCAGTAGGACATACATCTACACAAAGACCGCAGAATATACATCTGTTATAGTTAATCACAGGATACTTTTTGATCATATACTTCTTCAATTTCTCGTTATATACCTTAATAGAAAGCATCCTCATTGCCGCTGCAGGGCATATCCTTGCGCATGAAGAGCAGCTTATACACTTTTCCTTAATTAATACTATAAATCCTCTATATCCTTTATTAAGCTTTATGTATTCATGAGGGTATAGTAAAGTTATCCTGTTGGGGTCAAAGAAATACTTTAACCCTACTGCAAGCGCACCAATGTTTCCTGCAAACACCTTTCCCAGCGGATTTCTCTTAGGGTTCTTTTTTAGTGAGACCTTTGCCGGCACATCGACCACCTCATATTATCCCAAAATATGCCTCAGCTAGTCCAATACCAAAGGCTAATAGCGCTAAGGGAATTAAAATCTCCCATGCAATGCCTAAGGCTTGATCTAACCTATACCTCCCGTAAACGCTCCTCAAGAAACTCATAATCCCCATGATAACGACGGCCTTCAATGAAACTATCAGGCTTGGTATGAAGTAACCAGTTATTACTCCTGGAGTTGGGCGATAGGGAGCCCACCCTCCAAGGAAGACTAGGGTTATCAATATGCTAAAGACCCACCTCCTGATATAGGCCCCACCCATGTTTAGGCCATAAAGCAAACCACTATACTCTGTAAATGGGCCTGCAACCAACTCGCTTTCTGACTCAGGTATTTCGAATGGAAAACCACTTGTACTCATCAACACAGCAATAAAGACAACAAACAATGCTATTGGGTTAATTAAACCAAGCCACTTACCTGACATCTGCAGGTTAACTATTTTCACCAAGTCGTAAGACCTTGTCATAGCAGCAGCCGTTAATAAACCGAGAACTGAGATGAGCTCATATGACGTTATCATGAACGACTCCCTAACGCTACCTGTTATAGAGAACTTGTTGTTACTAGCCCATCCCATCATGGTAATAAACAATGGGGAAAGGGTTGCAAAAGCAACAGCGACTAAGAGGCTATAACCACTAGGAATTGGAAAATAAGGCTTTACAGAAGTTAGCGGTACCGCTTCGAGAGGTAACAATGCAAGCACTACCATAACTATTGGCGCTAATAGGTATTGTAGGGTATCAACAGTCTGGGGCGTAATTATTTCCTGCATTGCATACCTAGTTAAGTCGGCTAAGAGTTGTATTGCACCACCTATTCTTGGAGCTATTTCCCATGGCCCATACCTCATTTGAACGTATGCAGCTGCCTTCCTTTCAAACCATAATATAAATATAGCAACGATAATTGCGGTTATTAGACCAGGTATGATTAGGAATTGGTAAACCGGAGGATAGAATATTATATCATAAACAATAACCTTGTACACTATATAGCACGCATAATAACAGGGGTTCATCAGCCTCACCTATCAAATGCTGGTGGAAAGTAATCAAAGCTACCGTATATAGCTGGAAGATCCATAAGTCTATGTCCAGGCATCACATACTTAAAGGCTATGACATTCCTAAAGGAAGGAGAAACCACCCTTACCCTATAAGGCAAGTTCTTTCCATCGCTTTCTACATAATAAACTATCTCTCCCCTACCAGCCTCAACCCTTGCAAAGGATTTTCCTGGTGGTACTTTCAAGGAGGCAAAAATTGGCATGAGCTTTATCCTGTACTTTGGAGAATAGCTTATTTTGCCTTCATAAACGTCTTTATATAACTTAGGTGCAGTTTTCCAGAACTTTTCATGCATAAAATTCTCCCTAGGATTCCTCTCGAGCCAAGTGACAACCTGATCTATAATATTGAGGCTTTGCCTTATTTCTTCAACCCTAGCCCATGCCCTAGCTAATGAATCGCCTTCCTCAAAAACAGGTATTTCAAAATCGACATCTCCATAAGCTTCATAAGGTTCGTTAAGCCTAACATCATACTTTATACCACTAGCCCTGATGTTAGGGCCTACGAGCCCTAGCTCTGCTGCCTGATTCTTAGTCAGCACTCCAACGTTTTCTAACCTACTTCTTATATTTGGGTTGTTCAAAAATATCTTAGCATATTCATTCAACCTCTTTCTCATATACCTTGTTGCCTTCCTTGCGTCCTCTGGGAAATCATCAGGTATGTCCCTTCTAACTCCTCCAAAGACCGGATAGGTATGCGTAAGCCTTGCACCAGTCAGCCTCTCAGCAAGATCTATAAATACCTCCCTGTCTCCAAATCCCCACATATATAAAGTCGAGTGACCCAAGAATACCCCAAATATCCCCATACCATACAAATGACTTGCAACCCTGTTTATCTCACATAGTAAAGTCCTTAAGTACCTAGCTCTTTCCGGTGCTTCTATCCCTAACAGCTTTTCCACAGCCCTTACATATGGAAGTGTTATATTACAAGCGTCCAATATTGCTATCCTTTCAAAGAGCGGTATGTTTTGGATCCAGTCCCTTCCCTCTGCAAGCTTTTCCATGGTCCTATGAACAAAACCTATATCAGGATCGACCTTTACCATTATGTCTCCATCAACTTCTACAAATATCCTCATATGACCAGAACCGGGGTGAGCTGGACCTATCATTACTTCATACCTATTCTTGCTAGCCTTCGCTATTTCCATTCCTGGAAGGTGTATCCCTCTACTATTTGAAGTACTAACTTCCACTTTCATCACCACCACTTCGTTGCATTGTATGCTGCATAGTCCACCTCTATGTTTTCGCTATCTTCCTTAATAATAAAGTCCTTCCTTAAGGGCTTCAATGCAGCTACGACCGGTGTTAACATCAAGAGGCGTAGATCTGGATGGCCATCAAAGACTATACCAAAGAATTCATACACTTCCCTTTCCTGAAATTCCGCACTCATCCATACAGTGGCTAGGCTTGGAATGTGTGGATTGTCTCTATCTGTGAAAGTTGATAAGCCTAGAACATACTTTGAAAGCTCTTCGTTCAGATAACCCGAGATGTGATACGTAACCATAAATTGCTTCTTTTGGATATAATCAACAGCAGTTACAGACTTCACGTGGTCAAAGCCAAGTTGTTTTAGTTTTATTGCTGACTCCTTCAATTTCTCTAAAGGCACGACAATGTCTATATATCCCTTATTATCCTCGATTTTTACAACATTGTCGCCAAGTGCTTCCTTAATCATATCTTGTAGTGAGATCAACTCTTTCACCCCTCCATCCACAAAGATCCTCTTTTGGAATTATGTATTTTTTATCTTCACGCCTTGACTCTACTATCCATTTTGATGCAAGGGATTTGTTTTTCAGCATCTTTTGTAGCTCTATAATGGATCTGGCAATGGCCTCAGGCCTTGGAGGACACCCTGGTATATATATGTCTATGGGTATTACCTGCCACGGCCTTACGATGTTGTAGCTATTGTAGAATATCCCACCATCCAGGGCACATGATCCCATAGCAATTGCAAATTTTGGATATGGCATCTGCTCCCAGACAATCCTAAGCGTGCAGGCCATCTTCTTCGTTATTGTGCCTTCAACTATTATCAAATTTGTCTGTCTAGGACTCACCCATGGGAGCGAGCCAAACCTTTCATTATCAAACCTAGGCCCCCAAGCAGCCCCTATTTCGCAACCACAACAGCTCGTCATCAAGTGTACCGGCCAAAGGCTAAAAGAAGTAGCCCAATCTATCATTTTAGCTATCTTTCCCTTTAGCAAGGACTCTTTTGCCATTTTGGCTACAGTATCTAGATCCCCATAGAGCAGGTTCAGCCTCTCTTCTTTCTCCTCCTTGTTATCACTACCCACGCGCTACACCCCCCTGCACCGACTATGTTGCTTCACCCTAATATCCACTCCTTAATACGCTTTGATTCATGAGCTGCATATGCCAACAATGGCGTGAATATGACAACCATTATTACATAAAACAGTATTGATTTAAATGTAAAGGTATGGGGAGATGTGGCAATAAATGTTAGGATGACTACTGCAGGCTCTACAGTCAAAAACATTATCAAATAGCCGAAGTATTGGAATGGTACCCTAGCCTTACCAACACCCCTTGGTGGGTTTGATGATTCAAACGGGATTTTCTTATACGGCTCCTTCTTTTCTATATCATAACTTGCTTTCAATAGCCACCTCAAAATGTAAATAACAGCAAATAGAAGTGCAAGGATAACAAGGGGTACAACAAACAAAGCATTCGCAGAGATTACCAGCGGGCTATAGGCAAACGTCAATCTATTCTACCCCCTTAGTTAGTTTAATTAAATAGATTTATTTATGTTTTTACCTTCTTTTCATATATATAATTGATGCTTTTTAGCTTAGTTTAAATCTTTAACTTTTAAAAAACATTTTTTATTTAAGACTCCAACGCTACACCAAGAAGTGTTTAAGCATAAAAACCAATCAGCCTACAAGAGATAATGGGGAGAAAGTTGGTAGAAAGGATACCGCCTGAAGCGGAGGCAAAATATAATAAATACCTTAAGTTAAGGGATACATATAATGTCATAATACAGCAGAGGTTAAATGCTGAGTCTTCACTAGGGGAAATAGAAAAGGTTCTTGAAAAGCTAAAAAACCTTGATGAGAGCACAGAGCTGTTCAAGATGTCCGGCTTCGTATTGATTAGAAACAAAAAGGAAGACCTGATGAAAGAGCTCGAGACGAAAAAGGAAGATCTAGAACTCAAAATAAAGGCATTAAAGAATCAAGAGAACGTGGTAAAGGATGAGATGGACAAGCTGGCAAACGAATTAAAGCAAATGCTTGCTGGATTAGGCTTATCTAAAGGTATTGGAGGAGCTGGAGGATAAGGAGAACAAGTGAAATTGGGTTGGAAAACAGCAACCTTGCTGATTTTTTAAATAATTTCCTCCAATTCATAGACAATAGTAAAGGGATAGTAATTACATCCCATGCAAATGCAGATGTTGATGCAATCTCATCATCATTTCTTATGCAAAGCATCTGCATGGAACTAAACAAAAAATGTTGTGTCCATTTCGAAAGCATTTCTAAGGAAGCAAAGATTGTACTCGATAAACTAGGAATAGGCTCATTGCAGTGCAAAGACTTGAATGTTAATCAAATTGTAATCCTTGACACGGCAAACGTTTCACAAATGGGAGAAATAGGAAAAACGCTAATTAGGAAAGAAATAAAAAAGTTGCTTATAGACCACCATAAAGAAGGTGAGCTCTCCAAAATTGTAAACCTATATTATGTAGACAACGAAGCCTCCTCAACCACAGAAATACTAGTAGAACTAATGGAAATGCTCTCGATAAGGCCAGATAAAGACATTGCAACGCTTGCCATAATGGGAATTCTTGCTGATAGCGGAAACCTGGAGAGGGCAAAGCTTTCTACTTTTCGAAGCCTTGTGTACCTTATAGACCATGGAGGGAACTACAAAAAAGCAAAAAAGATATTGAGAGAGGCTTTCGGCTTTGTAAATGAAGAGTTCCCTGCCAGAATGGCAAGGTTAAAAGCGCTGAGTAGGACAATGCTGGGCAAGGTCTGTGGGAATTTGATAATTGCACTATCTGAAGTAGGAGCTTACGAATCAGATGCTTCTAGAATAATCATAGACATAGGAGGGGATATAGCAATTACCTTAAACGAGAAACGAAAGGGTATAGGAAGAGGGTCTATAAAGATATCTGAAAGGGCCGTTGAAAGGGGTGTTGATGCTTCTAGAATCGCTAAGCGTCTCAGTACTTTTTTTAATGGAAGCGGCGGTGGTCATAGAGGGGCAGGTATTTTCACCTTTAGCCGAGGAGTAGATAAGGAAAAAATTTTCAATTACGCGATACATATTATTAATAATGAGGAATGTAAAAGCGGCCGTGAAAGGAATGAGTAATAGGGAAGACAAGGTAAAGAGAATATACGCAGATGTAAGGGAAGAAGAATCCGGCATCCCAAAGCTATTGGAATCCTATGGAATTATAGTAATAAGAAGGCAACTAGAAGAAGGGGACTATATAATACCAGAAGGTCCAATAATAGAAAGGAAAAGTTCTTATGATTTCGTGAAATCACTATTTGATGGTAGGCTTTTCGATCAAGCAAAGAGACTTTCTGAAAATTACCAGCACATTATATACATTGTCGAGGGAGACTTTAGGAGGGTAGTCTATAGGTGGAAGAACAGGGAAAAGCAAATAGAGGCTGCAATGATATCCCTTATTATCGATTTTAATGCGAAGGTCTTGTGGAGCATTGATAGGTTGTCCACAGTCAATTATTTAATTTCATTACTAAAGAGGGCTAGCAACAGAGATTTTAATATGGACTTCGTGATACACAAAAAACCTAAAATCAACGATAAAAGGGAGTGGCAACTATATATTCTCCAATCCTTTCCAGGTATTGGAAATAAGACAGCTGAGAGGATACTCGAAGAATTTTCTACATTAGAAAGGTTCTTTAATTGTAATGTTTCCGAGCTTTCAAAAGTTTTAGGTGAGAAAAAGGCCATTAAGATAAGAGAAATAATAAAAGCTCCCTATAAAAGAAACCCAAAGGGTAGAAGCACACTGGACATGTTTTACTTAAAGGATGAAAGAAATGAGAGAGGAGACCTTTGAGACTAGGTGGTTTGTGTTTAACGCATATGGTCACAAGAACATTAGGGCAAAGCACAGAACAACGCTGGAGATAACAAAGGACGACTATGTAACATATAGGGGGGACTGCATAATAGCTATAAGCTCAGAAAAGTCAGCAAAGGACTTTCCTGCGTGGCTGGTAGATGACATGAGAAACAACACCTCAATAATAATAGCTGTGTTTTGTACAAGAAACGCCTGTGATAGCGTCATTGGCTTCGGTAGCAGAAACCTTGTCCTAAGTGGTGAAAACAAAATCATCTTTAGGAAAAGCACGTACATTGAACCTTCTACTGCAATGATCAGGGCAAATAAAGCAGCCTTAGAAATAGACAGGAAATTAATAAATGACATTAAAAATGGGGAGAAGGTGAAGATAATGATTACGGCTCTACGCGGGTAGGGATGATAGCCTTGGATAGAAAATATCAAGATCTAAAGGTTACTGAGGCCTCATTAATTATTTCTTTGCTATATAGGTTGATAACAGCCCTTGAGGATACTTACGACGATGCTTACGATCTCTTTAATGCTAGTATAAACGCTAACGACATAACTCCCATTGACATGATAGCAAAAAAGAGGGAAATAAGGGTTGGAGTAAATGCACCTTGGGATTTCGAGAACGTAGAGGAGGAGATTGACAACAGAAAGTTGAAAATAGTTAAGGAAAGATACGCCAGAAACCACGTAAGCATTGAAAAGGTATACAGTCTTATACCACTAATCCCCTATAAATATGACATCAACATTATAAAGGAGTTTGCAAGGAAAACGACATCCACAGGGATAGAATACCTATTGCTGTATGATGAAAACTCAAACCTAACAATACTTGAAGGTGAACTCTTCAGGGTTAGGCTACCATTTGTTAAGGTAATATATAACATGCATACACATCCATTGGGACATTGCGGACTTTCACAACCTGATGTAAACAGCGGCCTGGATTTGCTAAGCGAAGGGGGGATCAGCTCTTCCGCTTCAACTGAAAACTGCGCAGTAATAATGCACAGGGTTGGCTTGGTTCTTGAGGATGATTATATAAAGATAAAATCATCGAAAGGAAAGGTAGGTGGGAACCTTACCTCTATAAAGTTCAGCAAAATAATATATTAGCTTATGGCCCTAAAAGGTCATCAAGCCTTGGCGGCCTAGGGGGTAGTCCCTTTCTCTGCCTTATCTTCTTTATCAGGTCATCAAGGAGAGAATCTGGAACTGGGGCCCACCTGCTAAACTCTGTTCCCCAGAAAGCTTTCCCGGCAGTAGCGCCCCTTAACTCTTGAGATATGTCGAAGCTCTCTGCAACTGGGAGCTCGGCCGTCACCAATGCCTGTACCTCTGCCTGCCTGACATCAAGAATCTTTCCTCTTTTCTTACTTATTATTGCTGTCACTTGACTGAGATAGTCTATTGGAACTTTTATGTCAAGTTTCTGTATCGGCTCTAGTAGCGTTGGCTTTGAAGTAAGCATGGATGCCCATATTGCGTTTCTTACCGCAGGATATATTTGTCCGGGACCCCTATGGACAGGATCTTCATGTATCTCTGCATCATGTAGCACAACCTTTAGTCCCCTTACCGGTTCGGCAGCGAGAGGCCCTTCCTTTACAGCTATCCTAAACCCTCCTAGTATTGTGTCTTTTACTTCCTTTAGGTACTGCACACCAGAAGTCATGTCAACAAACATGTTTATGTTCTCATCAATAGACCAAATTCTCCTTGCCTCATCATAATCCCATCCGGCTTTGTCCCTAAGAATCCTACCTCTTTCCCTTGCATCCTGATCTTCACTAACCAAGCCCTTCTGAACCAAGCTTATGGTTTCTTCATTAAGAGGCTCAACACTGATGTAGAACCTGTTGTGCTTGTTAGGGCTCTTTCCTTCAAATGTCTTGCTAGCCTGCTTTACAGACTCCCTATAGACAACTATTGGCGGGGATGCCTTGACCTCTACGCCATAAAGCTCTTTAAGCATCCACATCGCTATCTCAAGGTGCAACTGCCCCATGCCAGAAATAAGGTACTCACCAGTTTCCTCGTTTATTTTTATGACCAAATTAGGGTCTTCCAGCGTTAGCTTCTTCAATGCATCTATCATCTTAGGCAAGTCCTGGAGCTTTAAAGGTTCTATGGCCGAGGTCACGACAGGTTCGCTTATATAATGCATCTGCTCGAATGGGGCGGCCTGCGACTTGTATGCGATGTCGACTATTGTTTCACCCGACCTCATCCCTTCTATTCCCATTATTGCTGCTATGTTTCCAGCAGGTATCCTACTCGTTAGCTCTCTAAAGGGACCCATGTAGAGGCTTACTTGAAGTATCCTTCCTTTATGATCACCTGAAACGATGTAGACCTCCTTGCCAGGCTCTAAGATGCCTGAAAATACCCTCCCAGTAGCCACTATCCCTGCCTTTTCTACTTTGATAGCGTTTGCATAGAAGACTAAAGGACCGTTTGGGTCAGCTTCCATCATAGCTTTTCCAAGCTCCGAGTCTAGGCTTCCCTTCCATATCTTTGGAATCCTATACTTCTGCGCCTCCTTTGGGTTCGGTATGAACTTAACTACCATGTTAAGCAATGCATCCCATATCGGGGCTTTTTTTGATAGCTCTACGATCCTTTCCTTACTTTCGGATGAATAAGCATCAATTATTTGCTGGAAAGTTATCCCTTTTTTTGTGGCGTCCGGTACTGTAAGGGCCCATTTGTCCTTTGCACTACCAAAAGCTACATTTCCCTCGGCTGGGTTTATTTTCCACTTATTTTTAAACTGTGGCTCAGCATACATGTCAATAAGGTTGTTTATATCCCTAATTATTTCTACAAACCTTTCCTGTATCTGTTGCGGACCATATTTCAGTTCTTTTATAAGCCTATCTACCTTGTTTATGAAAAGTATAGGCTTCACCCTTTCTCCAAGGGCCTGCCTCAGAACAGTCTCAGTTTGGGTCATTACACCTTCAGCTGCGTCGACAACTATTATACCCCCATCTAAAACCCTTAGGCTCCTTGTAACCATACCAGAAAAATCTACATGCCCTGGAGTATCTATAAGGTTGATGACATACGGCTTCCCATTTACCTCATGATACAAGCTTACGTTTGCAGCCTTTACCGTTACCCCTCTCTCTTTTTCTACATTCAAATAATCTAATAGCATCGCTTCCCCGGCAACCCTTTCCGAGATTATTCCAGCGCCCGCTAATAGAGTGTCACTTGTTGTAGTTTTACCGTGATCGATGTGAGCAACTACCCCTATGTTCCTAACCTGCTCTATATTGGCCATTATCTTCTCAATTTCTGATACCAGCTTTACCCTGGCTCCCATTTTCCACCAGCTCCTCGTTCAAGAGGGGGAGTAATAAAAAAAGGTTAAAAAATAACATGTTAGTAGATTCTGTTTGATGTTTTACCAATTCTAACTAAAATTCCTTAAAACGTATTAGAGAATCCAAAAAATTCGTTGTCTCCAGGACCAAAGCAAAAGACTATGAAGGTAGCGCTCGATCAAACAAAAACAGAGAAAATTACCGGCAATTATGGGTTAAAAAAGTATTCCGACTTATTGCCCTTATCGATAACCTTAATCCCTAAACTTAGTAACCTAGACCTTATCTCGTCCGCTAGGTCATACATTTTGTTCTCCCTTAGCTGCCCTCTTACCTCAAGTATAAGGTCTATTAGCTTCGTAGAGATCTCCCTTTCGGAAGGGACAAAACCTTGTAGCATGATCTTATCTAAGATCCCATAAAACCTGTTCAGCTCATAAAGGACTTTATAAAAATATGACACAAGGGCAAATGATTCAGAGAATTGTACCTCTTTGTAATATAGTTCGGTAAGAGCCCACAAATACTTTACGGCTTCCCCCATGTTGAAGTCATTATCCATAGACCCATACCACTTATTAGCCAAGTCAATGGTGCTTAGGAGCGTTGCTAAATCCCTGTCATTAATATAACTTACATATTCTTCTTTTTGGATTCTTTTCATTAAATCCTGTGCAATAAAGCTTAGCCTATCAAAAAGCTTCCTCGCCTGGCTCAGGCTTTGATCCGAATACTCAATAATTGTTCTGTAATGAGAGCTGAGTATCCACAACCTGAGAGTTTCAGAGCCCCACTCGGAAAGAGCCTCTTTTAACGGAATTATATTTCCCAGGCTCTTGCTCATCTTTTCCCCTTTAACTGTTAGCATGCCAGAGTGCAACCAATATTTTACCCATGGCCTCTCTCCAAAATAAGCCTCACTTTGCGCTATCTCGTTTTCATGGTGAGGGAAGATTAGGTCTGAACCACCGCCATGTATGTCTATATACCTCCCTAGATACCTTGTGCTCATCACACTACACTCAATGTGCCACCCAGGCCTTCCTCTCCCCCAAGGGCTCTCCCAGAAAGGTTCTCCTGGCTTTGCCGCTTTCCAAAGAGCAAAATCATAAGGATTTTTCTTTTCGGAGACCTCTTCTCCTTGGTTCCAAAGCCTTTTATTGAAGTTCCCGCTTAACCTACCATAGCTGGGTTGTTTATCAACATCAAAATAGACACTACCTCTTGGAGAAACATAGGCAAAACCCTTATCAATAAGCCTTTCTATGAATTCAATTATTTCTCTTATATGGTCTGTTACCTTAGGGTGCAAATCAATTTTTATGTTAAGCTTCTTTATTTTGTCTAGATAATCCTTTGTATATACCTCCGAGATTTCTTTCCAAGAGGTCCTAAGTTCCCTTGCCCTATTGATTATCTTATCATCGATATCAGTTATATTTTGGACGTATATCGTGTTATAGCCCTTTAGCGATAGATACCTCCTTATCCCATCAAACACAACAAAGGTTCTTGCATGCCCTATATGAGCATAGTCATATACTGTAGGGCCGCACACATACATGTTTACTGTATGCTCGTTCCACGGATGGAATACCTCATTTTCCTTGCTATATGTGTTCTGGATGCGCAACACAATAACTTTTTCACCATCATTTCTTCTAGCAAAAAATCTTTTAAGTCTATTGTATAATAGAAAACATTAAAATGTATTCTTTTATTCAGCGTAACATAACAGTTAAATGGTTAAAAAGCAAATAATAAACAAAGGTAGAACCCCTATAACCATAAAAGAGAAGCGCCTAAGTATTATCTTGAGATGCGTGGCTTTTCCCAGAACCCAAGTATCTTCTATTGCATAATAATTAAATTAATGAGCCCTTGGTAGAAGGCGCGATATAAAGGCTCTGGACTGGGTTTCCATCAATAGAGGCAATAATATGCTCCTACGAATTCAGGAGGCTGATGAAATTCCAAAGCTTGCATGTGTTACTAAGTCTGTTTAAGCTGAAACCGTTCCCCGCCTACGATCTGTGTAGGTCTCTATAGGCCAATTCATCACGGTATTTGACCACGCCCCGCCTACGGCTCCACGTCTGAGGATGGCTAGAATCATCAGCGAAGCTTGGTGTCATCCCGCAGTCAACTATAATCTTATCCTAGTAAGCTTTATAAAAAATTTTTCTTTCTTTACCAACTCATACCATAAAGAGGTATACCAGAACCTAAAAGAACCCTACAAACTAAAAAACTGCAATTTTACCCTATCCTTGATATATATTCGTTATATAATGACCTTATATAGCTGATCCAAGTAGAAAGTCCCTCTGGTTTCTCTGGATATATATCAAAAGCTTTTTGTACTTTTTTCATGTAATCGCCAACTAAAACTAGCTTAGAAAGCAATGAGGGTTTTGCAAGCATCTTCAATGCAAGGGTAGCCTTTTGAAGGGCCCCCATATTTATATTTAGCTCTCCCTTAACACTTGTCTCATAAGCATCTTTAGCTTTCATCACACCATGCTTAAGACCGTACTCTATTTCATCATTTGAAAGCCTCTGTAGGAATATCCTAAATATATCTAAAGCGGCTTGCCTTCTCCCAACAGAATTGTTATATGCTATGTTTAATTCCCAGAGACTCCTAGCACTAAAGTCTCCGGCTTTAAAAGCCTTCAAAATCACTTTTGATGCGTAATAAGATGAAAGAAAAGCATATCCCATCCCACCACCATGAACAGGGTTGACGGTAAAGCCGTTATCACCAATTCCTATAAAATTATTCCATACTAATGTGTTTGCCGGCCTCCTTGTTGGAACCCTAGAGCCAGAAGCACTTGCTATACCTTCATGGTTTTTAACCATATCGAGTCCTTCTAACCTATCCTTAAATATAGATTTTGGTGAAGGATAGCCCTTGCCATCCTGTACACCTAACCCTATGTTAGCCCTGTTTTTACCTTCCGGAAAGAACCACCAATACCCACCGGGGGCTATCTCTTGATCAATATAAATCCTGATGTAATTTGGTTCTTCTATGCTGTAAGCAAGGTTCCTAACTTCTCTGTAGGCTATGTTCGAATCTAATGGGTCAAGCATTTCGTTAGGCGGCCAATCATTAGGGAGTTGCCTCCTTATGAGGGCACTATTGCCAGTAGCGTCAACTATTATCTTGCCCTTAAACAGGGCCTTCTCTCTGTTAGGTAAAATGGATACAATGCCTATGAGTTTGTCTCCCTCTATTTTTATCGAGCTTACCCTTGTGTTCAAAAATATCGATACTCCAGATCTTTCGGCCTCCTTTACCATCTTCTTACCATATTCGTTCCTGTTTATCATAAAGCCCTCTCCTTCAACCTTAAGCGTTACATCTCTCTTTGGGCTTATCAAATATATACCATCAACCTTTTGGCTGAGCTCCTTTCCCTCAGGATATGGCAACCTGGTCTCGTCAAAGTGGTGTTTCCCAATAGCATCCCCGCAGGGCTTCCCCCAAAGCCCTTCCGCCCCAACCATGTCGATACCTGCTATGTTTAATCCGCTCTTTCTTAGGAAATAAGCTAAGGTAGAACCGGCCGGACCCAAGCCAACTATCACTATATCAAAGTTATAGGTCTTACCCAACCTTCTCCCCAAACCATTATACCTGTGAGGGGTTTATAAAGAAAAATTATTAATGATATAAATAAGACCTTCATCCTTCGAGATAGCTTTAATAGGCTCCGAGCCTTTATTATTATGGGTGAAAACATGAGCGACAGGCCTAATAGGAGGAGATCAATATTCGACCTCTTTGATGATATTATAAGACAAATGGAAGAGGAGATGAGGAACTTCGAGGAGAGCTTCGGGGGATTTGGTAATGTTGCGAGGGACAGCAAAAAGGAGAATCCATTCTACTACGGCGTAAGGATTTTCGTAGGGCCTGATGGGATCCCAAAGGTCGAAGAGTTTGGAAACGTGAAGAAGGGGAGATATGGGAGACCTATAATAAGCGAGGAAATAGAGCCAATGGTAGATGTAATAGAAAGAGATGACGAGATATGGGTTGTGGCAGACCTACCCGGGGTGTCTAAGGAAAATATAAATGTTAGGGCAGTCGAAGATAAAATCTACATAAAAGCCCAAGGAGAATCAAGGAAATATTCTAAGGAAGTTGAGCTTCCTTCTAAAATAGACACAGATACAGTTAAAGCCTCATATAAAAATGGTGTCCTAGAAATAAAGGTGAAGAAAAAGAAGGAGGAATTTAAAGGAAAAGAGATAAAGGTAGAATAGAATCATAAAAATGGTGATAAATTGTTTGAAGAGCTAGCCAAAAACATCATTGAATCTTTCAATTCTGAGGTTAGTGCATTTGTATTCGATAGGAGGCTCATAAAGGCTTCTGATATAAACCATTTAATCCAAAGGGCAGGCCTTGAAAACCTAATAAAGAATGTAAATGTTGGTAACATTACCGTACTTTTCATTGATAAGGAAGGTATTGAAAAAGAATGCCTATATGAGAAATGCTCTAATATAGAAGAGAAGGGCTATAAAAAGAGTTGCGTGAAGAAATGCGCAGAGGAAAGCATATCCCTGCTAAAGAGAAAAATCGAGAAAAGCCTTACAGAAGCAACCAACAGCTTTAACGCTTCTAATGCATAATTTTAAAGAGCAACAAGCACTAGCCTTGCAAAGCCTCTCCTTTGTTTATATACTTTGACCACTTCTTCACATACATATTTATTACAAGCACTAGCCTTTGTACTGCATCAGGCTCTATGCAGGCAGTTTCCATCTCCTCTCCATCAGTAGTAACTATATGCACCTTTTTATATCCCTTTGGTTTCTCACACTGGATGATATTGTATTCCTTGATTAGGCCATTCATTGCCAATCCCTCAATCTCTATAACCTTTATTGAGTTCTCTGGCTCGGGCATTCTACCACCTACTGTTTAATTTTATGTGAAAGGATTAAATATAATATTTTTTATTTATAATACGTATTGAGAAAGGGAATCGATTCCCTCCATGTCACCCCATTCTATACTTCCTAAAACTAATTTATGGTAAGTACTTGCGAAAATATTTTTAACACATAATACAAAATTCATTAGCAGGTTTGAAGGTTGGAAATAAAGGGGTACAAAGGGAAGCTGCCAATAATGATGCTAATAGTTTTGCTGACCCTGATGTTCTTGGTATTTTCCTTCATGTCTGGTACACCGCTAAAAGCTGTAAAGTACATAGAAGAAGGTGGCTTGATGCTTATTTATTCCTTTCTTCTAATAATGGCCTCGGAGCTTGTAAAATCATTTCGTTATTACCTTTT
Organism: Candidatus Hestiella sp.; assembly: GCA_015522625.1. Taxonomy (GTDB): domain Archaea; phylum Thermoproteota; class Thermoprotei_A; order Sulfolobales; family Acidilobaceae; genus Caldisphaera. The sequence continues at coordinate 40,291 of WALX01000133.1, forward strand.
AGGTAGAAAATTAAGGCATAACCTAAGCTTAAAGGAATCTATACTAGTGCAGTTTATTGGATACTTTGCAAATATATTAACGCCTGGTGGTATAGGAGGGATACCAGCTAGCGCTTCACTATTATCATCATATGCTGATCTTAACCTTGGGGAGTCCTTGGGCTATGCTACGCTTCAATCCTTCTTTGATATAACAATCCCCATATTGATTTCATTATACATAAGCTTTTATTTCCTGCCAAAGTCTATATTGCTCATACTCTTTTCCTTGCTTTCAATAACACTGTGGATTTCTGCTTTTAGCCCTAGGGTAAAGAATTTCTTGATACGTTTAACCAAAAAAATCATTAAAAGGGATATCGGGAGTAGAATAGAAAATGAGATAAGCACCTTCCAAAACTCTTTAAAGATAATATGGAGAGAGAAAAAGCTTGCACTATACCTTTTTCTGATAACTTTAGTTGCGTATTTTATTCAAGCCTTTTCCATTAATGTGTTATATGTGCATGTACCAATTCTAAGGATATTTACCAGTTTAATGTTCTTCTATGTAATGGCTTCATTTCCAACACCTGGAGGTGAAGGGGGAGTGGAATACGGCCTATCCTTCCTTTTGCCCTTGAAAATAGTTATAGAATGGAGAGCCTTGTATGTATTTAGTGCGCTCCTTTCAGGCATTCTCCTCATCTTCAGCATAAAGGACATCAACAACTATATAAACAAGTTTCTTGATATCTTAGGCGGATTTTGAATCTAGTGCCTGCTTATTTAAGGGTTTATTAAACCTAGAAAATCATTAGAAATTGAGGTAAAAGACGTGGGCAAAAAAGACAGAAGAATTGTAATAACGCCCCCAACGCACCCTATGTTTATATCATTGTATATACTAGGAGCTATTCTGATCGTGCTGTTTGCATTCCATTTCCCTGTATACATTGCGATGGCTTCCTATTTAGACTACGCACTAGTATTGGGTATAGTTTCTGCAGTGCTTATTATATCGAGTCCACTACTAAGCTTTGTTAATATAATATTCAAAACTATAGGTACTGGTATGACTGAAAATGTCATGGAGATGGAGTACGTTGATTTTTTTGGAGTACCTATACCCATACCTAGGATATCCTATAGAGAAGCAAAAATGAAGATAGCTGTCAACCTTGGAGGGGCCATTACGCCTTTAGTAATCTCCATAATTCTTTTCACCCTAATGGCCAACTCTCCGTTCTCTAATGTATTCTTTAAGGCAGTTATAGTCTCTTTTATAGTAACTACGATAGTTACTTATTTTTTGGCAAGGCCTATAAGTGGAGTAGGTATTGCCATACCAGCATTTATTCCGCCGTTGGTCTCTGCTACTGTTTCAATAGTGTTAGCTGGTATAGGCCCTGCAGCAGCCACGTCGGCTTACATAAGCGGAAGCATGGGCAGCCTCCTCGGAGCTGATATATTGCACATAGCCAGGGAACCTGAAAGAATATTCGCCCCTATGATAAGCATAGGAGGTGCTGGTGTATTTGATGGGGTGTTCCTGACAGGAATAATTGCATTTGTACTAGCGCTCTAGCCAAACAAGGTTTCATATAATTATATCTATCTCGTATATGGACATGCTTGGGCTGTATTCAATTACCTTTCTTGGCTTTCCTACTTCAAAGCTATAAGGACACTTCATGGAGCCCCTTATTTTATTAAGTATGTCGCTATTCTTGTTCTCTAAGATATAAAGAAATATCGTGGATTTTCTTTTCTCTAATAGGTTGCATGCACTACTTAAGTAATTGATAGACATTGTAGGGTTATTCATTATTATTTTATTGAACCTACTTGCAATTATCTTGTCTAGGTGTGAAGAATCTGCTCTCATAAATGTCACGTCTCCTTTAAGGATTTTCTTATTAATACGATAGTTATATTCAGCCAGATATACTGCGTATGGGTTTATATCAACTCCTAATATATTGGCTTTTCTTTTTTTGGCTATGTTTATCGAAAACCCTCCAATACCTGTAAACATGTCCAAAACACTGTCACCATCATCTATAAAATCTGCTATCCTCATGTGTTCTCCAGCAAGCCTTGGATTGAAGTAAGCCTTGGCCAAGTCAACGTAAAACCTGAGGCCATTTTCTTTATGTAATGCTAATTTCTTATCTTCACCTTCCAATAATATTAACTTAGGTATCCTGAACTCCCCTGAGGTTGCAGTTTTCGTATAAACTGCCTTTACCCTTGGGTTCATCTCCATGATCTGTTTAGCGGCTTTTTTAAGCAGCCCCATATCTTTTTTGTAGTTTATTATTGCTATATCACCAATTATGAGGTAGCTGGAAATTCCTGGGACTACCTCACTTAACCTCTTAACGCTATACTTGTATTTTTCAAAGCCGTCCTTGCAGGTTTCAAAGGATACTCCGCTCTCCTCTAACAGCCTCCTTGCAAACTCAACTTGGGAGACCGCAAAAGCTATTCTATCCCCAATTTTTTTAGGCCTTAAACCGCTCCTTAACACGTTTCCATTCTTTAAGATATCTAGCACCTTTTTTGCATCTGTCTTGTTTACACATATGCAATTGCTTATAACGTCCAATTCTGCACAATCACCAAAAGTAGTTTAAGAATATAACCTTTTTAGATTTACTAAAGAAGTGCAGGCCAGGATAGCGGCCCACGGGCCCTTGGCCTGAGGAAACACCGCCCTCTCGGTGGCAACCGGGCCCTGATGGGCTGGGGCAATACCCCAGGCAACGGTACAGAAACGACACGGCCTCCACCAGATGTTGATGATGTGGTAAGGCCTTCTTGGTAACAAGGAGGCAGAAAAGCCACGGAAAATGGTGGAGGATGCGATGAAACGACCGACCCCGGTGGAGCAAGGCTGGGGGTGATGAAGAGCCACGTAAACCCCCAAGAGCCGCAGAGTCAAATGCCGCAATACAGAAGGCGGGTTATTATCCTGGCCTGCATATTTACCTGAAATAGTTTTGATGCACATAGAGCTTATCTTTTATAAGCTTGAAAAATAAAATTTACTAAATGAAAGCTGGTGAATAACTTGACTCGATATGGAATAATACTTAAACCAAACAGCAAGACCGCGGAGTCCATAGCGATAAAGATTATTGACTTGTTAAGGAGCCATGGGATAGAGCCCCTCGTTGAAGTAGAATCTACGAAGTCGTCGGATTCGCTCAAAAACCATGAAACCTTTAAGCTTGAAAAAGATAATGTAGAGAAGCTCATAGTAATAGGAGGAGATGGAACCTTATTGAGGGCGGCAATGAGGAAGAAAAGCGAAAGCTGCATTTTCATGACAATCAGGGCAGGAAAGAGGGGTTTTATGTTAGATGTAGAAGAAAATGAGCTAAAGGAAAGGATCAATGATTTTATTAGGGGTAACTATTATCTAGTAGAGTATCCAAGGCTTCTACCGATTTTCAATGGAGAAGAGAAAAAGTGTGCTATGAATGATATAGCCATCTTTACGGCTGATGGTGAGCTTGTCAAGGTGGCCGTTAGCTACAATAATGATAAGATATACAACATAGATGGCGATGGCGTAGTTATTTCGACTACAATAGGTTCTACGGCCTATAGCCTAAGTGCTGGTGGCCCTATCATAGACCCGAGGCTTAACGTCATCGTAATAACCCCCTTAAATCCAATACAGCTACACCTCAGGCCGGTTGTCATCCCATTAAAAGGTTTGATTAGCATTGAATTCAAAGAAGATAGTGGAGAATATTACGTAAATATAGATGGACAAGAAAAGATACGCTCTAGATCGAAATCGTTATTAAAGATAACCCCATGCAAACATACAGTCAAGATAGCCCGCTTTAGGTGGTGGGAGGATTACTATGAAAGGCTGTTCAACAGGTTGCTCATATATTGGTAAATGCATTGTCTTAGACACAGGAGCTTTCTTAACGGCGTTCGTAACAGAAACCCCTCTCATCTCATTTACTACCCCTGGTGTTATAAATGAAATCAAGGACTGTTCTTCTAAAAAAATTCTTGAGGTGGTCCTTGCCGCAAAAAAAGTCTCCATTTTGGAAGCGAACAATGACTACAAACAAGAAGTAATTAAAGTAGCCAAGAATATGAGGTTAAATGGAAAGTTGAGCGCTGTAGACGTTGAGGTGCTTGCATTATCCTATTGCTTAAAAAAGGAGTCAGGAGAGGTCTATATAGCTACAGATGACTATGCAATACAGAAAATGGCAGTAGCCCTGGGGATAAAGGTAATAAAAATAAAGTATCCTGGGATCAGAGAATTGAAAGGCTAGAGCAAAGAAACCTAGGGGTTTCTGTACGTGTTTGACCTAAGGTCGAAGTAGGAGGCACCTTCTATCTTTACTAGCAATCTCCTACCAATAAGGCCTTCGTCTCCGTCTATGGCTACAGGAAAATAGTTCTGCATCCTACCTACAACATAGGATTTTTTAAAACCCCTTGAAGTCACTAAGACCTCCTCTTCCCTACCTATGTAGGTTCTGTAAATCTTCTCTGCTTCTTCGCGTATTATTTGATTTAACATTCCACTCCTTTTCTTCTTTATGGGCTCTGGCACTTGTTGCATCGAAGCTGACTTTGTCCTAGGCCTTATGCTATACTGGGCTAGGTACACCCTTTCAAACTTGAGTTCTCTGACTAACCTAGTAGTGTTGTTAAAAGACTCCTCGTCTTCACCAGGATGACCAACAATTATATCTGTTGCAAAAAGCGAGCTGGGGAATTTAGCTTTAATTTTCCTGTGGAGATCCTTAAATTCCTCTACAGAATAATCCCTGTTCATTACCTTCAAAAGGTTCTCATCGCCTGATTGAACTGGTATGTGAAAGAACTTAAACACCCTATCATCCCTGTATAGCTCTAAAAGGCTATCTATTATTTCCACTGACCTGTTCGGTGTCATCATACCTATCCTTATTCTGTAATCTCCGTCAATCCTATCTATTATCATAGAAATAAGTTCGTCAAGCCTCGTTTTTGGTACAAGGTCAAGTCCATATGCTGCTGTATCCTGTCCTGTAAGCCTTATTTCTTTTACACCATTTTTCACGAGCTCTTGAACTGTATCTACTACAAGGCGAGGCCTATAAGACCTTAAGGTTCTTCTGGCAAGTTTTGTTATGCAAAAGCTGCAATTATCGAGGCATCCTTCTGCTATCATTATCGTTGCAGTGCTATCCCTGCTAGGAGGAATGAACATTTTTTCGTTATCTCTCTCCCCGTTAAGCAATATCACCTTTTTATTGGACTCAACAACATCTAGTATTTTTGAAACATTTTGGGGGGAAATGAGGCTGGCATCTGGCAACGTTCTTTCAACAAGTGATGGCCTAGCCTTAACAAGACACCCAGATATGACAATTTTCGATTTCGTCGAGTAATTCTTTATCTCCTTCAGCCTTTTAATTATTTTAGCCTCTGTATCTAGCCTTACGGCACAGGTATTAACAATGACAATTTCTGCCTCATCTATGTTACTTGTCATTCTGTAGCCGTTGGAGTCCAAGAGGTAGATCATAGTATTGCTATCGAAATGAGATAGTGGACAACCATATGTTTCAATATAATATTTCTTCATGGTTCGACCCCCTATTAATGCCTAAAGCACCCTAATTAAACACCCTATTGATGCCGACCAACCCTCTTTTCAAAGAACTTTGGAAACCTAACGCCCTTCTGCCCCTTATAACTTCCATTATACGGCCTTTCTGAAGGTGTCTCCATCTTAACTAAAACTAGATGTAGGAACCTCTCACCAGCATATAGCCTTACTGGAAACTCACTTCCTATCACTTCTATGGTAAGCTCCCCTTCAAATCCAGCATCAGCAACCGTACTTGGTATATAAATTCCTGTCCTTGCCCATGTGCTCCTTAGGTTAACGAGCCCTACAAGATAGGAAGGTAGCCTTATATATTCCGTTGTATGCAAAAGGTAGTGTCTTTGAGGCATTATAGTAAAGCTACCTGACTTCCTGCACTCATAAAAGTCCGTTGGTGGCAAAGGATTGTGGGGATCTAGTTCCTTTTCTGTTTTCTTAAACTCGCAGTATTCGTCTCCTAGCCTCAGGTCAAGACCATTCTCTCTTATCGTATCCGGTTTAATGGGCTCTATAGCCAGCTCTTTTGACCTGAGTAGCACGTTTATGTCCCTATCGCTCAATATCAAGCTAATCCCCGTAGAAAATAGTGATGGCAAGGTTTAAAGCTCATTTATTCCTTGCCCAATATTACCACTATAGATAGTAATCTGGCCGGAAGCATTTGTATTCCAGCGAAACCCTTTAAAATACCCCTATATCAATATGAGCAATGGTGGTAATGTGAACAGCAGGCTTGCTGAGGGCTTTGGAGCCCTAATAAAAGGGGTCTCTAATAGCAAGAAATACAAGAAAATAATGGTATTAGTGGCATTCATTTCAATAGTTGCAGCCCTTTTTACGGGAGTAGCTATATCTCATGCAGCCACTTCTTCCGCAAAATCTACGGCAGTCTCATCAACAAGCATTTCCGGGAAAGCAATAGGGTCTGGACTTGCTATAGGCTTAGCCGGAATCGGTGGTGGAATCGGCGTTGGGGTGGCTGGTGCAGCAGCCATAAGTGCAGTAGCTGAAAACAGGGAAATGTTTGGTACTGCATTCATATTCGTGGTACTTGGTGAGGGTATAGCCATTTACGGACTACTCGTTGCCATAATTATATTGTTCGTCCTTCCGTAGCTTGGAGACACAAGCCTCTGCCTCCAAACTTTTTTACACAACATCAATCTCCTTCAGCTTTTAACAACCCTTAATAACCCATCTTATTTTATTTTTTAAAAGAAATCGGGTGAGGGAAATGATCCGGCCAAAAAAGAGCAGGCTAATTTCAAGCTTTTCCGAATGGTTCGACTCTGTGTTGAGAAAGGCTGAGGTTTATGACTATGGTAGGTATCCAGTAAAGGGCATGGGTGTTTGGCTCCCCTATGGTTTTCAGATTAGAAAAAAGATAATAGAGAAAATAAGGGATCTTCTCGATGAGACCAGCCATGAAGAAGTGCTTTTCCCCCTCTTAATTCCTGATTGGATGCTTAAAAAGGAAGGCGAGCACATAAGGGGCTTTGAGGACGAGGTTTATTGGATAACCCATGGTGGGCTAGAAGAACTTGACCAGAAATTGGCCCTCAGACCAACAAGCGAAACAATAATCACCTATTATGAATCGCTTTGGTATCAGAGCTATAGGCAGCTTCCAAAGAAGCTCTACCAAATAGTTAGCATGTTTAGGTACGAGACAAAGGCGACAAGGGCGCTAATTAGGCTGAGAGAGGTCACAACATTTAAAGAGGCGCATACCCTGCACGAGAATTATTATGATGCTGAAAGGCAAGCGAGGGAGGCTATTGAAATATACAAGGAGTTCTTTGATACCCTAAAAATACCCTATTTAATTTCTAAGAGACCTGATTGGGATAAATTTGCAGGGGCTCTGTATACGATAGCATTTGACACGCTTCTACCTGATGGGAAAACCTTGCAAATAGGAACAGTGCACCACCTTGGACAGAGCTTCCCTAAGGCATTTAACTTCAAAATACAGCTAAAAGATGGTTCATACGATCATCCATGGCAAACTAGCTACGGGATTAGCGATAGGGTATTGGCAACACTAATAGCAATACATGGTGATGATAATGGATTAGTGCTACCACCTAGCATAGCGCCCCTTCAGGTAGTAGTAGTTCCCATAATACCTAGCAATAAAGGAATCAAGGGCGACGTAAACAAATATGCAATAGTCATTGTGGACGAGTTGAATAAAAATGGTATAAAGGTCAAACTAGATGATAGGGAAGACATGACGCCGGGTGAAAAGTATTATTACTGGGATTCGAAGGGTGTACCTCTGAGGATAGAAATAGGTGAAAGAGAGTTCAGAGAGAACACAGCAACAATAGTCAGGAGAGATACGCTGGAAAAGAGGGTCGTTAATAGGGAGGGATTAATCGAAGAAGTAAAAGTGACTATGAAAATGATATCACAAAACCTATATGATACTGCGTGGGAAAATATGAAGAAAAGGATTCATAGGGTTGATACACCAGAAGAGGCAAAACAGCTTTTAAACAAGAAGGAAGGCATTGTGGAAATTCCATGGTGTGGAAGAGAAGAATGTGCACTAAAGATAATGGATTCTATTGATGCTAAAAGCCTAGGAACACCGTGGCCTAGCGAGAAAATAAACGGAGGAAAATGCCCTATTTGCGGAAGGCATGCCGTAACAGTCATGAGGTATGCCAGGCAATATTAGCCTCATTTTTAGAGGCAAAACAAAAACAAAGAAAGCTCAGAGGGCTCCTTGTCGACATCTATTTTCCGAGTCCACCACACTCTTCATTGCGAGAAGAATGGTTCCAAAGGGGTTTTAAATATATTTAACCAATATGAGTAATTATGTTGGTTAACAACAAATTTCATTTAATTTAATTGGCTTCAAAACCCTCAACGCCTACTAAAGGTACAAACAAGACTGATATGTCATATTTTATGCTTAATTCGTGGTCCTGATGCTTATAGACTACTGCAAGCCTCTGCTCATATTTGCCTCCAACAGGCAACACTGCTATCCCGCCTTCTTTTAGCTGTTCTCCAACAAAGCTTGGTATTCTAGGGCATGCAGCCGTGATGATAATCCTATCGTATGGCTGGCCTTCTTTAAAGCCTATAGAACCATCACCAACTACTAGGGTTACATATTGCAGTAGATCAACTTCCTTTAGTTTCTCCCTAGCCATATCTGAGAGCTCTCTAACCCTTTCTATAGACCACACGTGCCCTTGTTCCTTTACAAGGTATGCAATTATTGCTGTCTGATATCCGGAGCCCGTTCCTACTTCCAATACCTTCAATCCCTCAGCAAGTTGAAGTAGCTCCGTCATATATGCTACAATGCTTGGCGCACTAATGGTTTGCCCATAGCCTACAGGTAGAGGTATATCATCATATGCCTTGTGTAAATATTTTTCTGGGACAAAAATAGACCTATCTATCTCAAGCATAGCCCTTTCTACCCTCTCTGACCTTATATAGCCTTCCTTTTTCAATTTCTCTATTAGCTTCTTCTGTGAACCTCTCAAAAACCCCCACCGCTGATACTTCCAAGCCGCTAACTCCCTAAAACTTTAGACCGACACTCTCAAGCATTTTTGATACCATAAAATGAGGAATTCTGCTCAACATGCCCTTCTCCACGTTGTTAGGGAAGCAGTTCACCACACTAGAAGTATGATTAACTATTGTACCCAAAGTTTTAATGCCCTTTCTTATTATATCATCTTCGCTTTCATCACGATTGTTTGTTGTTACCCATTTCTCGAACAATATTTCTCCCGGGTCGAGCTTTTCTTTTTCTCCCTTTAAATATGAATAGTAGTCGCTTATGTCATCAGCTATTTGATAAGCTATCCCTAGCTTGTTCCCATAGGTTTCCGCATTACTTATAACCACCTTGTTTTTTGCCGCAATCGCCCCTAAAACTGTCGAGAGGCTAAAGAGGGAGGCAGTTTTTAATTTAATAATTTCTATGTAATCGGAGGGTTTTAACTTAAGGTAAGCATACGCATCTAGTATTTCTCCTCTGACCATTGACTCCCACGCCTTTATGCTGTATTTTATTGCTTCAAAGCCATAGTTTTGTATTATCCTTTGCGCAACAGGAATAAGCAAGAGGCTCGTGAGGGCTGTTTTCCCTACGCCATAGATTACCCAGCTCGAAAGCTTCCCCCTCCTCTTTACATCCTTATCTATTATGTCGTCCATAGCCAAGCTTGCTGCATGAACAATTTCTATAGCGACAGCAGCATCCGAGGCCTTTTCAATAGTACCCCCTAAGGATTCTGCAAACAATACCGTAAGAAAACCTCTAAACATTTTTCCTCCTTTTGCCAAGTAGTAGGGGATGCTTTCAATCCCTAGGTCTTCGATCGACCTTGTAGTATCTTCTAGCTTTGGTTCAAGGTACTCCCTTACCTTCTCCCATCTTTCTATAATCATAGTATCGACGTCTTGCATTGCTTTCTCTTCACTCACGCCGTTGCACCTAACCCCATATATTTTTTACTTTTGGAGTTTATTAATATGTATTCAATATTACCGTATTTTTCTCAGCTTTTGACTATTATAAATTCCTCCATGGAAATGGAATAAGGGGTAATGGGCTGGAGACCCAGTCGGACTAAACCCCAAAAAAGGGATGTAACCTCGAACCTCCCTGCCTTATCAACACCAAGAACTTTCAGCCTTTAGGACGGGAGGAGATCAGCAAGAAAAACCATTGGGCTATTAGGTAAAATAACCATTTTAGTTCATCACTAATACCGTCTAATAAAGCCTCGAAAAAGCACCAAAAATGAATTGGTCGAGATTTAAATATTTAGAGGCCAATCATCCACAGAGTACGTTACAGTTTCTCGAGTAAAGGTTTTTATAGGTCTGTGTAGGTCATTTTATTCTGGAGACGACCTGTGGAACGACATTACAATACAAGGGAGGTATGTGAAATATTAGGTATTGCTAACCGCACTCTCCGCAGGTGGATTAAGGAAGGTAAGGTAAGAGCAGTTAATGTTGATGGAAGGTGGAGGATACCTGAAAGTGAGATTAAGAGGCTTCTTGGTCACTCGGTAGAAAAAATATCAGCTCCTAAGATTGCTCGTGTAATAATCTATACTCGTGTAAGTAAAGCTAACCAGGAGAAGGAATTAGAAAATCAAATAGAAGCGTTAAAGAAGCATGTAGAGAAGAACAGTTGGAAGTTGGTGGGAATAGTTAAGGATGTTACAAGTGGTCTCAAAGAGGATAGAAGAGGATTATGGAAGCTAGTAGAGATGGCTAGAAGACACGAGTTCGATATATTGCTAGTTGCTTACAGAGATAGATTGACGAGGTTTGGATTCAAGTATCTTGAAGAATTATTCAAGTCTCATGGAGTAAAGATAGTTATTGCTTTCCAGGAGCAACCAAAAGACTTCTACCAAGAACTTGTTGAGGATTTAATTGAAATAGTTACATCCTTCGCATATAGAATCTATGGCAAACGTAGTCATAAGTATAGGAAGGTGGTGGAAGCTGTTGAACAGGCAGTCAAAGACCGTTGAGAGGACTGTAGTACCGGTGTCGTTACCATTAACTAGGTCGAGACTAGAAGCTCTTAACTATATCTATCAAGTCTACGGCAGGATACTGGCAGAGACATTAGAATATATGTGGAAGAGCAACATACCTTCTGTGGTGTTCACTAAAGAAGTGGGGCCTAAAGGCAAGACTGGTTCAATAAAGGTTTATGGTATTGACGTTAACGAAAATAATGTAACAATTTACGCTTACCCAGACAATAAGGCTATCACAATAGTAACTGACTTCTCCAAGGTAGTTCTTGGTTATGCCTATAGAAGGGCTAGGATTCAGCAGAAATGGAGTCAGCAATATGGTGTTAAGGTCAATAGAAGGTTGAGAGTTGCACTAAGGAAGTTTAGGGAGAAGAATGTTAAGAAGAATGCCAAGTTAAGGCTCGCTAAAATCATTATCGATATTATTAAGGATGACATAGCAGTACTTGAGAACCTACCGAAGAAGTTCCAAGACAAAGCTATAGAAAGAAGCAATCATCTTAATGAGTTAGATGTACATAGATTAAAGCAGCCAAACATTCAGGGTATCCAGAAACTGATTATTGAGAGACTTGAGAGACACAACATGCCTTACGTAATGGTTAATCCTAGGGGAACTTCCTCTACATGCCCGTTTTGTGATTCTAAACTTGTTCTGATAACAGGCTATGTCCAGAGGAATTGGTGGAAGCCAAGAATGATGAAGTGCTCCAGGTATGGTTCCGTCGAGGACAGGAACATCATAGGAGCCATGAACATAGCTAAGAGGTACCTCCTAGATGTGAGACACGTGCCGTTTGTCCCGAAGGGTGCCCATGACTCCCATGTGGTTTGTAATTATGATGAAGCATGGGCTAAAGCACAACCCGTTCTAGTGAGACCTATAATGACCTAGGATGGGAAACAGTCACGCTAATTAATGATAGTGATGATAAATATGAAGAAGGTTGGACCCGGCTTGGATGAAGGATTTTGGAAGGATTTGGTGAATGAAATAGAAAGGTATTCGCAAAGAGGATGCTATGAAAAAGCAAATAACATAATGAGTTTCTACACCTTAAAAAAACTAAGGATTATTGCTTCAAGCCTAGCAGTAGGATCAAAGGTAATAGTAGACGCTGGTAGCGGACCTGGTACCTCAACGTGGTATATAAAACAGGTTAATACCGATTCCCTCGTTGTTGCTTTAGATCCTTCTTTTGCCATGCTAGAAATAGCAAGGAGTTCTGTGGAAAGTCTAAACCTAGTTAATGGCCTCTTTGAGTACATACCCATGAAGGAAAATTCCGCAGATTCTGTTATAGCAATGTTTTCGTTCAGGGATGCTAGATTCTACGAAGATGCCATCAAAGAGTTTTCGAGGGTGCTAAGGCCTGATGGTAAGCTTATAATATTAGATCTTTACAGACCAGAAAATACACTAGAGAAAATCATAGCGTTTTTCCAATTTAATGTCTTCTCTACGATATCTGGCTTGCTTGCTGGGTGTGGCCTCGACTCCTTTAATTTTAATTACCTATATAAGACCCTAAATAAAATGTTAACCCCGAAAGAGCTACTGGTCATGACAAAAAAATATTTTAGAAACGCAGTTTTCAAAAAGTTACCCGTATTAGTGGGAATACTATATGCAATGAATCCTCTTTAGTTTAGCTAGCAATATATTTGCACCAGCTATTACCAGCTATTATTAGTAACCCAAGAAACTGTCGCTAGTCCTCCAGCCAAAAGCTGCCCAAATATTATCAAGGTCCAAATACTAGTGCTTAGTTCTCCTTCTGAATTGCCTTGTTGGCGCATCCCTCCTCCTTTCTAGGTATCCCTTTGCATGAGAAACTATGTGATTTAACAGATCAGGTTCGCTGAAAAAGAGAGCCCTCTTACAAATTGGACATATATATCCTCCGGAATTTTTAGCCCTGTACGCTATTATCCTAGACCCCTTGAAGCTCACCTCGACCTCCTTGAGATCCTCAAAAAGGTCTTTGTTATCATCGAGCAATTCTATCCCTTATATAGAAATTGTGATAAAGACATATAATTCTTTCTTCTTAGGACTTTATTGCTATAAGGCCTAAAACCTTGTCTCATCATCTTTATCTATAATAAACCTTCAAGGGTTTAAACGTTATCCTTAAGAAAATACCGAGGATTCAGGCCCTGAGAAAATCCTTTTGTAAAAACAAAAATAAATTTTGGGAGATTTGATCATTCGTAAGATGTTAGCCTTGTTAATATTCCAGTAAGATCTCTTACCAATATTAGGCCCTTTAACCTTCCTTCAGAGTCAACTACTGGTAGATGCCTTATCCCTTTTTCATACATCAGGGTCACGACTTTACTTATACCATCGCTTTCCTTTACTGTCCAGGGGTTCTTTGTCATGACATCTCCTAAGCTTTTATCCAGCGGGATACCATTTGCAACAACCCTTGTTAGATCCCTTTCCGTGAATATACCAATAACTTTATCCTCTGGTGACGTAACAACTACACAACCTATGCTGTTTTCATCCATTAGTTTTGCAGCGTCTTTTATCTTTATGTTGGGCATTGCAGAAGTAGCTTTTTTCATAATGTCTGAAGCTTTTAATTTCAATGTACTTGGCACGATAGACACCATTATATTACTTCTTTATCCAGGGTATAAAAGTTTTATTATTTAATTAAAAATATTTTTATAAAATTGTTATATATAAGGACCATTCGCTTAGTAAATACCTTTAAGCTAATTTAGCACTATTCAAGGAATAGATGCCAAAAAGCATCAATCACTAGCAGTTGTGCGTGCAAGGAAGACCCATCTCAATAAAGATATATCTAATGTTGTAACTTTAAAAAACATGTTGCTTGCCTTAAATCCCTTCCTTTTGCCCCAATGATAGCAGGGTTAACTATTGTAAGTGGGAAGCTATGCCCAACTCAGTAAGGCGATGGGATCCTCTGATACATATGTAGCTTTTACTGAAAAATCATATGAGGTATTTGGGATCTTTGCTTAAAGTTATTAAAACCATAAATAGCCAAGGTGACCTAAATAATGTGCATGGGCAACCATCTATATGCATCTATAGGAACGGTTATAGACGAATATTGGATACATAATTCTCCAAAGCCAAATTATTAAAAACGAATGACTTTGTTATCACTAGGCGTTTATTTAGGTCTGTAATTTTCTTTGTTGCAAAAGGGCAGAAATTGCTATAATAGATGACTGCTATAAAAATATATAGCCAAGCATTCAAAATAAAGCAGGTGAAGGGCTCCAATGCCTTAAGCCATAATAAGGCGGGCCTAGAGGACCCGTAGCTCAGCCAGGATAGAGCGTCGGCCCTCTAAGCCGAATGTCGGGGGTTCAAATCCCCCCGGGTCCGCCTACATAAGCACCTTGATCTGTACATATGAATATCATAGATGAGCTTATTGATTAAAACAAGAGCCTTACACCGTTCCTCGCCTACGCCCTTTCTAGGTTACCGTAGCTTAGTTCATCATTATTTCTCCTAGCCCCCTCCTGCCCACCTAGGAGCAGGTATCGGGGACTGGGAGCCACCAATGACTTTATAAACAATTAAAGTCTATAAGCATGTTGCTGCACCAGCATACCTAATAACCCTAAAGGCAAGAAGCCTACATAGACCTTAAAAGACCTATAAACCAAAACTGCACCATAATCCTATAAAAAAGGTTTTTTATAATGATGTGCCCCGCATTACCATTTGCCTTTCATCTTCATCCCTCGAAAGAGGTCTCGGGCAATGTGAGACAGCGGGGCCACTATAATTAATTGCTAGGAAAAGCTCTTATATTTTTGAAGTCAAAAGTGTTTACATAGACCCGATGAAGAATGGTATTACCTCTGAAGTTGATGAAAAGGCTGAACAGAGGGGGATGCTACTGAAAGAGAAGCCCATGCAAGCTTCCTTAGCTGCAAAAATAAAAAAGATAAAGCACGAGCAACTGCACTATAAAAACTATGTTAAAATAACGGTCATCCAATAAGATCCTTTACCTCCTTCTTACCCTTTTCTATGCCCTCAACCTGTTGATGGTCTATTCTAAGTAATAGTTCCTGGAATTCACCAAAATGAATTTTCTCTTCCTCCGCTATGTCTAAAAGGACTTTCTTTATGTCTTGGTTTTCAGTAACGCTAGCTAATTGCTCATATAAATTTATCGCGTCTAGCTCTGCTATAATGCCTACCCTTAATATCTCTTTGTCAAGATCTTCTTTAGATAACTTACTTAGTTCATTTGGCATCTTTGATAGCATAGCCTTTCACCACTTTATTTAGAACCTCAATAGTTAAATATATTTTCATCTTATCAAATAGCCATGATTATGTGTCAAAAATGTATGGAAGTACTACCTCTTAGCTTTTTTTAGTTAAATATTATTCATAATTAATATATATTCTAAAAACAAATTCATACTTAAATTTAAACTCTATATTGCACAAAGATATAGTGGAATGAAACATGGCTACTTTAGGTCATGAGGATAAAGGAAAGCTGATAAGTTATTTTAACGAAGAAGCAAAAAAGGAACTTGAATATGCAGACGACTTAAAAAGAACTAGTAGCAAATCCGATAATATAGTCGTAAAGCTGATAATAGATGCCGTCTCTCAAGACTCTATAAAACACTCAAAGATATATGAAGTTCTATCCAAGCTTATACAAAAACCAATGCTTATTAGTGAAAAAGAGTCAAAAGATGTATTAAGCGATATAAACAGGCATATCGAAGAGGAACGAGAGGCCGTAGAAGAGCTTAACAGGCTCCTGAAAAACGAGGCTTTAAAAGAAGGCAAAGTTCTCAAGTTCCTGATTGAAATGCTATTAAGGGATGAAACTTACCACCATGCACTATTGGTAAACATATACAACATTTTAGTCAAGGGTCTTACGCTCGAAGAAGCAGATATATGGGAACAAATATGGGAGAGTTCCTTGTATCACGGTACACCAGGGGGCTAAGATCTAGGTCTATTAATCCTTATACTTATCATTTTTCTACAAAAGTGGTTGACCTTTAACATAGGCGAAATAATCCTTTGGTTTTTCTATTATATAGGGATATTATCGGATCTTTAGAGTAATTGAAGAAAAAGCTTAAACCTACTTTGTTACTTAAGAAAAAACGGCCTCCTCATGTTTTTATCCTTGAAAAACTATAGCCAAAATATGACCTTTTGATTAAAAAGTGAACCTTATTAAAAAAGCACTTTGGTCGTTATGATAAAAAGCTAAACACTTGCAAGACCAGCATTTGTAGAATCTGTGTTCTTGTTTTTCTCGATCTCTTCCCATTGTTTTTCAAGTTGCATTTCAGCAGCAAGTGCCTTTTTATTTATGTAGTCAGTTATGTACCTTAAAAATAACTTTACTGGAGCATACTTAAACCCCTTAATATAATATCTGGCAACTATATCTTTTGCCCAATAAACACTATGGTTAAGTGTTGCTTTTAAAAGCTCTATGTGCTCTCTTTTAAGGAAGTTTTTCCTAAACCAATCCATATTCTTAAGCATACCCATCGGAACAAAGAACATCGGTACTATCAAACTCCTGTAAGGCCTCAACCTATCAATTAGCTCTGTTGTTGCCATGACGTCATCAGGTTCCTCTTCTGGTAAACCGGCTATCAAAGTCACAGCAGGGATTATATTGTGATCCATCAATATAGAAAAGGCTGATTCAACCACCTCGGGCCACTTTTCCGCTGGATAGGGGGCTGCCTTTGCGGGCATGATTTTTTTTGCGAGCTTTACACTGCCAGTTTCCAACCCAATTTCTACGCCTAAGAATTCCTGATCGCCACTATACATGATATCAGTTAGCTTTGATACTAGCTTATGGGTTTCTTCAGCATACTTAACAGCAGCTAAGCTTGCATGTGACCAAGCTATTGGTAATGTAGTCATATTCCTTATCATTGAATGTAATTTTATTAATTTTTCAGGTCTTGGCCTAACGCCATCAGCGTAATAGAGCAACATGTCCTCGCTGTGAAGAAGTATCTGATCAACACCTTCATTCAAGTTAACCTTTATTTCTTCCATAACTTTCTCTGGAGGTATGAACCTCCAAGGCCTTAAGGTAACGCTACAGAATTTGCATCCCCTTGGGCATCCCCTCATGACCTCTACCAAACCATTTACGCTAGCGTGCTTTATCTTTGGTATTTCTTCTAAGGATGGTACATCAGATGGACCTATAAATACATAGTCTGGAAGGGGTTCTCCATTCAGGGCCTTTTTAGCTATATCAATAACGACCCTTTCGGCCTCTCCATCAACTACCGTTGTCACACCCCATTTTTTCCATTCATCTAAAGACCACAGCCACTGCCAAGCCGCAGGACCCCCTACAATTATCTTTATTCCTTTCTCTCTGGCCCTCTGCATAGCGGGGCTTTCCATAAACTTCCTAAATGACTTCCTGTTAACGGGCTCCTTTCCGGTGATGCTCCACCATTCGCTACTCGGCGGACCGTAGGCAAAGTAGTCGTGATGCCCTATCATTATAACCTTAGCGGTATCTAGGTGTTTATGTACATGATCAGGGTCTATTACTGACGCATTAATACCAGCATCGATAAGGGCTGCCTCTATTTTCCTCAAACCATAGGTTGCTACTTTTGGCCTTCCAAGTTTATCCACCTTGGGCTTTGGCGCGGCTATCCACATCCATATGTTTTCTGGCAAACCTATAGAAGGGCCTGTTGTCATGAATCCTAAAAACTCATGTTTGTGGTGATCACTCATCATAGTCCTGTCCGTCGTTATTACGACATCATATACCATTTGCATCACCCCGAGGTTCCCTCACAACAATTATCGTTTGAGATAAGAATTGCGCTAGGATTTCTCTCAGTTTTTCCATATACTCACATCCCTGAGAGTTGTATACATGTACGACAACCCTTTTTGCCCTTGCCCTAAAGGCATTAACTAGCTCTCTCTTAACGTATTTAACATCGCTTGTTGAGTCCCAATATATATGATATGTTGCTTCCCTGTTTTTTTCATTAGGGCTACTTTGAAGCAAGCTACTTCTCCTCATACATTAGGTTTTAACTGGAAGGGTTAAATAAGTATTAATCTATATCCTTATTAACCTGCACCCTTTGTCCTAGATGATTAATCATGGTGGTTTAGGGACTGAATTAAGGTATCCCTTGCAGGCTCCCCACATCACCTATAGCTCTTTGGACAAGGAAAGGGATCAAATGCTAATGCTATCGTTCCACGCTATGAGGCTTATTAGAGATTTATAACTACAACTGAAAGCCACGCCCTTTAGGGCAGAGAAGGTCAGTAAACGTATAGTTGCCTATTTAAATGTTACAGAAAACAGGAAAAAATAGAGCTCAAAGGGTGTAACTGATGTCTGAGGAAAACCTGCCAAACAATCCAAAAGAAATTTTATTGAGGGTATCAGAAGCTAGGCCAAGGGATACTGGAAAAAGGAGAGTTAGAATCGATGTAGATGTTATGAAGCAACTTAACGTAGAGCCGGGAGATATTGTGGAGATAGAAGGTAAAAAGAAAACTGTTGCCGTAGTATGGCCGGCTTTGCCCGAAGATCAGGGATTAGATATAATAAGGATGGACGGAATCTTAAGGAAGAACGCTGAGGTAAACATAGGAGATAAGGTTATTATTAGAAAGGCAAACACAAAGCAGGCCGTCAAGGTTAAGCTTGCACCTACCATACACTCAATCTCGGTTGATGACGGCTTCAAGAAATACGTTAAGAAAAAACTTGTTGGGATACCTGTTATAGAGGGCGATATCATCGTAGTTCCCGTTATAGGGCAAGCTGTACAACTATCTGTAATTGATACCAGGCCTAGGGGGCCCGTTATAATTGGTGAGAAAACATCGGTAGATATTTTGGAAAAACCCATGACCCAAATAAGTGTGCCAAAGGTAACCTATGAAGACATTGGTGGGCTTAGAGATGTCGTGTCAAGAATAAGAGAACTCGTTGAGTTGCCATTAAGGCACCCAGAACTTTTCTCAAGACTTGGCATAGAGCCTCCTAAGGGTGTGCTGCTCTTCGGCCCTCCTGGGACTGGGAAGACGCTATTGGCAAAGGCTGTAGCGACTGAAAGCGACGCCTATTTCATAGCAATCAATGGACCTGAAATAATGAGCAAGTTCTACGGCGAGAGCGAACAGAGGCTGAGGGAGATATTTGAAGAAGCAAAAAAGAACGCCCCTGCAATAATATTTATTGATGAAATAGACGCGATAGCTCCAAAGA
>WALX01000134.1 GCA_015522625.1 Candidatus Hestiella sp.
ACTTAAAGGTCTTAGGTCCTAAAGAACTGGAACCGATAACGAGGCTTTTATCTGTAATAAGATCATGGGGATATAACTTGCCTGGTTTCAAAGCTATAATATCTAGCGACATTCCAATTTCTTCTGGTCTCGGTTCAAGTGCTGCCATAGCCTCGGCTTTTAGCATGGCATACATGAAGATAATTGGTCATGAACTAGACAAGAAGAGGTTGGTAGCCCTTTCAAACGAGGCCGAAAAGGTTACGCATGGAAACCCAAGCGGTGTAGATAGCGCTGCTATAGTCTATGGCGGTGTATCCTTATATAGAAAAGAAGAGGGAGTTATATCTAATATAAATGGGCTTCCTAGAGATGGTTATTCATTTATAATAGCAGACACGGGAGTAAAAAGAAAAACCTATTCGCCAGTAAACGACGTTGTTTCATTATCTAAGAGGTTTCGGTCAATAGTATCATTAATGTTGGATGCCGAAGATAGAGTTATAGAACTAGCTTATGAATCCCTAGAAAAAGGTGACTATGAAACTTTGGGTCAGCTGATGAATATAAACCAAGGCTTGCTTAATTCTTTAGGTGTGTCATCGCGTGAGATAGAAGAAATGGTCTACGAAGGTAGAATGGCGGGTGCTGTTGGCGCAAAGCTTACCGGGGCTGGAAGAGGTGGCGCTGTCATAGTGTTGTGCAGATCCGATATAGAAAATGAAGTCATAAATAGATTATCTTCGTTATCTAGCTGGGTTAAGAAAATAAACATACCTCCTCGTGGTACCCATCTAATTTGATTAAAACTACATTAAGTCCGATATTTTCAGAACTCCCCAGTTTTCGGAATGCCATATTTCTCTTCAAAAACCTCTTTGGAAAAAAGGCATATTAGCACCAATTTGCTATGCCTTCCGCTTATTTCACACAATAGTTCGCCATATATAAATGGTTTTAAAGAGCTGGAAAACATAAGTTAACATAAATCCTATTTATTGATCAATGCCTAGGAGATCCTTTACTGCCTTTTGCACATCATCTACTTTGACCCTAATCCTTTTATTGCTTGTCGTAGAATAAACAGTCGCAATATTCTGAGTCTCTTCTTCTTTTCCTACAAAGATTAAAACTGGTATTTGCATTCTGTTTGCTTTCCTCCTTTGCGTTTCCTCCTTTGTCCTATTTAGTTCTATCCTCGTGTTTATACCTGCTTCCCTTAGCTTCATTGTTATATTCCAAGCATATTTGAAGTTAGCATACCCCATAAAAACAACCTGGACTTGAGTATAGGTCTTCTCTTTTATGTTATAAAGTCCTATCTCAATGCCAGCATCAATAAGCCTTTCAACACCTATGCTAACACCCGTAGCTGGTAGGTTCCTTCCCGAGAACATTTTTGCTAAATTATCGTACCTTCCTCCCCCTGAAACGCTTCCGATCTTTGGCTTTTCTAGTACGACTTCGTAAATCGGTCCTGTGTAATAGTCTAAACCTCTTACAAGGCTTAGGTCTAGAACAACTTTATCATTTTCTTTAACAAGATCCATTACTTCTTTTAGGTACTCACTTGCTTCCTTAACATATTTGTTCTTTTTATATTTCCTTAATAACAACTCTAATAATTCTTCTGGGCTTCCTTTCAACGAAATGAGGTATAGTATTTCCTTTACCATCTCCTCATTTTTTATTTCTCTGTTAAGTTCTTCTTCGACCTTTTTTAGGCCAATCTTATCAAGCTTATCGATGATTCTATAGACATTTACTATGGGGTTGATCTTTAATTCGCTTTCGAATATACCAAACAGAAGCCTTCTATCGTTGAGTCTTACGGTAAAACCTGAGTTCCACCCTATCGACTTTAGGGAATCTATTAATAAGTTTACCATTTCGGCATCTGCTTCAGGATAAGGCGAACCTATTATATCGGCGTCGCATTGATAAAATTCCCTATACCTACCCTTCTGTGGTTCGTCATGTCTCCACACAGGACCTATTTGGTACCTTTTAAAAGGAAGCTGTATTTCCGGATGAGTTGAAATAAACCTTACCAAAGGAACTGTGAGATCATATCTAAGAGCATACTCTTTGTTGCTCCAGGGGTCTTTAAATCTCCATATTAACCTGTTTTCTGCCTCTTCTCCATATTTGCCTGAAAGTGTTTCCCAATATTCCATTGCTGGAGTTTCTATTGGATCAAATCCGTACCTTCTAAAAACTTCTTCTATTTCTGAAAAAATCTTTTTCCTTAATATCATTATTTCTGGAGTTAAATCTCTGAATCCCCTTGGAGACCTATAGGTTTTTACCATCCCCTCTACTACCTCTGTATATATAAGTAAACCTCTCTATCCGGCATCTTTGCTTCTATTTCACACAAATTATCTATCTTTAGATTATCATTTAAATATTTCAATAAATCTTCAATCTTTCCCTCGCCACCCACGATTTCCCAAAGTGGCTTATGGTCTAGATTAGACAACAACGAGTCTAGCCTTTCTTTAAGTATGTCAATATTCACATTTATGTCGCTTTCGCTACAAGTACACACCCTTATATATAGATCATGTCCATGGAGGCCATAACCCATGCTCTCTATTTTCATCGCAACACTTACAATACCCGCGACACAGAGTTTCCATTTCATGACTAACCGCCTATGTATGTTTTGAATGATAGTTTAAAGGATTGCTTTTAGCGTTCCTCGCTTACCGTGACTCTTATTTTTAGATATTTTTAATCATGATAGGTGATTCGTCACGCTTCCTCTCAAAGTCCCTCAGTGCAGAGGCTCACCCCTAGTTGCCTAGAGGCTCACCGCCCTACAGATCTCGGAACCCTGAGGTCATCAATAAAATTCATAATCTCTGAATCTATAAGTCTTAGGATTACGTTTATAGCACCAAATAGTTATTTAGAACCAATTAAAATTGCCCTAAAGATAGCAAGAAATTAGAAACAGCCTGGCATCACTTAGATAAATATACATTGCTACTGCTAAAAGGGTAGACAGGCATTTAAAAGCCTAATCTGACAAAGAAAGAGGTTCAATTTGATATCCAGAGAAAAAATTATGTGGGTTAGCGCTAAGGTAATATAATAGACGAGAGCAACGCTCTAAGTCCCATGAATAGGCTCTTAGATGAGAGCCTTGTTTTATTAGCCTTAAATGTTACTTATAATTCCATAGGGATTAGCTAATCCCTATGGACGAGGTGGAATTCCCTAGGCATGGCCATGAACTTATATAATTGGAATGAATACCTAGGGAGAAACAGTTTATAAAAAGGTGCTATTGCCTTATCCCTTCATATTTGTCCAAGACCCACAGAACAGTACCTAAGGTTGCAAACAACATATATTACAGGCTTAGCTATTCTTGTCGTTGCCACCTCCAGTTTGAGGCAATAGAACCACATAGTCACCATCGTTTACTTTTGTTTTTGGGGTTGCTCCCTTTCCATTTACTATTAGAACATAATCCTCAAGCTTTAGCTTGTTCAAAAAAGGTATTATCCTTTCTATAGTAGTTTCTTCACCTTCAATATTCTTTTCCTCGTATCTCTTGCCAGCCAATTCACTAAGAAAACCTAGATATTTGACCTTCACCTTCAATTGCATCACCTTTTTATGCCTTATCAATATAACTATAAAATTGATATATTAAAACTGTCAACAGTAGTTAAGGAGAGTAGGATGAAAGAGGACTGCATTGAGTATAGATATATAAGCTCTGGCGAGCTTAAAAATTACCTAAACAACTTATTTGTATTGCCTATAGGGAGTATTGAACAGCATTGTAGTGGGCCCTTAGGTTTGGATGCGATGATAGCAGAAAATATATCCAAAGGTTTGTGTAGGTTTATTAAAGGTGTTGTTATATTGCCAACGATTTACTACGCTTTTTCGCCAGAATGGTCTAATGTCCCTGGTACTATCTCATTAAATGTTTTGTCTTTTTCAGAGATGATAAAATCAATATTAACATCGCTTTACAAGAGTGGGATTAGAAGGATTTTGATAATTAATTCTCATGGAGGCAATTCAGGGTTGCTGGAGGCTATAGTTAGAGAGTGGATCAATAACTATGATGAAGCAATTGTTGTATTGCTTGATTATTGGAAGGTATTAGGTATAGAAATAGGACATGCTGGCAAGGCTGAGGAAAGTTTGTCCAAGTTGCTAGGAATTTCTTCTATAGGAAATTGTAAGGGTATAGTTAAAATAAGTAAAGTTAGATCCAAGGTTATTGTAAAAGGCCCTAGCGTACCCTCCAAAACTGAGGAGAGCACTGCTACCAAGGTGAGTTTTGAAGAGATAATCGATAGAATCGCAAATGAAATCAATAATGCCTTGAGGGTTGCAGAAAGCAGAGGAACCCATTTCCTGTTGTAAGTTTTTAAAATTAGTTACATGCATAGATTTTCAAAGGTTCCATAGCTTTTTAAGTCTATGTTTAAAGGGTTGCATTTTTTTATCTGATAAAGCTAGAACATAAAAAATATTAACAATTATTTATATATAAATAATTAAAAATACCTATACCATAGTCCCATAATATTTTTATTTCCGCTAAATTTTCTGTAAAGTGGACATAGAGGCGGTCTTAAGTGATTGAAGTAGTATACTTTACACTGATACTCATGGCTAGCATAATATCTGGCTTCCTTGGCTCGCTTGTAGGACTTGGCGGCGCCTCTTTCCTAGTACCTATATATACGCTCTATCTTGGTGTGCCAATAAAGTACGCGGCCGGGGCCAGTCTGATATCAACAATAGCAACTTCTAGTGGTTCCGCGAGTGCATACGTTAGGGATAAAATAACAAATATTAGAATAGGAATAGGATTAGAGACAGCTACGACTGGTGGAGCTATTATAGGAACGCTTGCCGCCGCATGGGTCTATTCTCACCATTTAGCTAAGTTGATTTATATTATCTTTGGAATAGTTTTACTTTCCCAGGTGTACTTTCAATACCAAAAACGTGAATACGAAGAGCCTGTAGGCAGTAAACCTGATTTGACAACAAGGATATTCAAGCTATATGGAGAGTATTATGATCAAAGGCTGAAGAAAAACGTTAAATATATTGGCGTCAAGTGGTGGTTGGCCGAGATTATTATGTTTCTTGCAGGCCTGATTTCTGGCCTATTGGGAATAGGTAGTGGTGCTTTAAAGGTTTTGGGACTGGACTGGGCCATGAATCTGCCGATGAAGGTAAGCACAACGACCAGCAATTTTATGATAGGGGTTACAGCAGCTACAAGCAGCTCAATTTATTGGGTTCTAGGATACATACAACCATTGCTTGCAGGGCTGACTGCGGTAGGGATATTGCTTGGTGCTTTTATGGGATCAAAGGTACTGCCAGGACTAAAGAGCAAGACTATAAGATATATATTCATCCTTATATTAATATTCTTAGGAATCGAGATGATACTGAAGGGCTTTGGAATTTCTCTATGAGGTGTGCAAAGTGGTAGATACCCAGAAAATCATTGGGCTTGGCCTAAGAACAGGGGTAATAATTACTGCTGCACTAGTAATATTAGGAGTTGGATTGATACTAGCTAATCATTCTCCGCCCTATACACTCAAGGAATTAATTAACGTGTCATCAAACATAAACACTGGCACTATACCATTGCACAACTTGCTAAGCGGCGTCATACACCTTAATGGTGTCTACATTATTCTCCTTGGATTAATTATATTGATAGCCACGCCTATATTTTATGTGGTAGTAGGTATACTTAGGTTTTCTAAGGAAGAGAAGGATCCACTCTATATAGTACTAACAATAATAGTCCTTTTTAATCTATTCTTTGCAATATTCGCACTAGGCTATCTAATTAGATAACACCCTCCACTAATCATAAACTTTCTTGTGCCATCTTCACATAACAGATCTCTGGCCTTGTTTGTATTTTATAGCTATTATGCCTTATGATTAACATAAAAATTTTAGTTATTCTAATTATTTTCAAATGACATCAACACACCAATAGTAAGAACTGCCAGACTTACAAAAAACATGATAACACCCCCTTTAATAAAGCTGAAGCGTTTTCAAACAAAAACATAATAGTTATCAGCAATAAAAAATAAAAGGCTATAAAAAGACTATCAACCTAGGAGAAATGAGTGAAACCAGCTTTACTCGTAATAGATATATTGAATGACTTCGTTAAAGGACCATTAAAAACGAGGGAAGCAGAGGTAATAATTAATCCAGCGAAAACAACCATAAACACCTTTAGAAAAAAAGGCTATCCGGTATTTTATATAAATGATTCGCACTATAAGGAAGACTTTGAGATAGAGTTATGGGGACCCCACGCGATGAAAAACAGTAGAGGGGCAAAGGTCTACGAAGAACTTGAACCTTATGATAGTGACTATATAATAGAGAAACATACATATAGCGGTTTCTTTGAGACACCGCTAGATTACCTTTTAAGAACCCTAAGAATAGACACAGTATTCCTCATAGGGCTTGATGCAGACATCTGCGTTAGGCATACAGCTGCGGATGCTTTTTTCAGGGGATATAAAGTATATGTAGTGAGAGATGCGGTTGCTTCAAGGATTGATAAGAATTGGGAAGAATATTTTAGTAAAGCCTACAATGCAAAAATAATAAACTCCTTTGAACTAGAGGAATATCTATGAATAGAAAACAATTTTAATACTTATGGCTAATCAAAAGCAATAGGGTAAGATATTGAACAAAAGGACACAGGGATCAATAGATGTAAAGTTGTTTTACTTATATGCAGCATCAATAATTGAATACGAGATGCTCAATATTGAAAGGAAAGACAGGTGCTATTGCGCAGACTTAAGCCTAAAAGATATTGGAGATGCATGGATCTATATAGACATAGAAGGTGAAGGTACTGTAGAAATCAACAACGAAAAATATGCTGTGTTTGGAGAAAAAGACATCTCTGATGGAAAGTGGATCAAGGCAACAAAATCGGGGAAGCTAAGGCTTTACCCTTCATTTGTTGGCATGCTTGGAGAAAAAGAGATATCGCTCAAAGGTATCTACCTCATATACTTTGAACCGTCTAGCTTTAGATACTTAATAAAGGCGAAGTTAATAAATGAAGCATCAAAGGTACTAAACTACATTTCCGAAGAATTGAGGACTATATTGGATAAATCTTTGGATATGGTATCTATATCAAGCATACCAGGAAAAAACTTGGATATAGCCATTAAGACGCAGTTGGTCAAAGCTCCCTGGTATTTGATTGAGCTACAAGACTATACAGAAATCAAGGAAATCGAAGGAAAAGAAATAGACTATAATGTGCTTAATAAAGACGCTGAAAGGGCTGAGTCATTGCTTGAGAGAGAGCTAGATAAACTAAGAAACAAGGTCGGGCCTATGGGAATACTTGACTTAATTAGCCATGCCCATATAGACTTTGCTTGGTTGTGGAATGAAAATGTAACAAAGCAAAAGGTCTATAGAAATATATCTAACGTAATTTCACTAATGAAAAACAACGATTTTTTAATCTATGCCATATCGAATGTAGTCTATCTTAAATGGTTAAAGGATGAATATCCAGACATTTTTCAAGAAGTGAAGAACTTGGTTAAAGAAGGAAAAATAATACCTGTTGGTGGGATGTGGGTGGAAAGTGACACAAACCTGCCTGGTGGGGAGTCCCTAGTAAGGCAGTTCCTATATGGACAGGAGTTTCTATCAAAGGAATTTGGAAAAACAACTAAAGTGGGGTGGCTACCTGATTCATTCGGCTTCTCAGGGCAAATGCCGCAAATACTAAAGAAGTCTGGAATTATGGGTTTCTATACACATAAACTCTACTGGAATACCATAAACAGGTTTCCGTATTCGGTTTTCGTGTGGAAGGGAATTGACGGTACTGAAATACCTGCAATAAACTACCCGACATATGGAAGCGACCTGTCACCAAGCCAGCTTGTCAATGCCTGGAATGATCATAGTACAAAAGACCTGCCATCCTTTCTTGTATTCGGTCATGGGGATGGTGGAGGGGGGCCTACATGGCTGATGCTTGAAAGATTTAAAATATACAAGGACTTTCCAGGGCTTCCCAAACTAAACATAGTAAGTCCTGAATTCCATATGGAAGAAATATGGCATGAAAGGAAATTGCTTCCAATATGGAGAGGAGAACTCTACCTTGAAATGCATAGAGGAGTTTACTCGAATGGTATAAAGCTGAAAAAATTGATCAGGGAAGTAGAAAACCTTTTAATAGAAACTGATGCTTGGTCCTCCCTTCTTGGAATGGATGTAAACACGAAAGATTATTGGCTTTCTCTATTAGAATTTGAATTTCATGATAGCATGTCAGCCACGACCACTTTTTCGGTATATGAAGAAATTGTAAAGCAGTTAGAGAGGATAAAGGAAGAATTGATGAAGACGCTACACGGTATATTTAGAAGCATTCTTAAAGAAGAAAACAACAAGATAACATTCTTCAACTATCTACCCTGGGAAAGAAAGGAAATAGTAAAGACTACAGAGCAAATCAAGGGGATAATTTGTCAAGAGGAAAACGGATATTATCTTGTAGAAATCTCTACACCACCTAGTGGCTTTAAGAGCTATGAGTTAGGTTCATGCAGCACAATCGAGAAAACCGTAGAAGATTTTGGTAAATCTATCGAAAACAATTTCCTTAAAATTGAGATTACTAAGAACAAGCTTAAAGTATATGATAAAAAAGCAAGGAGATATATTATTAAGGACTTTTACTTAATTTCCTGCGAAGATATGCCAGAAAAGTATGACGGCTGGGATATAGACGCAAGTTACAGCAAGGTTTGTGAAAAAGTTACACTAAATCATATAAAAACGACAAAGGGCCCATTAAAGAGTTGCCTAATATTTGGTAGTAAATATAAAAGCTCAGAAATAAAGACAAGTCTCTGTCTCTATAAATCAAAACGCACAATAGAAATAACCCACCACGTAGATTGGCATGAAAACCTAAGGTTGCTCAAAGCAATAGCAGAAACAAGCCTGTTTGGGCAATACAACCATGCAGAAATACCTTATGGAGTAATAGAGAGATCTTCTCAGCCCAGCAATAGCTGGGATGAAGCTAAGTTTGAATCTCCTATGTGGAGATGGAGCGAACTATGGGATCCAGACTACGGAATATCCATAATAAATGAGGGAAGGCAGGGATACAATGCAATTTCAAACAAAATAGGGCTGACCCTCTTAAGATCCCCGCTATTTCCAAATCCAAGGCTGGACAGGGGAGAACTAGAAATAAGGTATTGGATCTATCCCCATCAAGGTAGCTGGAGGGAAGCCCTAACACCAAAGGTAGCCAGTGAATTAAATAA
Organism: Candidatus Hestiella sp.; assembly: GCA_015522625.1. Taxonomy (GTDB): domain Archaea; phylum Thermoproteota; class Thermoprotei_A; order Sulfolobales; family Acidilobaceae; genus Caldisphaera. Next base: position 9,345 of record WALX01000134.1, read on the forward strand.
TGAAATCAAAGAAGTTAAGGGATCAGCAGAAGAGGAGAGCCTATTAATGATCGATCCAACCAAGGCAATGTTTGGATCTCTTAAAAAAGAAGAGAAAGGCGATGGAGTCATATTACGCATATGGGAGAGCTATGGAAAAAATGCCAGCCTCAAAATAAACTCCAAAGACTTTATTATAAATTACGAGACTGACATGCTTGAAAATAAACTAAAAGAAATCGATAACAGTGAAATTCATTTAAAGCCATTTGAAATCAAGACTATAAAAATGGTAAAGAAGTAACAGCCAAAGCGGTGAAGAATGCTTGTCAATAACAATAGTAAACCAAGAGAAGATTCGTGAGGAAATATTAAAAGCAATGAACGTGGAGAAATATGATATAAAGAAAGTAGAAAGGGAACTTGAAACGGTGCGTCAAGCATTAGCAAAGCTAAGTCCCGAAAAAATTATATTAAATGATTTTTTGTTGCTAAAAGTTGAGCTAACTAAGATAGCGTCATACATAATAGTCCTGCCGGAAAAATTCACATTAAAAGCCATAGACTCCATGAAAATACTAGAAAAATTATCTGAATTTGTAAAGGACGACAAGTATGTTTTGTTTGTATTTTATTCAAGAAAGGGGAGGCTTACCACATGCTCTTATTTATACCTAGGAGACCTAATGGAAGCATTAGATATCGGGATACTTTTTGTAAATGGAAGTACAGATGAAATAATTCAAGTCCTAGATATATTAGAAAGTAAAGGTAGGTTTGTATTAGAAGAAGAAAAAGCTATTGAGTTTGATTTCTAGCCATTTCTTAAAATATTTTCTAATAAGATCCTTTTCTCAATGCTTGCAACGTGTCTTCTGACCCCTATAACGGCATCTGGATTCACACTGATTGAATCTATACCTTTTCTTACGAGGGTTTCAACAACTTCTGGATAGACGCTCGGAGCTTGGCCACAAATGCTAACTGTTTTACCATGTCTGTGTGCAGCCTCTATTAACATTGCAATGGATTTTATAACTGATGGATCCCTTTCATCGAAATAACCCATGTTGCCTAGCAATGAACTATCCCTATCAACGCCTAACGTAAGCTGAGTTAAATCATTGCTGCCCACGCTAAAACCGTCAACCATCTTAGCAAAATCATCAGCCAAGATAACAGTACTAGGAACCTCAACCATTATCCACACTTTAAATCCTTTGCTTTTTCTTAGTCCTTCTTTCTCCATGATCTTCATAGCCCTTTCAAGCTCCCAAGTAGTTCTGACGAATGGAAACATAACATAAACATTTGTTAAGCCCATTTCATTTCTAACTTTCTTAATGGCATCGATCTCAAGCCTAAAGGCCGGTTCGTATGGCTCCTGTATGTACCTTGAAACACCCCTCCAACCTAGCATCGGATTTCTCTCATCCATGGGTTCATATTTTTCTCCCCCTTTCAATTTCCTATACTCATTTGTTTTAAAATCGCTAAACCTAACGACTAATGGCCGAGGCATAATAGCCGAGGCCACCTTTGCTATGCTTTCTGCTAGGCCATTAATGAAGATCTCCGGTTTTCCTTGCTCTATCAGATATAACGGATGGTAACCTATTTTACTCGAAATTATGAATTCTATTCTCATCAGACCGATACCGTCGAAAGGTAAATTAACATATCTATCAATTTCATCAGGTTGGCCTAAGTTCATGTATATTTTTGTTCCAGTGGTCGGATAGAGGTCTCGTAGTGATTCTGGACTAATTCCAACACCCTCTATTATCTTCCTTTCTTCTTTTTCTTCTCTTTGCATGCCATATGTTATTACTCCCCTACTACCATCAACAGTAACTGGCATGCCATCTTCTAGAACTTCTGTCGCATCTCCCGTTCCTACAACTGCAGGCTTCCCTAATTCTCTTGAAACTATAGCTGCGTGTGCCGTCACTCCACCTTCATCAGTTATTATAGCGGATGCAATTTTCATAAATGGAACCCAGTCTGGATCAGTCATTTTCGTTACAAGTATATCACCTTCTTTCATTTTCCTTGATGCCTCTTCTAAGGTGTTAACAATCTTAACCAACCCGCTTGAGACCCCTGGACTTGCTGGTAGACCCCTAGTTATTATCTGACCTTCTTTGTATTTTTCCTTTATAACTCTTGACCAAAAGGTTTCAGGCCTTGCCTGAACCAATAAGATGTTCTCTGGGAAAGGCATGTCCATATCAATAGCCCATTCTATGTCTAATGGACTGTCAAACGCTATTTCTGCTCTTTTTGCTATCCTAGCCAATTCTTTTGCTTCCATGTCAGTAATAGAAGGATTTTCAGAGATTATCCCAAACTTTCTTAATATCTCTCGTATTTTTCCTTTGATTTCATACTTATCTATATCATCCTGCAATTCTATGTCTACACTATTGTCTTTATCTGGATCATAAAACCTTGCCATTTTTTTAATCGAAACTCTCCTTTCAATTATGTTGAGCGTATTCTTATCTATAACGAAGCTATCCGGCGTTATTTGGCCGCCAACTATTAACTCTCCTAAACCCCAACCAGACTCTATTACGATCTTATCCTTTTCCCCCGTTGCCGGGTGCACCGTAAACATCACGCCAGAGCTTTTACTATTAACCATCTTCTGCACAATTACAGCCATAGATATGTTTCTGTTTCCCAAACCTAAGCTCTCCCTATACATGAGCGCCCTAGCAGCCCAAATACTAGCCCACACCCTCTTAACATACTTTATTAATTCTTCCTTTCCCTGCACATTCAGGTAGGTATCCTGAAGGCCAGCAAAGCTGGCTTGTGATACATCCTCTAGTGTTGCACTACTCCTTACCGCAACCCTAGGGTTTTCCACACCAATTCTCTTCGAAAGCTCTGTATAATGGGCTAATATAGCATCCCTAATTTCATTCGGTATTTCAAATCCTTCAAACTTAGACACTATTTCACTACTTATTTCTTCAAGTTCTTTTGGTGTTTTGGAATCTATGTTGGCTAAAGCCTTTTCTAAATATGCCTTTAGGCCAGTAGCTTCTACGAAGTGGTTATAGGCGTTTGCAGTTATGACAAAACCAGGAGGGACTCTAAACCCATTTTTTACGAGTTGCACCAAACCCTTAGCCTTACCGCCTATTACATTTATGTTATCTTCCTTGAGCTCATCTATCC
>WALX01000135.1 GCA_015522625.1 Candidatus Hestiella sp.
ACCTAGTTATTATAAACAACGCAAGAGGCTCTTCTCTTGATCCTAGCTCCGTTAACGGCAACACAACAAAGATAGGCATAGATGCGACCATGCCACTAGGCAATAGAAAAAGATTTGAAAAGGCCAAGATACCAGATTAGAAAAACATTTATCTCTAAGCCACGTATAGATAATGAGCGTGAGCTATGGTGGATCCTGAGGAGAGATTGGAACTAATAAAAAACAACTTGGTTGAGATTATTACAGAGGAAGAACTGAAGGAAAAGATTGAAAGCAACCAGAAAATAAAAGGTTACCTCGGATTCGAGCCAAGCGGTCTGGCCCACATAGGAATGCTTATATGGATGTATAAAGTCAAGGACCTGATAGATGCTGGCCTAGATTTTTATATATTAGAAGCAACATGGCATGCAATGATAAACGACAAATTGGGAGGCGACATAGAGCTACTCAGGAAGGCTGCAAGGTTAATAAGGGATATAATCGCTTCGTTGGGCATTGATACTGGAAAAATAAACTTTATTGATGCAGAGAAGTTCGCATCTGACAAAGATTATTGGGCACTGGTTATAAAGATCATGAAAATGACAACCCTTGCAAGGATGAAAAGGGCTATAACCATCATGGGAAGGAGCACGGATGAAATAGAGCTTGACAGCTCTAAACTTATATACCCGGCTATGCAGGTAAGTGACATATTGTATATGAACCTAGATGTAGCCTTGGGGGGATTGGATCAGAGAAAAGCCCATGTGCTTGCCAGGGAAGTTTCTGAGAAAATGGGCGCTAAAAAACCGATAGCCCTACACACCCCTATACTCACATCACTTTTAGGCTCTCAAAGGATGGAACCAAAAGAAGCCGACGAGAATGCTGCAAGCCTAAAAATGTCAAAGTCTAAGCCATCATCCGCAATTTTTGTCAGCGATCCACCAGATATAATAGTCAATAAAATCAATAACGCTTTCTGCCCTTTAAAACAAATTGAATATAACCCGATACTTGAGATAAACAAATACCTCCTCTTTCCGAGAAAAAACTTCAAGCTATATATAGAAAGACCTAGGAAGTATGGAGGTGATATCCTAGTCGAATCATATGAAGACTTAGAAAGGTTATATGCTGAAGGAAAAATACACCCAGCAGACCTGAAGAATGCCACAGCGAAAGAGATAATAAAGATGCTTGAGCCTGTCAGAAAGCTGTTTAGCAAGAGCGAAACGATTGAACTAGTGAAAGAAATAACAAGGAATATCACTAGGTAGGCTTTTGCTTGAATCTTTAATAAACTTATATGCTCCCGAGTCTAAATCTCAAAATAGCAGAAAAGGATGGGAATATCATAAAATCTTTATGATATTCCCATCCTTGATAATATCAAGGTGTTAGAACTTGAAATATCTGATAAAGGCTTCATTTGAAGTAGATGGCAGGGTTGATAAACACGACGTAATAGGTGCAGTCTTCGGTCAGACAGAAGGGTTATTAGGAAGTGAATTTAATTTAGAAGAACTTCAAGATAAAGATAAGATAGGCAGGGTTCACATAGATATGAAATACCAAGGTACAAAAACCGTTGGGATGCTACAAGTACCAAGTAACCTAGATAGGGTCGAAACGGTTCTGCTTGCATCAATGATAGAAGCTGTCGATAGGGTAGGGCCTTACAGTGCAAGGATCTCAATAGATGATATCCAAGACCTAAGGATAGAAAAAATGAAAAAGATTGTAGAGAGGGCTAGGGAACTCCTGCAAAAAGTCAAAGAGCAGGAGCCAGACATAAAAGAGATAATAAGGCAGATATCGCAAAAGCCAGAGGTACAGCCAAAACCTATAGAGTATGGTGAGGAAAAACTACCTGCTGGGCCAGATGTAGAAAAATCCGATACAGTAATAATAGTCGAAGGCAGAGCCGACGTTATCAACCTCCTAAGGTATGGTTATACAAATACCATAGCGTTAGAAGGGGCTAGGGAAAAAATACCAAAGTCAGTAATTGACGTTACGAAAAGCAAGAAGGTCATAGCATTTGTTGATGGTGATAGAGGAGGCGATTTGATCCTTAAAAACTTGTTAGATCAAGTACACGTTGACTATGTAGCAAGGGCCCCCGATGGCATGGAAGTAGAACAGCTTACTGGCAAAGAAATAGCGAAATCGCTGTCCCAAATGCTTCCGGCAGAAAAAGTTAAAGAGCAGCTCAGCACCATAAAGGAAACAAAGGAAGAGGCTGAGAAAGCCCATAAAGAAACAACGCCAATACCGGAGAAAAAGCCTACAGCTAAAGTAGAAGAAGTTAAAGCAGAAGAGAAAGTGCAACCTGCGCAATTAGTAGTTCCGAAGGAAATAATAGAGAATATAAAAAATATAAAAGGTACATTAGAGGCAATAATTTACGACAAGGAATGGAAGGAAATAGCAAGAGCTAAGGTTAAGGATCTCTTCTCTTGGATAGAGTCATCCCAAAATGGTTCAGCTTATGCCATATTATTCGATGGAATCATAACCCAAAGGATATTGGACATCGCTGCCGAAAAGGGAGTAGCACTACTCATAGGTGCAAGGATGGGCAATAAGATCTCTATAAAGAGGGATGATGTAAAGTTTGCTACCTTTAATGATTTAACTTGAACCAAAGAAGTCAAATAAAGAAGGCTGTTTTGCCCCTATCTTTAATTCTTTTTCTGTAATACCAAAGTAGCTTAGTATTCTTGATGCAGCCGGTATTATTTGTTTGTCTATGTAGTAGTTATCATCTATGTCAGAAACGTTCACCGTAAAATATGGCCTAGCCTTCTTTGATACGGATCCAGGCCCTTTGATTATAACATAGCCGATTTTATTGCCTGGACTGACTTTGTATCCCATCCTTTCCATTATCTTGGCAACGTTTGCGTGTGGAGTCTCGGCCTCGTACTTACTTATATCCTTCGTTAATGTCTTCCAGACTATTAATTTATCAATGCCTATCTTTCTATTCTTTAAATTATCTATTACTTCCCTAACATATTCAACTGCCCTTTTAGGATCGCCTGTCCTTAAAACGATCTTAGCAATGCTTGTTTGAACCTCCTTTGAAAGCTCACTCCAATCCCCCCTAGCAGCTTCAAACCCTACTATATCTATCCTTCCATCCGACAACAACCCTGCATACCTCTTCTTTGCTTCAGTAAAGAAAATCCTCTTATATATCTTGTCGATTTTAATCTCGAACTCCATCTCTTTTGAAACAAAATCTATCATCTTTTGGATCTTTTGCTCATCATTTGAAACGAATAGGCTGTCTGTATCCCCATAATATACCTTTAGGTCAATCGACTTTGCATATGCTATAGACCTCCTTATCAAATTCCTTCCCCATGCCGTTATGGCCTCTGCACACCCCCTGCAATACCACCTTGCAGCAGCCCAACCAAGGTAACCGTAGCTGGCATTTGCAAGGACTTTTATGGCCCTTTGCCTTTCGTTCAGCAAATTATATTCTGAGGTGTCCTCCTCATAAGACTTCATCCTTTCCTTTATTTCTTTCCTCCATTTTAAGAACCTCTGCAGCACCTGTTTCATAAAGCCTGGGGTATCACCACAGAACCTTTGGTTAACCTCTGGTGCCGTGTATATGTTTCTGCAGCTCCCGCCTTCTCCTTCTATAATGGTATCTGGTCCTACGTTATACCTCACCATGATACTAGGATACATGCTTGCAAAGTCCAGGACTACCACATTCTCATGAATTCCAGGGTGTGGTTTTAATACAACAGCCCCAACATAGGTTTCTGTTTGTCTTTCTGCCCTGTTCGGCATAAGTTCTCCTTTCTTTTTCGCTTCCCTCATAAGCCTAGCCTCCAACCTAAAAGCAACGCTTGCTGCCATTACCTGATCCATTGGAAGACCGCTTATGATGCTCAATTGAGCACCAAAGGGAAGGAATTTAAATGCCAACCCAATAGTGGAATTAACGTCATCCATAGAATATCTCTTTAGAGTTGACCTCTTCTGCAGATCATCCCAGTACTCAGATATCTGCCACCACTCTATGTTTACCCTTTTGTCCTTAGGCATAACGCCTAAGTAATCAGATACCTCAATAAGAGACTTGAACTTTATCTCTTGCAGCTCTTCAGCAAAATCATACAAATCAACATTTAATCTGCCCTGTATTGAATAATGGCCGAAGACACTCATGTTTGGGGATGATGGATTTTTCCTACCTACATCAAGCCTTATTCCATGTTTCTTAGCCCTTTCAATCAAGTATGGCCAACCAAACTTGTTTTGATTGTAACCAACAATTATGTCAGGGTCTTCCTTTTTAATTAACTCCACAAATTCCTGGATTAGTGAACTGTCGTCATGACCTATAGCCTCAAGGACTATGGGATCCTTTTCATTGCTATGTCTGACACTTATCATTATTATGGGATCTCTAGAAGGGTCTGGAGTCCTACGCGGGTTATACACCTCTATATCAAATGCCATTATCTTTAGACCCTCTAAAGGGTTAACGTTAACCATCTCTTGATCTTCAACTATGTCACCATTTATCTCATATAGCTCATCAACAATAAATGGGTTCTTATCAGCAGAATTAACGCTTACCCTGTACCACCTCATAGGGTATAGATTTTTGTCTAATAAAAACCTCATGGAGAAACGGATATCAGCCTCTAAAACATCTCTAACCCCTTCTATCCTACTCAGGATTTCCCTGTACTCTCTCACACTTTCCGGTATTGTTGTTGTAACCTTTAGGACTTTTCTTGGTTTACCTAAATAGTTTAGGGTTAAGCCTTCTACCCCTAGAATAGGGCTCTTTTGCCTAGAGTATTTATATATAGACTTTATTATTTTTTCCTCATCAGCTTTCTCATCTAATAAAAGGTAAAAATAGGGCCTGAAGGAACTATAGGTGAGCGTTATCCTTTTATTATGCCTATCCCTTCCCCAAAGCGTTATTATAGGTTTGTTGTCGCTTATTTCATAGCTTATATCAAGGAGTTGAAAGCTAAGCTCCTTTCCCATTTCTCTGCCCTGATATTATATGTAAACCAAAATCTTTAAGCTATTGGGTTTCTATAACCTCTTTACAATACTTTAAGGCTTTGTCAAAACCTTTAAAATGTCAGGGAAGCACCAAAGAAATTCTCGGTAGTAATTTGCCCCTGAGTTTGGATCCAAGGCAAGCAGGGTAAGATGCAACTTCTTGGATAAGAGCTCTTATAGACCTGTGTAGGTTCCTTTTATAAAAGAACTACAAAGCACTATAAATCACTTGCGACAGAGGGCTTTGTGGACACCACAAAGAAGCGTCCCATAGGTGTAATGGATATTTTGTTCACCGTTTCTACCTAGGTATTCGTTCCAATCATCTTATATAAGCTCATGGCCACACCTAGGGAGTTCCACCTCATCCAAGGATTTACTAATCCATATTATGGGTAGCATTCGAGGCTAACGGCGCGGGGGACACATCTATGCCTTGAGAGGCTTGGAGCATCGCTCCCATCGCCACTCAAATAATTGCCTTGACTGTCAACAGCCTTGTATAAATTTTCTTTAATAATTAAAAATGTTTCTGCCCCGAGGTTTCCATAGTCTCAATGCAGTAAAA
>WALX01000136.1 GCA_015522625.1 Candidatus Hestiella sp.
CATATACCCTTCAAGGTTGGAAACCTTGCTATAATTACATGGGGAAAGAATGTGGGCAAGGTAGGCAGGCTCGTTTCTGTTAACAGGCAGTGGGGATGGAGGAGGTCCATCGTAACACTTGAAGGAAAAGGAGGGAAACAGATACAAACTACCTTAGACTACATTTTAATACTAGGGGAAGAGAAGCCTTCTATATCTATACCGGGTGAGTTGATGCCATGAGCTCAGAAAAGACTTATTCAGATGAGGTCATAGAGGCTTGGAATAAAAATCCGATGATGATCCCGAGGATTAGGAAGGTAACGGTCAACATTTCTATAGGTCAAGGAGGGGAGAAGCTCGTTAGGATACAAGACCTCTTAACGCAACTTACAGGCCAAAGGGCATCGTTAAGAGTGGCAAAGAAAACCATTAGGCCATTTGGTATAAGGAAAGGGGAAAATATAGCAACGATGGTTACCCTAAGGGGAGAGAAGGCAGACGCCTTCCTCAGAAAAGCTTTAGAAGCCGTTGGCTACAGGTTGAAGAGGAGTAGCATAGATGCGTTTGGTAACATAAGCTTTGGGATATCTGAATATATATTGTTGCCGGGCGCGAAGTACGATCCGGAGATAGGCATTATAGGGATGGACGTTGCTGTTACTATAGAAAGGCCAGGATATAGGGTTGAAAGGAAGAGGATCAAGAGGTCTAGGATACCTCTTAGGCACAGGGTAAAGCCGGAGGAAACGATAGCATTATTAACAAGGGACTACGGAGTTACATTTGTTTGAGGTGATTTGCTATGGGCAAGATAAAGCCTCCAAAGGTAAAGTCGATGGGAAGGGGCTCTCAGAAATGCCAGAGGTGTGGCACGAGGGATGCTGTCATCCAGAAGTACGGCTTGTATCTATGTAGGCAGTGCTTTAGGGAGATAGCTCCATCATTGGGGTTTAAGAAGTACAGATAGGGGTGTGATGATGGTAGACATATTGGCTAACCACCTGTCGTCTATCATGAACTCCGAGGCGAGGGGCAAGAGGGAAGCCGTTCTGATCCCGGCCTCTAAGCTTACAGCCTCCGTATTAAGGGTTCTGCAAAGGGAAGGCTATATTGGAGAGTTTGAATATATAGACGATGGCAGGCACGGTAAGTTTAAGGTTCAGTTAATGGGGCGCATAAACAAGATAGGTGTAGTAAAGCCTAGGATTTCAATAAAATACAACGAGATCCTCAGGTTGCCTGAGAGTCTAAGGAGATTTCTGGCAAGTAGGGACATGGGTTATTTAATAATATCAACAAACCAAGGTATTATGACACATAAGGAGGCTTTGAGCAAAAAGGTTGGCGGGGTAGTATTAGCGTACGTTTATTAAACGGCCTCGGGGTTTAGGTCTCTTGTATTTTTATGTTGGCTACCTTCTTTGCTAGGGTTTTGCTAAGCTTTATATTTTGTCTTTATCAATTATTAAACAGGTGCTAGAATGGTTAAGGTAAGGGCAGTTTATCAATCTGGTAATAAGTTAAAGAAAATTGCGCAGGCGTTGGCAAGGATAAATGATGAAGGGATATTTAACTTTAGCGACGACGGTCTTCTTTCATGGTTTTTCAGCCCGGACAAGACAGTTTTAGGTATATTTAAGGTATCTTCAACGGCGTTCGAAGAGCTTTCACTTGACGGGAGCATATCTATTGGGGTAGACATGAACGACCTTAGCAAGGTGTTGAGAAGGGCTACTAGGAACGATAAGATCTCGCTAGAGTACTCTACTGGTCACGGTTTCATGAAGGTCTTGCTGATAGACGAAAAGACGGGGGTTGAGAGGTCATTCGAGGTCTCTGCAGGCGAGTCTGAGGAAAGAGAAATAAGGGAAATAAACATGAAGCCAACCGCCAGGTTTGTTATATCTCCAAATGACATAGACACGATGATCAACGATGCAAAGTTGGTGGCAGACGTGCTGAAATTTATAGGGAAAGATAACGGAATAATCGTTGAGGCTAGTGGGGAAGAGAAGTTCTATAGGTGGGAAATGAGACTAGAGGATCCACTAGATGAGGTTGCAGTGGAGGACTACACGGAAGCATCCTATAGTTTGAATGCACTGGGATCCTCGATAAAGCCTGTAACAACGATAGCGGAGAGCATTTCAATGGAGTTCGCAACCGACTATCCTTTAAAGATGGATTTTAATATATCTGGGCCTGAAGAGTTTATTATGTACATAGCGCCGATATCCTATTAATTTAAAATGGATTTTACTCCTACTTTAAAAATATATATTGGGATCATTGCAGCTATATTTTAAAAAATATTATTTCAGGTTTCCATAGATTATTGGGGCAGAAAGAGTAGTGTCGGAGAGTAAGAAAAAACCAATAGTAGTTGTTATCGACATAGATGATGACATAGGTAGCGTAACTGGTAGATCCCTTATAATTGGAGAAGACGATGTAAAAAAGGTCGCAGTAGACTTTGCCATAAAGAGGCCGGAGGACGCCGACACAAACGCAATATTTGCTGGCATAAACCTCTACGAGGACCTGAAGTTAGCATCTAGGGAGCCGGAAATAGCGATAATAGGGGGGCACCCAAAGAGTAACATGCTAGCGCAGATGATAATAAAGGACAGGGCAAAGCAGGTTGTTGAAGAGATAAATGAAAAGGACGTCGAGCTCTATCTAGTTAGTGATGGTACAGATGAGCTCTTGGTTGCTGAAGTGCTAAGGGACATAGCTCCGATAGCTGCCCTCAAAAGGGTCATAGTGGAGCAGCACCTAGGCGTCGAAGGTAGCTACTTCCTCTTGGCCAGGTATGTAAAAAAGGCCATAGAGGATCCTAAATATTCAAAGTATTTTTTGGGGGTACCGGGCGTACTCATAGCCCTTTTCGGTATATTGTCCGTTTTTGACTTTATATATTTGGCATTGAAGGTGGTATTGGCAGTAGCCGGCATATTTTTGGTAATAAAGGGATTTGACTTAGAGGACAAGACCTATAATGCCTTTAGGGGTTTGGCGAGGTATGCTAGGGAGATCAATTACTTCCAAATAGCATCCCTTGGAGTACTCCTAGTATCTTTCTTCGCTAGCATATTTGCCGGTTATTACTCAGTTGTTAATAAGACACAGCCCCTGATAATAGCAGGGGGTATAACTGCTAACGTCATACCGATAATATTTCTAGGTTTTATCCTCTACATAGTCATATCCAAGATATTTTATGGACTAACTAGGAGTAGCATTAACATAGGGGGGAACGTAGCGCAGATAGTTGTCCTAACCTCGCTTGCCTTCTCTTTCTACGAACTTGGCACAAAAATGATAGATATGGCACCTTTACTTGGCACAATAACAGGTAGCGATATATTAGCTATATTTATAGACAGCGGATTCATACTATATGTGGTATTGGGAACAGCCGTCGCTGTCCTTATTGAGGCGGCGAACTACTTTTATTTTAAACGCGACAAGAGGCCTAAAGAAGGTTGATGCTATATGGAAGGTGGAGTGATTCTAGAAGTCTCCTTGAATAAGGGAGGTGCGTTCATAAAGAAGTGCTTCAACAGGGACTTTTGTAAGCAGCTTGGATTGGAAGAAAACCAGCGCATTGATGGGCTTGAAGCTGCTTATTTCCTCTCAATAAAAAAGGCCTGCATAGGTGGGAGAAGTGGCTGGGATGAGGCACTTGATTTCTTGGAGAAACTTTCTGTCCCCCTTCACCTATTCATAGTCTATTATGATCTGAGGAGGAGGGGAAGAAAAGTCCAGAGGGGGCTAAGGGATTCTACTTTGCTTGCGGAGGTTCCAGGTAAGAAAAAAATAGAGGTACTTATACTGAGGGAAGGAGAGGAAGTGAAGCCTTCTTTCATCTCAAACTGGAGCGAATTGGCAGTTTCAGATAGCTACACGCCAGTTGTTGCGATAGTTGACAAAAATGGGGAGGTAACGTATTACGAGTCAAGGATATATAGTGACTTGGGCGGATTGAGCTCCTTGTAGCCCTCATCATTTTCACCCTTATTTGACCAGCAATAGTGCCATGGTAGAAACAAGGCTTGGTAGCAGCGACGGTATCCTTTCTCTGTATAGTATTGAGGAAGGGAGGGTTGCGATTGGTGAAAGGGATATGATGATGTTTCTCGCAATTGTTACTGCCCCTACGTTTATGCCTTGCGGTATTGATGCATATATTGAATAGATGAAGTTGATGGAGAGGATGGAGATGACGAGCGAGGCTATTGAAACTGCTATCATTAGTATTGATTGTATCCTCAACGACTCCGAGAATCTTTCAGATTCTTCTATAAGCTGTTCGAGCTTTTCAATAGCATTGCTAACACCTATTTTACCCGCTATTTTCTCTGATGAGATTATTGCCTCTGCTATGTTGCCAGCAATAAACCTCGCCTTATAGAGCTCCTCGTCAAATCTCTTGCCTATTTTTGCCTTCTCAGCAGCAACCTTCAGGCTCTCAAGGGCTTTTGAAGCCTTCTTTTTTACTCTAGTATTATACACTTCAGTAAACGGGACCGCAACAAGTAGGGGTACCAGTGAAATGTAGCCAAACCCCTCTGTTAACATTGCCGAGGCAAGCAATGTTGGCGCTAAGGAAAGTATCGCATCGTAGTGCTTTTCCTCTCCCATCTTTGGCATAGTTATTATCAGGACTATCGACGTTAGGGGTATGATAGTGAAAGCAATTATTGCAAGCGAGACCACGAGGTTTGGACCAGCTATTGGTGCAAGAGATATTACAATAGCAAAACTCAGCGTTAGTCCGAGCCCTATTTCAACTACCCCTCTGCCGAACTCGGCGTATGCATTCCACTTTTCTTTTAATGAGGATATGGCATAATCATAAAGCAATGAGACAATGCTATGCTTCGCCGTTCCCATGTATTCTGCATTTAGGTAATCAACGAGGAACTCCCCAAGCCTCTGGTTGGGCGTCGTTTTTGCTAGCGTCTTTAGGGCTTTCCTTGAGTCCATTCCCATGTTTATTAGTCCCCTTAGCCTTTCGACCTCGGATTCGATGAACCTTAGCTTCAAGGACCTTGGTATTGAGATCATGAGGTCAACGAGGCTCCTCGATGAACGGGCATATGGCATTAGATAAGCGAGGAATGCCGGCATTTCAGCATCAATACCAGCGCCTTTCACCTTCCTCCAGAGCCCTGGGAGCCAAAATTCTGAGAGGAAGAGGAAGGGAGTTATAGACAAGGTCACTATTACTATTCCATAGCCTTTATAAAGAATGGGAAGGGACAAGAAGGAAAAAGAAGATATCTTTAGGCAAAGTATTGTGCCTTTTATAAGCCTATAGCTCCTGCGTCCATAGATGCTTACCTCAATCTTCCTAAGCAATTTCAAATCACATCACCATATTTCTCGACGTAGAACTTTGAGAGGGAGGAGTAGAAATCCCTAGGGCTTTCACCAGAGTTCTTCTCTAAAAACTCTACCCTTGAAAGGAACTCCTCTGCCTCCTCGCTCCTAGAGAAGCCAAGCCTTTCTAGCCCCCTTCCCATGTTTTTACTCTTCCTTATGATCCCCTCTGGGGAGGGGAGGGGCTCGTCAATATCATATATTTTCAATAACCTATCATCGCATACCTCGTCTACTTCAAACACCTTTCTCGCGGCCTTGCCCCCAAAAGAAGGTATAACCCTCATCTGGACTATTGCTGTAATGGATCTTATAAAAAGCCTCGGAAGCCTTATTGGTTCGAAAGAAAGCCTCATCAACGCAGATGAGGGGGAACCGGCGTGCATCGTTGTTAGGGCACCATAACCGCTTGTAGCTGCCTGCGCTAGTAGCCTAGCTTCCCTCCCTCTGACTTCCCCGACAATGACATAATCCGCCCTCCTCCTTAGCGCCAACTTCAGTAGCTCTTCTATATTAACCTCTACGATCTCCTCGCCCGGGAGCTTAGGTCTCGTCACTAGGGAATCCCAGTTAGGAGTCAATAAACGCAGCTCGGGCGTGTCCTCTATGGTTATTACCTTGCTGTATGGTGGGAGTAGGCTGGCAATGGACTGCAGGAAGGCGGTCTTGCCGCTACCCATGCTACCAGAGATTATGATAAAACCTTGAGCCTCCGCTATTATCCAGAGGTACGAGGCTATGACAGCATTTACCATCTTAGACGCTATAGCATCAGACATAGTAAACGGTTTCTTTGGGTATTTCCTTAGGACGAAGCTGCTCCCGAAGTGGGAAATCTCATTTAAGAAAGAGACAGAAATCCTGTGGCCCTCGCTTGTAATACCTTCAGCGTAGGGGGAGGCTATACTTATTGTTTTGCCAGCTTTTCTAGCAAGCTCTATTGCTATAGAGTCCGCATCTTCCTTAGAAATTAATATATCGGCAACTATCCATCTTGAAGGGACGAGCATGTGAATAACGTTTACATTATTGGTGTTACCACTATACGAGATCTCCTCCACGTTTGGATCTATTATAAGTGGGTAGAGCGAAGCGTAGCCACTCCTAATTTTGTCTGCGATGTATTCCTCTTCAGGCCCCTTTGGCTTTCTAAAGCCAGAAGCTACCTCTATGGCTTCGTTGCTCCACGCAGGTTCTTCTACACCAAGGTGCACTAGCCCTTCACTACCCCTATATAAATAGTACTTCACGCTACCTACAGCGTAGCGTTTTATTATACTCCACCTCGGAGGAGTTTTTGCCTCCCCGCTGGTGGGCTCTAAGCTGGTGGGCTCTAAGCCCTTTACTCTAGATAAATGCTTCTCTTCGTCTTTAAGAAAAAAACCTGCAAATTTTTTTATACTGAACCTCATTATAGATGCTTCACCCAAGCTTTACTGCCTGCGATGACATCACTTGGCCGGTAGGCGAATAGCTGTACTTTATAAAAATCGATTGAACTGAAGGCGCTACGTAAACTATAAATGATGATCCCTCTCCCTGTGGTATTTCTTTTTGGATAACGTCTGGGTCAATCTTATTTGTTAGGGAGAGGTTTTGTATTGAGCCGTTGTTAAAAACACCGTAAATGCCGAGAATCTTTATACCGTTTGGCATATCGTTTATTATTTTTATATATACAACCTTAGAGTTGTTGGCTACGAGCTCTGAATTGGCTAGCACTTCTATTCCCTGTCCCATGCTTTCCATGGTCTTCAAAGACCTTTGGAAGTAACCGTAAACAAAAACACCGCCTATTAAGGTGGCACTTATCAAGATAACTGCCCCTATTAGGTTGGAGAGCGACCTCCTTTTCATGCTTTCACCTACTTTGCTTTATTACAACCGAGCGTCATATTGATTTGAATTTTAAACGCAGATAAAGGCAGTAATAAAAATCCCAGTGCCCACACAGCAAGTGAGTGGTAGGAATGAAAGGCACTGAAGAGATAAAGGACGCAAGGATTCATCAAAACATGGAGGTGGAGGATCTCATAAAGGCCTATGGAGACATACATGGTTTTATGGCAGGGCACATATATGAGGCCTCTTCCATACTGTTCGATGGAATAAAGGAGAGTGACATAAGGGTCTTATCCTTTACTGGAAACCTGATCTCCACAGGGCTTAGGGGCATTATAGCACAGCTCATAGAAAACAGGTTTTTTAACGTCGTAGTAACGACTTGCGGTGCCTTAGATCATGATATAGCAAGGGCCTATGGAGGGAAGTACTTAAAGGGCTACTTCGAGGCAGATGATGTAGAGCTGTATAGGCAAGAGGTACACAGGCTCGGGAACGTCTACATAAGGATTGAGGATTACGGCTTAAAGGTAGAGGAGTTTGTAAGAAAACTAGTCCCTGAGGCATTGAAGCTCAAGAAGGAGTGGGGCATGTATGAGCTCCTAAGGGAGGCTGGAAGGCTCATAGATGATAAAAACAGTTTCTTGCGGTCAGCAGCGGAAACAGGGGCAGATGTTTTTGTTCCAGGGTGGCCAGACGGGTCTTTTGGAACAAACCTCTTTATGGAAAAAGGTAGGGGGAATGAAATAAAAATAGACTACTTTAGGGATATGGAAAGACTCTCAGAGATATTTTTTAGCGAGGGGAAGAAGGCGTTAGCCCTTATAATAGGAGGGGGGATAAGCAAACACCACACAATATGGTGGAGCCAGTTTAAAGGTGGTTTGGACTACGTTGTCTACCTAACAACTGCGTTAGAATGGGATGGTAGCCTGAGTGGGGCAATGCCAAGGGAGGCGATAACATGGGGTAAGGTAAAGCCAAGCGCCAGAAAGGCAATTGTTTATGGTGACGCAACGATAACGTTGCCCTTGTTGGCCTCACACCTATTAAACTCAACTAGATAATTAAAAAATAAGAATAATATTAAAACCTTCGAAAAACACCTGTTCCTGGTATAAGACCGGGTTTACAAGTAAATAGGGGTGAAAGGATGTCAGCCGAGACGGCCAACAAGATGAAGATGCAGGAAAAATACAGGGAGATGAGCGTAGCCGAGTTCTTCGCCAAGAACAAAGAGCTCTCCGGATTTGCAAACCCCACAAGAGCGCTATATCAAACCGTTAGGGAGCTTGTGGAGAACTCTTTAGACGCTACGGATAGCCACAATATACTACCAGAGATTAAAATATCCATAAAGTTGAGTGAGCCGCCATCGGAAAACAGACCAGCAAGGTATACAATATCAGTAGAGGATAATGGGGTTGGAGTCCCCCCAACGGTTATGGCGAATGCTTTTGGTAAGGTTCTATATAGTAGCAAGTATACAATAAGGCAGACAAGGGGTATGTATGGCCTAGGGGTAAAGGCGGCAATCCTTTATTCCCAAATGACCACTGGGCAGCCCGTATTGGTAATTTCCTCCACTATTGGCAGCGATAATGTATACTACAAGAAGATAATGATAGACATAAAGAAGAATGAGCCGGTAATATTAGAGGAAGGGCAGATCTTGAAGAGGAGCAATTGGCATGGGACAAAGGTGATCCTTAACCTAGAGGGGGATTGGTCAAGGGCTAGGTCTAAGACAGTGGAATATGTAAAGAGAACTGCCTTAATAGCACCATATGCTGAGATATTCTTTGAGACGCCCGATGGGGAGCTTTACTATTTTCCAAGGGTAACAAAGAAGATGCCGAAGCCCCCCATGGAATCGAAGCCCCACCCCCATGGAATAGACATAGAACAGCTCAAGATAATGATAAGCTCGACGAAGACGAAAAACCTTCAAGAGTTCATGACGCAGGAGTTCCAGAGCGTTGGAGACACAACTGCTAGGAGGTTTCTTGATACAGTGGGTATAGACCCTAGCTTAGACCCAAAAAGGCTAATATCCAGGGGTAACTCTAAGCTGCTTCACAGGCTTGCTTCTGGGCTTAAGACGTTTGGGGAATTCAGGCCCCCGAAGAGTGATTATCTAAGCCCTATAGGCGAGGAACTCATAGAAGTAGGGCTTAAGAGGCTCTTCAACCCTGAGTGGGTCAAGGCGGTCACTAGGAGGGCTAGAACCTATGAGGGCCACCCGTTTATAGTAGAGGTCGGGATCGCGTATGGTGGTAACATACCAACAAGCGATGTGCCTATGTTGCTCAGGTATGCAAACAAGATACCGCTACTTTATGAGGAGAAGGAAGATGTATCATATAAAATAATAAGCTCTATAAACTGGAAGCTCTACAACTTGGAAAATCAGATGCCCTTGGTCGTGTTGGTTCATGTAGCAAGCACGAAGATCCCATACAAGGGGGTTGGAAAAGAAAGCCTGAGCGAGGTTGTAGAGCTAGAGAGTGAAATAAAGAATGCCGTGCAGGAGATAGCAAGGAGCCTAAGGCTGTATCTCTCAAAGAAAAGGAGTGAAGAGACCATAAAGGAGAAAATAGTGACGATATCGAAATACATACCGGAGCTTGCACGGAGCCTCTCAATCCTTTCAACGCACCCTAAGGACTGGAAGGGCGTTAAGGGTAACAGCAAGGACAAGATTATAATTGAAAATCTGGTCAAGATAGTCTCAAAATCCGTTGAGCTCCCCAAAATAGATGGAAGAGAAGAGGAGCCTGAAAAAATAGTGAAGTCTGTTATCTCTAATGTAAAGTTAGAGGAATGAGGTGGTGGGGGTGTCTGCCCAAGACAAGGTTGACAGGGAAGCTAGGAGGAAGGTAGCTGAAATAATCCACAAGAAGTTTTCTCAATTACTTAAGGAGATAGAGGAGGGGAAGCCCCCAAAGCTTAAAATACCCATGAGGACTTTTAAGAACACAGAATTTGACGCTGAGAGGGGTATCTTAAAGCTAGGCGTGAAGAAAATAGAAAGAAGCTTTCTCAATATGAACGAGACAAAGAAGTTCGTGCAGACGTTGCTAATGGCCTCAATAATATATCAGGCGCTGGTGGAAAACGAGTACCCAACAATAAGGGACCTCTATTACAGGGGGAAGCACACAATCCTCTATCGAAATTTAAACAATAGGCTAAAGGAGGAAAACACATGGGATGAGCAGCAGGAGAGTGACGCCTCAATAAGGGACGTCGAAGTCACGACGGGGTTGCTGAGGGAAGACATGCTAATACTTAGCAAGGAGAAGGGGAAAGTAGTTGGTAATATGAGGATAAGGAGTGGCAATGATATCATAGATCTATCAAAGCTGGGCCATGGTGCCTACGCAATAGAGTCTACGCCGGACCTGATAGACTTTGTAGATTACGACGCAGAGATGGTTCTTGTTGTTGAGAAAGATGCAGTTTTTCAGCAGCTTCACAGGGCAGGGTTCTGGCAGAAGTACAAAGCGATTTTGGTTACTGGGGCTGGTCAGCCGGACAGGGCAACGAGGAGGTTTGTGAGGAGGCTGAATGAAGAGCTGGGATTGCCTGTATACATATTAACTGACTCCGATCCATACGGGTGGTATATATATAGCGTGTTCAAATTCGGTAGCATACAGTTGAGCTATGAAAGCGAGAGGCTTGCTACCCCTAAGGCCAAGTTCCTAGGGGTCTCCATGACAGACATCTTTGGTTACAAGTCAAAAAAGCCATACCTAAGCGAGGAGGAGAGGAGGAATTTCATAATAAAGGCCAAGGACGTAGACATAAAGAGGGCAAAAGAGCTTATTAAATATGACTGGTTTAAGTCAAAGCTGTGGAAGAGGGAGATAGATATGTTTATGAGTAAGAAGGCAAAGCTAGAGATAGAAGCCATGGCAAGCAAAGGCCTAAAGTTCCTCGCGTTTCAATACATACCTGAGAAAATAGAAAAACAGGACTGGATAGATTAATGCTAGAGGTTTTTACTTCCAATTTAATGGAATGGAGGTTGCTTGCTTGTTTCATCTATTCTGGCTAGCTTTGCGTAAAGTTTGTAGGTGTTATTACGGCTAACCTTCCCTCCTCCCGTCTCCATTGGAGGCTTTTAGAAATAATGAAAAATCCCATATTTTCAGCTTTAAAAACATACATCAAGCGCTTTAAGGCGCTAAGCCTATTTGGGGCTTAGTTACTATCAACCATATTAGAATGGTTAGGATAATTTAAAAGTATCTTTATTTATTACTATCTATAAAGCATCTTAAAAATGATGAGGTGAAACTCTTTAGGCTCTAGTTTTATTACAAAACAGTCCTTAGGGGTTTCAGCTGAGATTTGGAAATCATATATATCTAAATAAGTGGCAGTACCTCTTTCTTCTCCCATTAAACCTTTTATTGTTTCGAGGCTGCGCATTTCGCTTTTCAAGGAATGCTTAAGCTGTTTTATGTGTAGTAGCTCAATAAAGTATGCGGAGAGCTTTATCTGCTGTGTGGTTAATCGGTGCGAGGATTTAAACCCTGAGCTTCGTTGCGCAAGAACGCAATGATATATGGTGTTGCATATTGCTGATATGTGTGTAATCCAAGCTCATAGCAAGAGAGGATGTCCAAGTAGCAATAAAGTACCCTGCTAAGGTGTTGAGAGAGGAGGTTGCCATCAAAGCCTAAGATTATAACTGACGAGAACATGCCGAGTAATTGCTATTCCCTCCGGAGCTCTGGCTACATGCGGTCGTCCAATAGAACTTTTAAACAGAAATCTATATTATCATAAATTAAAAATAATTTTCAACTCATCCTTAACCTTAAATAAGGCTTCATTGGTTATTCTATCCACTACCTTCACCACTAGCTTCTTATCTACGGTAAAAACACTTGAACAATCCACATAGCTTGGCTCTCTCCTTAGACGACCGCTCAATAAATCCGACTGTGTTATTGGCACTCTATGCAAGCCTGGACTACTGGTTATCTTAGCTACTATCAGGTCCTCTCCTAGGTCTACGGCATTTAATACTAAGACAGGCCTTAATTTGGAGCCGGGTAAGTCAGTGAAGGGAAGCTCTAGTATAACAATATCCCCCTGATTATATCTTGAAGAGTTCTCCGGCATCCTCACCCTCCCTTAAAAGCCGGAGATATGAGTAAAACTTTTCCACATCAATACTCTCCACATCGACTATCTTTATCTTAACCTTCTTACCTTCCAGCTCCTTCAAAGGCTTTAGCGGGATAATCACTCCTCCTCTAACAATACCCTCTATTTCAGACATTCCTCAAAGCACCTAGTACTAGTGGTGATGTGAAGGTTAATCAACTTACTTAGCGTACTCTCAAGCAGTTCGGGGGACATATGCGTAATATTTGGTGGGCCCGCGGGGATTCGAACCCCGGACCTCCGCCGTGTGAGGGCGACGTCCTACCTGCTAGACTACGGGCCCCCGCTTACATTATGATTTGTTTGCCTAAAAATTCTTAATTGATCTCTTGCAACAACCTAGGCAGTAAAACAAGGTTTATAAGTTTCTTAGCTACACAGATTCTTTAGGCGTGCCTTTATTAGGCTTGCAGGCAAATCAGATAGGCAATATGGAGGGCTGAGGATGTGTGTTGGCTAGGGAAGTTCCGGCGGATAGGCTTGTGACAAAGCTAGCGGAAAGGCTCAAAAAGATGCAGAAAATACAGCCACCTGAGTGGGCACTTTACGTGAAGACAGGGATGTTTAAGGAGAAGCCCCCGAGTAATACGGATTGGTGGTATGTAAGGTCTGCATCCCTTTTGAGGAAGATAGCATTGTCTCCAGAGCCTTTAGGTATAGGCACCCTCAGGACTTTGTATGGGGGTAAAAAGAGAAAGGGTTCAAGACCCCCTCACTTTGAAAAGGGCTCTGGTAGTATTATAAGGAAGTCCTTGCAGCAACTAGAGCAGGCAGGGCTCATAGTTACTATACCTGGCAAGGGTAGGAAGCTTTCTCCCCAAGGAGAGAGCCTAATAGATGGTATAGCGAAGGAGATATTGAGGGAGTTAAGCCTAGTAGCCTAGGCATCATCTTTACCTCTAAGTTTTTCCCATACCATATCTGCATAGGTGCTCTCTATTACCTTTCCCTTTATGTTTAGCTTTTTCAGGCTTTCAGCCACTTCTACATCGCTCCCATTCTTTGATTCCACTTCCACATAGCAGCCAAGCTCATCAACATCGTCTAGGCTTATGATAACGTTATCGAAGTCATAATATTTTCTTAGTTTTCTAACGTTGACCGAAGGATTAAAGCCAAGCTTCTTCAATAGCAACAGGGGGTTTTCTTTCAAGTTAATGGTAACCTCTTCCCTGGCCTTTATCCCGCCAGCACCCTTCTGCTTCTTGCTCTTATAGGTGAGGGATCTTGGCTTACCGTTAACAAACCTTATTCTTAGGGCCTCGTCCATTGCCTTCATGTCTTTGCATGGATGTCCTAGATATATATCTTCCTCCCTCCTCTCTTCAAGAAAGGTTGCGTTAAGTTCCTTCAACTTAGTTTCTATTTCCTCCATCGAATTGCAAGCAACCTCTATTTTCACTTCCACTTCCGTTTTGTCCATTTTTTCCAAACTCCTCGAATAGGTTAGTGCAAGGAGATCCTCTTCAGCTGGTTTGATATTTTTTCATACATTTCCACAACTTCCTTCGTCAGGCTTGGAGGTATTTTCTTTAGTGCCATATCGAAGTGCCTGAACTCCACAGGAGAGACCTCGAACTTCTCCCTGAGCTTCATCATAACCGCTTCCCTTACTACCGCCGCTATGTCTGCGCCCGTATACCCTTCTGTGAGGGAAGCCAGCTTTTCTATACTTACATCCGAGGCTAAGGGGACATTCCTTAGGTGTATCTTGAATATCTGCTTCCTCGACTCTAGATCAGGTGGGGGCACATATATAAGCCTGTCAAACCTTCCAGGCCTCAGCAGTGCAGGGTCTATTATGTCTGGCCTGTTGCTAGCTCCTATAACCACAACGTTGGAGAGGGGGAGTATTCCATCAAGCTCTGTTAGGAGCTGGTTTATTATCCTATCTGTTACTCCAGAAGAGTCGCTCCTGTAACCCCTTGCGGGGGTGATGGAGTCTATTTCGTCAAAGAACACAACAGTTGGTGCTACCTGCCTTGCCCTCTCGAAGATCTTTCTTACTGCTTTCTCGCTCTCACCAACCCACTTGCTCAGCACCTCAGGACCCCTTATTGTTATGAAGTTAGCCCCGCTTTCAGTCGCTACAGCCTTTGCCAATAGCGTCTTCCCAGTCCCAGGAGGGCCGAAGAGCAGCACACCTTTAGGAGGTTGGATGCCCATTTTACTGAAAACATCGGGATACTTCATTGGCCACTCTATTGATTCCCTTAATTCCTGTTTTACGTTCTCTAAGCCTCCTATATCATCCCAGTGAACCTCCGGGAGCTCTACGAAAATCTCTCTTATCAAGGAAGGCCTTATTAGCTTCATCGCATCCATGAAGTGCTTCATAGACACCTCAAGGCTTTTTAACACATCTGGCCTAACGATCTCGTTTTTTGTGAGGTCTGCCCTGCCACTCTTCATGAATTCCCTTAAGGCTGCCATTGCTGATTCCTTTACTAATGCTGCTATGTCCGCACCCGTGTAGCCGTTCGTCATTTCAGCTATTTTTTCCAAGTCAACATCTCCAGCCAAGGGAACGTTTCTAGTATGTACCTTCAGAATTTCAACCCTGGCCCTCTTGTCAGGAGGCCTTATCTCTATTTCCCTATCAAACCTTCCTGGCCTCCTGAGGGCCGGGTCTATGTCATCTGGCCTGTTCGTCGCTCCTATTACTATAACCCTACCTCTCTCATGCATGCCATCGAGGAGCGTCAGTAGCTGTGCAACTACCCTTTTTTCTACCTCTCCGCTCACCTCTTCCCTCTTCGGGGCTATCGCATCTATTTCATCAATAAATATTATTGCTGGAGCGTTGTTCTGCGCCTCATTAAAAGCTTCCCTCAGCCTCTGTTCGCTCTCGCCGTAGAACTTGCTCATTATTTCAGGTCCATTGATAGCTATGAAATAGGCACCCACTTCATTTGCGAGTGCCTTTGCCAATAGCGTCTTCCCAGTCCCAGGAGGGCCGAAGAGCAGCACACCTTTAGGAGGCTCTATGCCAAGCCTTTTAAACACCTCCGGATGCCTCATTGGCAACTCTGCTATTTCCCTTATCCTCTCCTTTGCTTCCTTAAGATCTCCTATGTCTTCCCATGTAACCCTTGTTGTCCTATGTATGGGAAACTCACTTTCTTTTACTGATTCGTTCCTAAGCTCGATCATGGTCTTTTCTGTTACATAAACTATATCTACAGGCTTTGTCTGTATAACTACGAGGGGTATCTCACCCCGAACCAAGACAAGCTCCCCTTGGGACAGCGGCTTCCTTATAAACTCATCCTTGATGTCTGATGGTGATAGGTAGAATTTTATATCAAAGGGCCCCTTCTCTAGTGGTGCAAACACTATTTTTTCTGCCGGCTTCACCTTTTCTGCCTTTTCAACGTCAACGTAATCGCCAATACTAACTCCGAGTGACCACCTCAGGTAGCCATCCATCCTTATTATTCCAGTATCTTCGTCTTCTGAATGGAGTGGCCATACGACCGCCACCACTTGGCTTTTCTTAGATATAACCCTCACGAAGTCACCAGTCTCTATGTTGAGCTGTCTCATCGTCTGTTGGTCAAGCCTTACTATCTTCCTCCCTGGGGTATCAGTTCTATACGCCTCTGCTACCATAAGGGATGCGCTTTCTCCGGCCATACTCAGCACCATCTTTTTATTTAATTTAAAGGTTAAAAGCGTGCCTTCATTAGCTCAAGGTATTTCCTTTCTCGCCCCTCTATGTGGTATTAAGCCATTTATAAGGCAATTCACTGTATTTTCTTCTTAGGAGTTAACTCCGTGTGGCATTACAAGGAAATATAATACTGATATGGGAACGTCATTATTAAATACATAATTTAAAATCAGTTGCGACATCTATGTTATTAGGGGGGATGTAGTGCAGAGAAGCCCAATAGATGTGTTCTTCGAACCGAAAAGTGTGGCGGTCGTAGGCGCCTCTCCGAGGGAGGGAAGCCTTGGTAGGGCTATACTAGAAAATATAAGCAGGAATTACAAGGGGAGCGTGTATGCAGTAAACCCTAGGCATGAAAAGATATTGGGGATAAGGTCTTACCCTTCGCTGAGTAGCATAGAGGGAGAAGTTGATATAGCGGTTATAGCAATAGATGCCTTAAGGGTACCAAGCGTTATTGAGGATGCCGGGAAAAAGAAGGTAAAGGGGGTTATAATAGTAAGTGGAGGCTTTGCTGAGACTGGCACCCAAGAAGGTGAGAGGCTTCAAAAAGAGGTTATGGATCTTGCCACCAAGTATAACATAAGGATCCTCGGGCCTAATTGCATAGGGATTTTTAATTCCTATAACGGTATTGATACCTTCTTCCTTCCCTATGAAAAGATGAGGAGGCCTAAAAAGGGGAACATCTCAATAATAAGCCAGAGTGGAGCGCTGCTTGCAACGCTAATGGACTGGGTTGCCTCTAAAAACATAAGGATCGGGAAGGCAATAAACTTTGGAAACAAGGTAGATGTTGGTGAAATAGAATCTATGGACTACTTTGCAAGGGACAAGGAAACGAAAGTTATACTCATGTACCTTGAAGGCATAACTCCTGGGAGCGGTTCCGCTTTTATTGAGACGGCAAAGAAAGTTACTTCGGTTTACAAAAAGCCAATAATACTTGTGAAGGGCGGAAAGACTTCAGGAGGCGCAAAGGCTGCAAAGAGCCATACGGCTTCCTTAGCAGGTTCCTATGAGATATTTAAGGCTGCAGCAAAACAATCCAATATAATAATAGCTAAGGATCTTGAGGAGCTCTTCGATATAGCCAAAGTTATATCATCAAATAACCTCCCCCTGGGTAACAGGGTCGCTGTTGTAACGAACTCTGGAGGTCACGGCGTCATCTCTACTGATACGTTAGTAGAGAATGGGCTTGCGATGGCTGAGATTTCTCAAGAAACCAAGGAAAAGCTAAGGCAACTATTCCCTTCTAGGGTCTCGATCAACAACCCGATCGATTTTACTGGTGACGCTAGGCCCGCCTACTATGAAGAAATACTTGACCTTTTAGCTAACAACAACGAGGCAGACCTCTTCCTTGTAGTAGCACTCATCCAGCCGCCAACAATGGACCTTTCTATAGGCGATTTAATATATAATTTTACAAAAAAACACCCTGAAAAGCCCATCGCGGTTGTAACAATTGGCTCTAAATATGGAGAAAGGTTGAAAAGGATGCTTGAAAGAAGGGGAATACCCACCTTTGAGTTTCCAGACAGGGCATCAAAAGCGTTAGCAGTCCTCTATAAGTTCAGGGAATCCTTGGAGGCTGATTATGACAATTGCTACAGAGAAGACGTACCGAAAGCAACTTTGGTAAATTCAAGGAAGATAATTACCAATGCCTTAAATGACGGTAGATCAAAGCTTTTGGAAAATGAGGCGTTGGACTTATTGGAAGCGTTTGGTATAGGCATCGCCAAGTATTGCATGATTAGCAATCCAAAGGAATTCAAAACCTGCGCTAGGGATCTAAGCTATCCTGTTGCGATGAAGGTGGTTAGCAGGAATGTGATTCACAAGACGGAAGCAGGTGGGGTGTTGCTTAACATTAATAACGAAAATGAAGTAATAGAGGGCTATAGGAGAATTGTAGAAAGTGTTAGACATAATGTTCCTAACGCCAAGATAGAGGGCGTTATTGTGCAGGAAATGGTTAAAAAGGGTCAGGAGATAATTATAGGAGGGAAAAGGGACGAAGTATTTGGCCCTGTAGTGCTCTTCGGGCTAGGGGGTATATATACAGAGGTATTGGGCGATGTCACAATGGGTATCTCGCCGATAACCAGTTGCGATGCCCTAAATATGGTAAATAGGATAAAGGGCGTGAAGATTTTAAATGGCTATAGGGGATTTGGGCCAGTTAACAAGGTAGCTTTAGCAAGGTATGTGATGAGGGTCGGCGAGCTAATGCTCGCAAACCCGGAGATAAAAGAGATAGATATAAATCCTCTTATAGCATACAAAGAAGGAGCTGTAGCTGTGGACGCGCGCATCATACTAGAGGGTGGTTAGTGTTGCCAGATGGCAGTCAAAAAGCTCAACCGGATCAAAACGAAATTAGGGAAGAAGATTTTTTAAAGGCTATTGATGAGATAAAGGATAAGATCCTTGATATAAAGGTTCAGAGGAGAAAGCTAATAGAAGAAATAAGATCCTTGAGGGATAAGAGGAGAAAGCTAATAGAAGAGAAGAAGGAACTAGTAGGTAGGTTGCTAAGTCTGAGGGATGAAAGGAAAAGAAAGCTCGATGAATTAGAAAAGGTAAAGAAGGAGAAGGACGGGGCCAACAAAGAGTTCAGAGAAAGGCTTGATCAGCTAAGGGTGGTGCAACAGCTTGCACAGAAGGAGGGAAACCTAGCGAAGCTGAGCCTAAGGAGGATTCAGAAAAGGATAGAGGAGTTGGAGTGGAGGCAACAGACGAGCATATTGACACCTGAAGAAGAAAAGAGGATAATAGCAGAGATCGACAGGCTAGAGGAATTGATGGAGAAGGTTAGAAAGGCAAGGCAAGAGGAGGTTTCTGTTCTTGAGCTCGAGGCGAACGTGAAGGGTCTGAAACTAAAGCTTTCCCAGGCGATAAACAAGGCAAATGAGCTGAGGGAGGGCATAGGCAGGCTAAAAGCAGAAATAGCTTCTCTCATGCCAAAAATAGATGAGTATAACAAGAACATAGATTTTATAGCAGGCCAGGTACAGGAGAAAAACCAAACCATTGAAGAGATGAGCAGGAAGCTCGACTCCCTATACCAGGAATACAGGGACAAAATGGTAAGGTTAAAGGAAGCGAAGATAGCAAGGCAGAGGGGCATACAACTCGACCTATTAGAACAGAAGAGGAGGGAAATAGAAGAGAAAGAAAAGAAGGGCGAAGCTTTGACGCTTGACGAACTCAGGATACTCTACGGGGACCTTGATAATATATGAAAGCTGAAGGGGAAGGTACGGGACCTTATTATGAATTTATAGCAGTTTTGTGCGGGCAAAAATACACGATGCCCTTGGGCTTGGTTTTTGGGAGGTATCCAGCGTTTTTTGTCTACAAGTCTGCTAGGATGTCTAACTATTTGCACAAAGGAAAGCCAAACCCCATTTACTTATTGTCGCCTCTGGATCCAACGCTGTTTATAAAGAGCTTGAGGCATGAGCTTAAAATGGAATTGAGCTACAGAGAAGGATGTCCACAACCCGATAGTAAGCTTGGTCTATGGTACTATTGCAAGGCCCTATTTTCATATGAGGATAAAGAAAGGTATGTGTTTAGGTGTGAAGACATGCAGAAAATTGGTGGGGAATGCAGGCCGTACAGTAGGGCTTACGGATGTATTGTTGAGTTGCTGGTAGTGTTGACGAAGTTGCAGGCCGGCATTAAAGAGCCATGGTTTCTCGAATATGCTAGAGGGCTCAAGTGGTGCGTGGAAAGATCTTCAAATGAGGATGAAAGGCTTGTTAGCATATCTGATGAAATATTGCGGTCTATTGAAGGATATATTGGATAGGTTTGAAAGCATATTGAGCGGTTATATAACCATAGTTGAACCTACCATGAAATATCCTAGGCATAGAGAACTAGAGTCATCGATGGAGGTTACCTTCAGTAGCTGTTGCGAGAAGGTGTGCAAAATCCTCTATATGCTTTACCGCAATATAAATGGGAGGAAAATCTGTATAATCGGGCCGGAGAGCACAAGCACGATGGGATGTGACCTTTTCGCAGGACCAGAGGGTGGGCTGGTCAATACGCTAAGCGCTGGAGTGAAGATGCTCTATGTTACAAGCGATGCAGACTCTTCAGCGAAGCTGCTAAGCTCTATGCACTATAGTGCTCTCATAAAGTTTTACCACGTTCATGGAGACAACCTATTTAGGATCAAACAGCTAATTATGTTAGATGACAATATAGTCTTCACAACCCAAGTTGAAACGCCGTACTGCTTCCTTCCAGTTGGCTCCTTTATGGATGGGGATAGGGCAGTAGCCATCTCAATGGCCTTAGGGGCCTCTAGAATAGAGGTTAGGGGTTTTAACTTTAATAGGGTTTTGTGCTACCACAAGGACGCGTGTTTTTACGATAAAATCGTAAAGTTATCTTTATCTAGGAGGGTTTTAGCCTTCTTATCGAAGGAGTTGGGCTATGGGATGGAGTTCAAAGGCCCTAATATAGTGTTTGATGCACAGGAACCTAGCAACCAAAGCTTATAAGAACTTTTCTATGGTTTATACTATAGGACTAGCGATGTCTAAGTCAAAGATGAAGGGCTTTAAGGAATTAACGAAAGTTGGAGACGCCCTTAGGCTGTTGCTTCGAAGCATAAAAATTCCTCAAATCGAATGCAGGAAAGTTTTTGTGGAAGAAGGTATTGGTGATGTGGCTTGCGAGAAAGTGAGTTCGGAGGCAGACATACCACCTTTTGATAGGAGCGCTGTCGATGGCTATGCAGTAATATCATCGGATACATTGAGCGCATCAGTAACAAACCCGATCACGCTTAGGGTTATCGGAGAGGTAAAGGCCGGTGTTGACCCAAAGAGTGTTCCAAGCATAAGGCATGGCGAGGCCATAATAATATATACTGGTGCGCCTTTGCCTTCTAACTCCGACGCAGTCGTTATGGCAGAAGACGCCACCTACAACGGGGGCTACATAAATGTTGTCAGGCAGGTGAGCAAGTATCAAAATGTATCTAAAAAGGGGGAGGATTTTAGTATTGGTAAAACAATAATAGATAAAGGCACTACGATAAAGCCATGGCACATAGGTGCACTAGCTTCTGCCGGTATTAAAGAAATAAAGGTTCAGAACCCATTAAAAATCGCAATTCTCTCCACAGGAGACGAGATAGTTGAGCTAAAGGAATATGATGGAGAAAAGGGTATAGTAGATAGCACAAAGCTGATGCTAAAGGCCCTTTTGAAAGCAGATGGCGTACACGTCATAGACTTAGGCGTTGTTAGTGATGATATAGATCTTATCGTAGACAGAATAAGGTTTGGGCTTAACATAGCGCATGGGGTAATTACAACTGGTGGAACAAGCATAGGAAAATATGACTTAGTGGTGGACACTGTTGAGCGTATAGAGGGCTCGAAGGTTCTATTTAATGGGGTTAGGATGAGGCCGGGGAAGCCAACCAGTGGAGCTATTGTATTTGGGAAGCCTGTTTTCATGCTCTCCGGCTTCCCAGTAGCGTCATTAGCGGGTTACATTTCCTTTGTAAGACCCTCAATAAATTACATGAGGGGGCTAGCAGAGGAGCCGATGCCCATAATTAAGGGAAAAATAACAAGAAGGGTGGCAAATGTTGCTGGGGTAAAGACATACTTTAGGGTGAGAATATATAGGGAGGGTGCCAATACCTTTATCGAACCGCTTGCGATAACAGCATCTGGTGTGCTCTCAACGCTAACGGAGGCAAACGGCCTGCTTGTTATCAATGAGGACATAGAGGGTTATGATGAAGGTGATGAGGTGGAAGTAATAGCAATAGGACCTATTGCAGGGAGCCTTAATGCCTAGCGCGACAATCTTTGATGCTTGGAGGAGATTAGTGGAGAAGTATAAGGTGGGGGACGGAATCTTTAGTAAAGAGGTCCTTAGTGTACCGACCTTTCCAGCCATTGCCAACAATCAAGGGCTGGATGACATAAGCGTTGATATCGACTATGGTATTGTTTGGAATTGCTGTAAAATATACACACTAAGAGTTAACGGTGGCGGGTATGTTACTGAGATACCTTCTAGGCCAAAGAAGGATTCCTCGTTCTTAATAGAATTGTATAAACCAAGGGGCCTTGAAGGGTCTAGGAGCGTAATAAATCCTCTCGCTTGGAATTTGGATTTGCCTAGGCTAGAGAATGTGCCGGCCTCCTACATAGAGTATGGAGGGCTGAGGGTTTATTTTCCAAAAGCTGAATCATTTTCAACTCTTATCAAAAATGAGGTCAAGGTTAGCGAGGTTTCTTCAGAAAGGGAAGTGACTGTAGGTCCCCTAAAAGTCACGGCAAGAGAGAAAATTAGATCAAAAGGTGTAAGTGTCTATGAAAACGAAGATCTAATTCTCTTCGAGAGAGGGAATTCTTTCCTAGTTGTGAACAAGCACGAAGAGTTCACATTCACATTACCCTATTATGATTTGCGTTTCTCCGTATTGTATCCGTTCAGGTTTATTCCCTTTCACCTCAGAAGGGTTGAAGGAATAAAAACCAATGCCTTTTCATTATTGAATGATCCAGGAGGAATAGGTATTGTTTCTCGTTATGGTGTAGAGATATCATATAAGCCAGGAAGGCTGAAGGTTATATCAAAAAACCCCTATTATATAGTAGTCGGTAGTGAGCACAATATCTTTATGGCCTTACTCGAGAGTTCCATCCTCTTCCCTGAGGCTGAACCCGGTCTTTTTAACGCGAGAAAGGGGCATGCTACCATATTTATCTCCGGACTAGATAAGGGAAGCATAGAGCTACTGGCCTCAAACCCAACACGCTTTGATACTACTATAGAGCTGGTTCCGAGGTTCAGGAGTGAAGTGGCAAGGGTTTGTTCTTACCTGGGCTGCTATGAAATATTGAGTAGTAATGGCCTATACAGGATACCGGCCCCTTCAGGCTGTTTCTGTAAAGTTGAAGTCGAATACAATAAAAAATTCAGTCCTTTTTTGTTTAGCAGAAGGCTATAGTTGTGTCTTTTCCCCTCCCTCATCCTTAAGGGTCATCTCCTTTAGCTTGTTCTCAGAAGCGTCTTTAATGTACTCTATGAAATCTTCTTCGTAGGGTACCCCTACAAAAGACATCACACCGTTAAGTGCGATTGCTGGAACGCTCATTACTCCATATTTTTCTGCAATATCCATGTTTTCATAAGCTTCAACAGTTTCAGATATTATTTTTGGGTTCCCCTGCTTATATGCTTCGTATGCAAACATGTTTGCCAGTAAAGCTGCATATGGGCAATATGGGCATGGAGGCGTGACAACAGTTTCTATGTGTACTTTCCCTTTTAACGCCTTAAGCTCTTTCTTCGTTTCCTCCTCAAGCCCGCTATCGTTCTCGCTTATTCTCATGATGGTTTCTATAAACCCTCTTATCTCCTCACCTGCAGGAATCCCACTATATTTAATTATGCCGTCGAGAAGCGTTACGGAAGGTACCCTCTCGACCCCTTGTTTTTTAAATTCTTCCAAATCCCTTTGCTGAGATCTTTTAAATATTCTAAGTTCGACCATTTTCTTGCCGTCTTTCACCGGCGAGGTTTCTTCAACAGCTTTAACTAGGCTAATGGTATCGTTACACGTTTCACACCTTTCGTCGCTATCGACAAACACATCTATTCTAACAGGATTTACCATATAGGCGAGCGTTTCCTTTAGTTCTGTCATGAAAGACTCATTAATCTCCAATTCATAGTATTTTCCTGACATCTTACCACCCTTAGTGTCCTCTCTAATAGCCTGGAGGGGAGAGATAATAAATTAGTATATAGATAGGGGCTATGATATTTTTCTGGTTTCTGTTCTAAAGGGTTCTTGGTGTTGTTATGGTGATGGGGAGACTGGGTAGAAGCCTTTATTAGGGCTAGTATTAGGGCTAGTTAGGGAAGTTTATTGTATTGGAGCGTAGGCAATGGGAGCTATGCTCCAAGCCCCATGAATAGAGTCTTAGATGGTAGGCTCATTCCGTTAGCCTTGAGTACCACCCATGACCCCATGGAGATTAGTAAATCCCTATGGATGAGGTGGGAGTCCCTAGAGGGTATTCCAATTTGCTCTAAATCATCATAAATCGCCCTCTAGGGATAAACGGTAGTTTTAAATAGAGGCCTTTGAATGCTCTATCAAAGGGAAGGTTATCCAGGGCATTTTTGCAAAAATGCACATGGCCGATAGTTTTTGCGGAACCAATCACTGCTGGAGCCTTATATATGGGCAACTCCGTTTTATCGCTATTTCATTTACCTTGCTACATAGGTCGCAAACAGAATCTTGGTATGCCTTTAGTATTACCTCACGATCAACCTTTGAGTCGCTGTGAAGCTTTAGTATGAGCATTGCCATGTATCTTATCTTTTCTAAATAAACTTTGTTCTCAAGGAAGGATTTCATAAACCTATCACCTCTCTTGCCTGAGATATAGTTGTTTATCGCAGCAGGTGTTAGGTCTAAGAGCTTTGCTGCTGTATATTTAGATAGTCCAAACTCTTTTACTAGTACGTAGGCTATAGATGCCCTTATTGAAGGTATTATTATTCTTGCCGCGACTTCGCATGGCATCTCCATCTTTTTAGCCAGTGCCAAAATTGATTACCTCTTAATAAGCCCTCAATACAAACAATATAAACCAGCGGGTATAAATTCGAATAAATACTTCCTTTTTTAAAGCTTTGTACTAAGAGGGACTTCAAAATCCCAATACTTGGCGTGGCCTTTTCATATTTACCTCTTTTACCAGCCCTATGGATGTGGAATGAATTCTAATTTAAACGATTTTCAATGAGCCCAGTTATTTAATTGCTTGCTAAATATAGCATCGCACCCGTCGTCATTTACTTAGGGTGCCACTTTTTAGAAAAGCTTTAAATCTTTGCCTTATTAAATAATAAGCGTAGAGCATCGAGACAAGGAACCATTGGAGGAAGGCAAATGCCTGAAAGAAAGTGGAAAGACTTCTTATATAGGGTAATAGCGGAGCTGTACAACAGAGCCGATTTTATAGAGGTAATGGATTATCCAAGAAGCATTAACAGAAGGAGCATAGACATGGTTGTGCAGCTCAAGGACTGTAAGACACTACTCATCAAAGTAGCTTATGATTTGAGCTGTGTTCCGAAGGGTGAAATAAAGGAGTTGCTGGGCCTTTCGATGAAGCTGGCAATACCCAGCATAGTCATTTCAGAGAAAAATGGTCAGATTCAGTTATTTGAAGGTGTAGTGTATGAAAAGAATGGAGCAAAGATAGTTACACTAGAGACCCTCTTATCTGCTATGGATAACAATGATATATTTATTCATCAAGACAAAGAGAACTTCAAGGTTAAGATAAATCCGGACAAGTTAAAAGAAAAGAGAACAAGGAGCAACATGAGCCTTGGTGAGGTTGCTTCCATACTCAAGGTCTCGAGGAGATCTATATATGAGTATGAAAGGGGTACGATAGAGCCTTCTGCAAATCTAGGGGAGAAGCTAGTAAATATATTTGGTGAAGACATATTGGAGCCAATAGATCTTTTCGTATCGGAAAAGGGAAGGGGGCAGGAATTTCAGGTGGAGAATCAACCAGTTGACGTTATAGAAGAGGAAATTATAATGAATAGCCTAATCGGGTTGGGCTTTGAGACTTACCATGCTAAGAGGACCGTATTGGATATAGGTGCAAGAAGCATAAAGGATGGCAAAAGGATGCTTATAATAGTAAGGCATGGAAAGGAGGGGGTTAACGCGTTAACTACTAAGGCAGAGAATTTAGAGAAGCTAAGTAGCGCCATGGACTCAAAATCCTATATAGTTGTTAATGATGAAAAGAGGCTGGCCAAGGAATTAGAAGCGGGAAATGCTAAAGTTTTTACCCTAGAAGAGTTCCTAGAAGTTCTCAGGGAGAATTTTGACAAGGCAAGTAAAGAGAAAAATACTGGCCATTACGGGTAGGCCTGGTATAGGAAAGACAACGCTGGCTTTGAGCATAGCAGATTCTATAAAGGAAAGGGGGTTTGTTGTTGGGGGCTTCATATCACCTGAGATCAGAACAGTAAGGGGTAGGGAGGGTTTTTCTATAAAAAATCTGCTTAGTGGAGAATCGATAACGTTAGCGTCGAGACACAGGATAGGTGAACTTACCGTAGGCAGGTATTTTATTAACAAGGAATCTGGTTCCTTCATATCAAGGGCCATTAGTGATGCAATTTCAGCAGCAGATGTAATACTTCTCGACGAGATAGGGCCGATGGAACTAAAAGTGAAAGAAGGTGAGTTCTCTATCATCTCTGCCTTAAATTCAGGTAAACCTATCCTCGCTACTTTTTACTACAAGCTAAGGTTTGTAAGACCCTCTGTGTTTAGTATAATCTCAACTGGAATGATTCTCGAGGTTAATCAAT
Organism: Candidatus Hestiella sp.; assembly: GCA_015522625.1. Taxonomy (GTDB): domain Archaea; phylum Thermoproteota; class Thermoprotei_A; order Sulfolobales; family Acidilobaceae; genus Caldisphaera. The sequence goes on from WALX01000136.1 coordinate 26,483, forward strand.
TTAACAGGGATTTCCTAATGGAAAGAGCTAAGGGGTATGCAGGGTGGCTCTTATATGGAACTATCGGTAATTAAGGAGGGCAAGGCCCTCCTATACATACCAGATACAAGAAGCGTTGCTTTGAAGCAAGGTATTATTGAACCTACCCATCTGCCAGTGTTTTACAATCCTGTTATGACATTTAACAGGGATTTGTCGGTCGTGGTGTTAGATGCGTTCATAAAGAAATACTTAGGCAATAAGGAAGCGGTAGTCCTGGATCTATTAGCTGCAACTGGAATTAGGGGAATTAGGTATGCTATGGAGGTAGATGGGGTTTCCAAGGTCATTATCAATGATGGTGACAAGGACTCGTATGGGCTGATGAGGAAAAACGTCAAGCTAAATGACCTAGAAAATGTAGTTGCTTATAACAGGGATGCAAATAGCCTGATGAGGTCATTGAAGTTTGAGTGCAGGGAATTGTTAAACATAGTTGATTTAGACCCTTTTGGTAGTGTTATGCCTTTCATTCACACGGCCCTCTCTATCTCTACGAAGGGTACTATGTTAGCGGTAACAGCGACTGACCTTGCTGTTCTTGGAGGGTCAAAGCTTGCGGCTGCCAAAAGGAGATATCAAGCAAGCTTAATAAAGAACAGGCATTATAGGGAGACCTCTATAAGGGTTCTGCTTGCCTACATAGCAAGGATAGCCGCGTCCTATGACAAGGTAATAACCCCACTAGTGTCTTACAGTGCTGATCATTATTTAAGGCTCTACCTGCTCGTAGGCAGGGGGGCAAGGAAGGCCGATAAGATGATAGAGGAAAATATTGGCTACTTTGCCTATGAAAACGGTATGGTGCTCTACGATAAAAATGGAAAGCTTGGTCCTCTTTGGACAGGGAAGATAATGGATGAAGGTTTCTTAAGGGAAGTTTTAGACAGGCTTGTCTCAAAATACCAATACCTGGAAACCTACAAAAGGTCCCAGCACCTTCTTGATATGCTCATCCAAGAGTCAAGCCTTCAAACATATTTTCACCAAAGGGTTGATACTATATGCAAGCACCAGCACAAGAGCATGCCTCGGATGGACAAGCTCATCGAAAAAATAAATGAGCTAAACTACAGGGCAACAAGGTCTACGTTCTCCGCTACAGGGTTTAGAACTGATGCTCCAAGCGATTTGATTGTAAGGCTTTGTAAGGAATCACTTGGTTAGCTTTCTTTTCTGCTTACAGGAGCGTTAACGATTATTTTTACAACCGGACCCTCGCCTTTTAAAGCTGGAATGGGAATAAATCTATATGATCTATATGCTTTGAATATTTTTACGTATACTAGGGGCTAGATGCAGGGAACATGGCTTCGAGTCCCCGAGAGATGAGTAGTGGACTGAAGATCCAGCCCAAGGCTGAACCCAAAGGAGGATGTAGCCTTGAACCTCCTGTATTATCAAAGCCGGGAATGCCTCAGCCTTTAGGGCTGGAGAAGGTCAGCTTTTAGGAAGAAGGATATAGCTATAATATTTTCTCCAGGTAATATTAAATAGTGGTGAAAAGGGGAAAACGATAATGGAAGGCCAGAGGGTTCCACAAAGAAGGGAAGGGGAGCATGTAGCAGCAGTAGAGATGGAGGCCATCATATTAGACTTTATGAATAATGGATATTTCATGGATCCCCATACGTGGCATAGGGAAAAGCCTGTAGCACAGGCAATAGGGGTAAGAAAGTTCTCTTTGCTTGATGGCATACCCCTGCGCAAGAAGGCAGAACCTATGGAGAGGGTGGCGTTAGCCAGAGAAACCTTAAAGTCTGTAGTAGAACCTCTAGACCCTCTTGGCAGGAGGGTTAGGAGGTTCGATGTTTCTCTCGCATGTATGCCAGGGGTTGACAGGAAGGTCTATTGCACAACGTTATATGAGGTAAACCAGAGGGTAGAGGACTTAGTGATTATAGCCCTATCGGATCAGGGCAGTAACCTTGTTTTCTTGAGGGAACCCTCTGACCTTTCAAAGGTAGCTAAGTCGAGGGGGCTTTCAGAAAAGATACTTGCAACGCCGAGAACCCCTATATCATATAGGGATTTAAGCGAGATTGCCAAAAAGAACCTCCCAGAGGCCGTGAAAGCGATAATAAGGTCTAATGAGAGGCTCTTTGTGGAGTTTTTCAATATAGCAGAGCCAATAAACATTAGGCTTCATTCGATAGAGCTACTTAAAGGTGTTGGCAAGAAGTCTCTAAAGAACCTTATTTACCTTAGAAAGACCAAGAAGTTTGAGAGCTTTGAAGATATCAAGAAGGTGTTAAAAGCAGATCCACTTGAAATGCTATCTGAAAAGATTTTAGAGGAAGTAAAAGGTGAAGCCAAGTATTACCTATTCGTAGAGCCTAGGCATTCTGGGCTTCCTTACTTGAATTATTTAGATGCTATGAGGAAAACTTACCGTCAAAGGGATGAAGGAAAGAGTGAGGTCACCTAATGGATAATAGCTTTTATGAAAATTGCAGAGAGGTTATTGGAAAATTAAGAAAAATGAGGGTAAGGCCAGTCAAAGGCATATCACAACATTTTATAGTTAGTTGCGACTCGATTAAGCTTTTCTATGACCCCCTAACCAAGTTTAAGGGTCAGGACTTCTTGGAAATAGGAACAGGTATGGGGTATATAACTTCTTTGATATCACACATAGCGAAGAGGGTCGTGACCGTGGAAGTGGACAGGAGACTTTCTTTTTTAAAAAATTATATGCCGGCAAATGTTGAGCTGCTCTTTGCAAATGGGCTTGACTTCATGGCCTCCACGAGAACTCCTATATTAGTCTCAAATCCTCCATATAGCATAACTTCTGAGCTCTTGGTGAGAATGGTAAAAAATAACAGCATAAAGTATGCAGTGCTTGGCTTGCAAAAAGAGGTAGCCGAGAGGCTGGTATCGAATCCGGGTGAAAGCAACTATGGTAGGATAGCAGTGCTGGTTCAATACTTTTTTAGTGCAAGGATTTTAGGCAACATCCCCCCTAAAAATTATTACCCTAGACCAAAGGTGAAAAGTTCTGTTCTGTTTTTTAGGAGGATAAGGGATTGGAATCAAAAATATAACGAGCTTGAAAGGCTAACATCATGCCTGTTCTCTCAAAAGAACAAGAGGGTATACAAGGTAATAGCTACTTGTAGCAAGAAGTTGGGGCTTAACATAAAGGGATCTTGGGGTAACAGAAGGGTAAGGGAGCTAGCGCCAGAAGAGATCGCTTTAATGGTAGGGTGTAGAACTTGTGAAGGATGCTAGTAAAAACGAGATGGTATATACACCTTCTGATGACAGCTTCCTGATGATCGAGGCAATGAAGGTATTAAAATCTAAGGGATATAGCTATGAGAAGATAATAGACTTAGGGTCCGGCTCCGGCGTGCTCTCTCTAGTTGCGAAAAAGCTCTTCAATCCAAAAATTTTGGTTTCAGTAGACGTATCTCCTTATGCGGTTTACAGCACGTATAGGCTATTGAAAGGGGAAAGCTTAGTTCTTAGGTGTGATGCTGCCACTTGCGTTAATGCAAGCTTTGACCTGGCAATAATAAACCCCCCTTATATACCATCGACGGACAGGCTAGCAGGGAGTGATCGTTGGCTTGTGCTTTCATGGCAAGAAGGCAAAAACCACGAAAAGTTGTGTACTTCTTCTAAAATAGCGGAAAACGTGTTGATATTAAAATCAACCCTTTCTAGTTTGGATCAAGACAGGTGTATGAAGAGAATAGGCTATGAGAAAAGGGAGAAGGTGCTGGAAAAAAGGTTGTTTATGGAGATTATAGAGGTGAACTACTGGGTTAAGAGGTCTTAATTAAGCGGGTTCTGTTGAATTTTAGGGTGTTGCATTCATGGTGTTGCAGATGTGGTGATAACTTAGAAATCTAATATCCACCAAATTTTGCTCCGTTGCAAGTTTTATATATGTACCAATTAGCAAAAGGATAACATGAAGACGAAGAGGGAAAAAGGTCTTAAAAAGCTTTATGAGATTTGCATAAAAGTA